>NZ_LABZ01000214.1 GCF_001043955.1 Methylobacterium tarhaniae | reverse complement strand
ACGATCGCCGCGGTGACGCCGCCCTGCGCCGCGGCCAGCACGGCCGCGAGCCCGAAGGCGACCGGGGCCCCGAATGGGATCATGGCGGCGAGCGCCGTGAGGGCGCCGAGCAGCACCGGGTGCGGCACGCCGGCGAAGAAGTAGACCACGCCGAGCAGAAACCCCTCGCCGAGGCCGACCAGCACCAGGCCGTCGACGGTGCCGTGAACCGAGGCCACCATCTGGCGCGCCACCCGCTCGCCCCGGGGACCGAACAGCCGGCGCGCCGCCGACAGCCCCTGCGCGGCCACGGCCGGACCGTCGCGGAAGAGGAAGAACAGGGTCAGGAGCGTGAAGCCGAACAGAAC
The DNA here is from genome assembly GCF_001043955.1 of Methylobacterium tarhaniae. Taxonomy (GTDB): domain Bacteria; phylum Pseudomonadota; class Alphaproteobacteria; order Rhizobiales; family Beijerinckiaceae; genus Methylobacterium; species Methylobacterium tarhaniae. The sequence goes on along the minus strand of NZ_LABZ01000214.1, from coordinate 15,937 downwards.
CGCCCGGTGGACGATCTGGCTGCCGAAGGTGCGCCCGAACCCCACCAGCGACGAGTGGTTGATCGACTGGTCGACCCGCTTGAGCACCTCGGACGAGCCCTGCGGATGGCTCAGGTTCTCCTGCCACCAGGCCGCGACCTGCGCCGCCCCGAAGGGCAGGCGGGAGACGAAATCCGGCACCGGCCAGCCCTGCTCCTCGATCTGGCGCCAGAACGCGACCGCGTCGTGCGCCTCCCGCGCCGCCTGGATGGCGACGACGACCAGCGGCACCAGGATCACCAGGGCGACCGCGAGCGTGAGGAGGGCCGGCCACAGGACGTTGTGCCGGCCCGGCGGCTTCAGGCGCACCAGCCGCTCGCGCAGGGGCCAGAGGGCGATCGCCAGGATCACCGCCCAGACCAGGGCCGGCAGGAAGGGATGCAGCACCCAGATCCCGAGGGCGGCGAGCGCCACGACGAGTCCCGCGCGGGCGAGGGCGGAGGTGCCGGTCGCGGGGGCGGGCACGGCTCCGGGCTCCGGTCCGGTCGGGGGCTTCACGTGTTCCATGCCGGTTTCATCCTTCCCGCGTCGCCGCGGGCGCGTCATCCGACCTGACCTAGGGCAGGGGACGGCCGCGGAAACGCCGCGCGGTTGCCGGCCCGGCCCCCCTCGTGTATGCGGGCCCCTCGACCGGGCTGAGGCCCGGCGGACCCGTTTCGGGTAGGCGGTTTCGTGGCCGGGGCGCGGGCGGTGCCCGGAGGTCGCGCCGTTCGAGCCTAGACCTCAGCAGGAAGACGGCTGCACGTCCATGTCCGACACCTTCGACCGCGTCGCCACCATCATCGCCGACGTCGCCGACATCCCGCGCGAGAAGATCACGCCGGAGAGCCACGCGATCGACGATCTGGGCATCGACAGCCTGGCCTTCCTCGACATCGCCTTCGAGATCGACAAGACCTTCGGGATCAAGCTGCCCCTCGAGCAGTGGACCCAGGAGGTCAACGAGGGCAAGGTTCCCGCCGAGCAGTACTTCGTGCTGAAGAACCTCTGCGAGCGCATCGACGGCCTGGTGGCCGAGAAGGCCGCCAAGGTCTGATCCGGGTTTAGGCGGCCGCCAGGATGCGCCTCGAATATTTCGACATGATCGACCGGGTCGTGAGCCTCGACCGCGCCGAGGGGCGCATCGCGGCCCTGGCCACCGTGCCGACGGCGAGCCCGGTCTTCGAGGGACATTTTCCCGGGCACCCCCTGGTGCCGGGCGTGCTCCTCACCGAGACGATGGCGCAGGCCTCCGGCTACCTGCTGCTCGCCCGTGCGTCGTTCAGCCACATGCCGTTCCTGATGGGCGTCGACAAGGCGCGTTTCCGCTCCTTCGTCGGCCCCGGGGCCGTGCTGGAGGTCGAGGCGAGCCTGGAGCATGACGGCTCGGGATACGCCGTGACCAAGGCGGCGATCCGGGCCGAGGGCAAGCCGCTCTGCAACGCCGAATTGCGGTTCAAGACCATGCCGTTCCCGGAGGGACTCGACGCGCCGATGCGCGAGCGCGCCGCCCGGATCGGCCTCCTCGACGGAGCGGACGCGCGATGAGACCGGTGGTCGTCACGGGCCTCGGGCTCGTCTCCTGCGCCGGCGAGGGCGTCGAGGCGCATCTCGCGGCCTACCGCTCCGGCGAGGCGCCCCGCACCGATTCCGAGACCTTCGCGCCGTACCCGGTGCATCCGGTCGCGCCCCTCACCCTCGACGGGCAAATCCCGAAGAAATCCGACCAGCGGCAGATGGAACCGTGGCAGCGGCTCGGCGTCTACGCCGCCGGGCTCGCCCTCGACGCGGCCGGCGCGAAGGCGGATGCGGACTTGAAGGCCGCCATGCATCTCGTCGTGGCGGCGGGCGGCGGCGAGCGCGACTACGCGGTCGACGGCCAGATCCTCACCGGGTTGCGCGCTGCCGCCGATCCAGGCCTCTACCTCAACGAGCGCCTGCAGAACGACCTGCGGCCGACGCTCTTCCTGGCGCAGCTCTCGAACCTGCTCGCCGGCAACATCGCCATCGTGCATGGCGTCACCGGCGCCTCGCGCACCTTCATGGGCGAGGAGTCGAGCGGGGTGGATGCGCTGCGCATCGCTCAAGGACGCATCGCCGCCGGCCAGCTCGACATCGTCCTCGTCGGCGGCTCGTACAATGCCGAGCGGGCCGACGTGCTGCTGATCCACGAGATGGGCGGCTACTTGAGCAAGCCCGATTACCGCCCGGTCTTCGAGCGCGGCGACGCGCCCGGCTTCATCCTCGGCTCCGGCGCCGCCTTCCTGGTGCTGGAGGCGGAGGAGCACGCGAGGGACCGCGGCGCCCGGGCGCTCGCCCGGCTCGACGCGGTGGCGAGCGACCGCACGCGACGTGCCCCCGGCAGCGTCGCCCGGAGCCTGACCGGCCTCTGGGGCAAGGCGGGCCTCGGCAAACCCGATGCGGTGATCTCGGCCGCCACCGGCTGCGCCGGCATCACCGGCGAGGAGCGCGACGCCCTGGGGACCATCGCGCCGCAGGCGCCGGTCCGGGCGCTCGGCGACCTCACCGGCCACACGCTGGAAGCCGCCGCCCCCTTCGGCGCCGCCCTCGCGACCGCGCTCGTGGCGGCGGGCGAGGCGCGCGAGGTCGCCGTCACGGCGGTCGGCCATCGCCGGGGCGAGGGCGTGCTGCGCCTCACCACCGCAGGGGAAGGCCGATGAGCCGCGACCGCGACGCGATGGGCCGCCCGCTGGTGGCGGTCACCGGCATCGGGGTGGTGACCTCCCTCGGCCAGGGGGTCGCCGACAACTGGGCCGCCCTGACGGCGGGGCGTTCCGGCATCCACGCCATCACCCGCTTCCCGACCGAGGGGCTGCGCACCCGCATCGCCGGCACGGTGGATTTCATCGCCGCCGACCCGATGGTGGCGCCGCTCCTCTCCCAGCGTTTCGCCGAGGCTGCCGCCGATGAGGCCGTCGGGCAGTCGGGCCTCTCGGGCGACTTTCCGGGCGCGCTGTTCATGGCGGTGCCGCCGGTCGAGATCGAGTGGCCGCAGCGCCAGGCGCTGGCCGAGGCCGCGGCGACCAACGGGGACGTGACCTATGCCGACCTGCTGAGGGCCGCCGCGAGCCGGCGCTTCGACGACTGGCACGACCTGTTCATCTTCGGCACGGTGGCCGACCGCATCGCCGACCGTTTCGGCACAAGGGGCTCGCCGATCTCGCTCTCGACCGCCTGCTCGTCGGGCGCGACCGCGATCCAGCTCGGCGTCGAGGCGATCCGGCGCGGCGAGGTCGAGGCGGCGCTCTGCATCGGCACCGACGGCTCGGTGAACCCGGAATCGCTGATCCGGTTCTCGCTGCTCTCCGCCCTCTCGACCCAGAACGACCCGCCGGAAGCCGCCTCCAAGCCCTTCGCCAAGAACCGCGACGGCTTCGTGATGGGCGAGGGCGCCGCCGCCCTGGTGCTGGAGGACGCGGCCCGGGCCCGCGCCCGCGGCGCCCGCATCCTCGGCTACGTGCTCGGCTGCGGCGAGAAGGGCGACGGCTTCCACCGCACCCGTTCGAGCCCCGACGGCGCGCCGATCATCGCGGCGATCCGGGCGGCGCTGGACGATGCCGGCCTGCATCCCGACCGGATCGACACGGTGAACGCCCACGGCACCGGCACGCCGGAGAACGACAAGATGGAGGCGATGGGCTGCCTCGCGGTGTTCGGCGAGCGGATGCGCTCGGTGCCGATCTCCTCCAACAAGTCGATGATCGGCCACACGCTCACCGCCGCCGGCGCGGTCGAGGCGGCGTTCTCGCTCCTCACCATCGCGCATGGCCGGGTGCCTCCGACCCTGAACTACGCGATCCCCGATCCTGCGATCCCCCTCGACGTGGTCACCGCCGCCCGGGACGTGCCGGTGACGACGGTGCTGTCGAACTCCTTCGGCTTCGGCGGCCAGAATACCTGCCTAGTATTCGGGGCGGAGCCGGCATGAGCGGGCTCGTGCACAACCGGCGCGTCCTCGTCACCGGGGGCGGGCGGGGCCTCGGCGCCGCGATCGTGAGGGCGCTCGCGGCCTCCGGCCACGACGTCGACTTCACCTATCGGGGCTCGCAGGAGGCGGCCGAGGCGCTGGCGCTGGAGCTCACCGCCCTCTATCCGGCGCAGCGGATGCGGCCCCATCCGCTCGACCTGTCGGACAAGGCGGCGCTCGACGATTTCTGCGCCGTGATGGAGGGCGAGGCGCTGTTCGGCCTCGTCCACAATGCCGGCCAGCCCTGCGACAGCCTCGCGGCGGTACTCGACCAGGACCGCGCGGAAAGCGCGATGCAGGTCAATTTCTGGTCGCTGACCCGCCTCGCCAAGGCGCTGGTGCGGCCGATGACCCGGGCGAAGGCCGGGCGCATCGTGGCGATCGGCTCGGTGGCGGCGCTCCAGGCCAATCCGGGCAACGCGGCCTACGCGGCGAGCAAGGGCGCGCTGATCGCCTATTGTCGCACGCTCGCCATCGAATCGGCGCGCCGCGGCGTCACCGTCAACGTGGTGGCCCCGGGCTTCATCGACACCGACATGATGGCACCCTATGCCGCCCACCGCGCCGGCATGGAGAGGCAGATCCCGGCCGGGCGCTTCGCCGCACCGGCGCAGGTGGCCGATCTCGTCGCATTCCTGCTGAGCCCGGGGGCGGGCTACATCACCGGCGCGGTGCTGCCGGTGGATGGCGGGCTCACCGCGATGATGGGCATCCACCGCACCTGACGAAGCGAACCATGCGGCACCCTCTCGTGCGCGCCGCCGCGGCGGCGGCACTCCTCCTCCTTGCACCGGCCTGGGCCTCGGCCCAGGACTTCGGCCGCCTGGAAATCTTCCGGGTCGAGGGGCTGCCCCCGGGCGACACGCTCAGCATCCGCGAGGCGCCGGATGCCGATTCGCCGGCCCTCGGGCAGGCCCCGGCCCGCGGGCGCCTGCGCGGCTTCGGCTGCACCAACGAGACCCCGAGCGGCCTGACCTGGTGCCGGGTGAAGCTCGGGCCCATCGTCGGCTGGGCGCGGCGGCGGTACCTGACGCCGGAGTGATACCAACGGTCGAAAGACAACGACCTTTGGTTCCGTTCTCGAATGTTCGACGCCGAGCCCAAGGTCCCGGACCTCTGGGCTCGGTGTCGAACATTCGAGATGGATCAACGGCCCCGTCGATCTCGGGCCTGCCCGAGATCGAGGTTGATGTTCGGGCCTGCCCGAGATCGAATCGATGCGTCGGCATCCCGGGCCGTTTGTATGTGCGGACGTTCCGCCGAAAGCCCCGCCCAGAGGAACACCGTATGAAAGCCCTCCAGCTCTTCGGCGACCGTGACCTGCGCCTGACCGAGGTCCCGGACCTGGACGCCCCCGGCCCCGGCGAGGTGCAGATCCGGGTGCGCGCCGTCGGCCTCAACTTCATCGACGTCTGGGGCTTTCGCGGCATGGCCTTCGCCAAGCGCAAGCTGCCGCTCACCGTCGGGGCCGAGGCCGCCGGCGAGATCGCGGCGCTCGGCGAGGGCGTCGAGGGCCTCGAGGTCGGCGACAAGGTTGCGCCCTACGGCGCGCTGACCTGCGGGACATGCCGCGCCTGCCGCCAGGGCCGCGACAACCTCTGTGAGGACGTCGGCGGGGTGCTCGGCTTCCACGTCGACGGCTTCGCCCGGGAATACGTCAACCTGCCGGCCCGGCTGGTGGTGCGGGTGCCGGGCACGGTCAGCTTCACCGACGCCGCCTGCGCGCCGATCGCCTTCGGCACGGTGCAGCACATGCTGTTCGACAACGCGAAGCTCGAGCCCGGCGAGACCATCCTGGTCCATGCCGGGGGGTCGGGCATCGGCACAACGGCGATCAAGATGGCGAAGGCAATCGGCTGCACGGTGTTCACCACCGTGGGCGACGACGCCAAGGGCGAGAAGGCGAAGGCCCTCGGCGCCGACCACGTCATCAACTACCGGACCGAGCGCTTCGAGGGCGAGGTGCGCAAGGCCACGAAGCGCAAGGGCGTCGACGTGGTCTTCGAGCATGTCGGCCCCGAGACCTGGAACGGCTCGCTCCTCTGCCTCAAGCGCGGCGGGCGGCTCGTCACCTGCGGGTCGACCTCCGGCGTCTCCACCACCATGAACCTGATGCAGCTGTTCCAGCAGCAATACCGCATCACCGGCTCGTTCGGCTGCCGCATCGCCAACATCCGCGACGCGCTCGCCAAGATGGCGGACGGGATGAATCCGGTGGTCGACACCGTGCTGCCGCTCGGCGATTTCGCGAAAGGGCTGGAGCGGCTCGAGTCGCGCAAGGTGTTCGGCAAGATCCTCGTCACGCTCTGAACGCCACGGTCGCAAGCGAACTGCGCGGGGACCGCCCGCGCGCCCTTGCGCAAACGCATCCGGCGGGAGAAGAGGCGACGTGCAGGGCGTGAACATCCTGCGCGATCGCGCCCCTCTTGCCCGTTCTCCCGCCCGGATTGCTTCGTGAGACCATCGTGCTGCGCCTGAAGCTGAGGCTCTACCGCGCCCTGTCCCGCCTCGCCGGCCTGCCGATGGTCTTCGTGATCCGCGCCCTGTTCGCGCTCGCCCGCCGGCTCGGGCCGGCCCGCGCCGCCGCGGCCGGCGCGGCGATCGCCCGGGCGATCGGGCCGCGCCTGCCCTCGCACCGCACGGCGCTCAAGAACCTGCGCCAGTCCTTCCCGGACAGGAGCGAGACGGAGATCGCCGCGATCGCGCTCGGCTCCTGGGACAATCTCGGCCGCACCGGCGCGGAATACGCCCATCTCGCCGAGATCTTCGACTACGACCCGCAGGCGGCAGAGCCGGGGCGGATCGAGGTCGAGGGCATCGAGCACTTCTTCGCCCTGCGCGACGACGGCCAGCCGGGGCTGATCTTCTCGGCCCATCTCGGCAACTGGGAATTGCCGGCGATCTGCGCCGCCCGGTTCGGCCTGGAGGCGAGCGCGGTGTTTCGCCCGCCGAACAGCCCGGCCGCGGCGCAGCTGGTGCAGGAGGTGCGCCGCGCGACGATGGGCGGCTTGACGGCGGCCGGGCCCGGCGCCGCCTTCGCGATGCAGGGCGTGGTGGAGCGCGGCGGCCATCTCGGCATGCTGGTCGACCAGCACTTCACCCGCGGGGTGGTGGTGGACTTCCTGGGGCAGAAGGCCCTGGTGAACCCGCTGCTCGGAAAGCTCGCCCGGCACTACGAATGCCCGGTCCACGGGGTGCGGGTGATCCGGCTCGCCGGCGACCGGTTCCGCCTGGAACTGACCCCGGCCCTCGACCTGCCACGGGATGCGGGCGGCGCGGTCGACGTGCAGGGCGCGATGCAGGCCATGACCGACGTGATCGCGGCCTGGGTGCGCGAGTACCCCGAGCAGTGGCTGTGGATGCACCGGCGCTGGCGACCGGCGATGCTGCCCGGCGCGGCGGCCCTCCGGGCGCCGGTGATCCAAGCCTCAAGCTAACGTGACTTCTCTCGGCCCGTCCGCCGGGTGTTGATGACGCATGACGCGCGTAGCCCTCCACCGCCTGCTCGCCGGCTTGGGTCCGGCCTGGCTCGGCCTCCTCGGGCCGGTATGCGCCGAGGAGGTGCCGCCACGGGCGGTGGTCGAGCTGTTCACCAGCCAGGGCTGCTCCGCCTGCCCGCCGGCCGACCGGCTGGTGAACGAGCTGGCGCGGGATCCCGGCGTGATCGCCCTGACCCTGCCGGTCACCTATTGGGACTATCTCGGCTGGAAGGACACGCTGGCCAGCACCTCGTTCACGGCGCGCCAGCGCGCCTATGCGGGCATGCGCGGCGACCGTCAGGTCTTCACCCCGCAGGCGGTGGTGAACGGCGCCGCGACGGTGGTCGGCTCCGACCGGGCGGCCCTGGAGCGCAGCATCCGCGAGCCCGGCACCGCCGCGAGCCTGCCGGTGGCGATCCGGAGCGAGGCGGCCCCCGACCGCATCGTGATCGAGGTCGGCCCCGCCGCCGAGGCCGGTCGCACCGCCGAGGTCTGGCTGCTGCCCATCATGCGGACCCGCGAGGTCGCGATCGGGCGGGGCGAGAACCGGGGCCGCACCGTCACCTACCGCAACGTGGTGCGGGGCATGCACCATGTCGGCTCCTGGCGCGGGGCGCCGGCCCATTACGAGGTGCCCCGCACGGCGCTCGCCCAAGCCGACGCCGATTCCTACGTGGTGGTGCTCCAGACCGAGAATAACGGGCCCGGGCGGATCCTGGGGGCTGCCAAGGGGCCGGGCTTGTGAGAGCCTGCTCGACCTCGATGACGTGACCCGATCCCATCCGCGACCCGAGGATGAGGTCGTGAATGGGACGAGCGGCGCCGGACGGATGCGCCGCCAGGAGGAGACGCGCTTGACCGGCCCGACCGATATTCCTGCCTACACCCTGCCCGAGCGCAACCGCCGGGTGCTGCTCGCCCGGCGGCCCGCCGGCATCCCGCAGGCGGAGGATTTCAGCCTCGACGCCGTCCCGGTGCCGGAGCCGGGACCGGGCGAGATCCTGGTCCGCAACCTCTATCTCTCGGTCGATCCGGCACAGCGCGGCTGGGCCAGCGCGGAGGCCAACTATTCCCAGCCCGTCCCCCTCGGCGGCCCGATGCGGGCGCTGGCGGTCGGGGTGGTGGTGCGCTCGAACAGCCCCGAGGTCGCGGAGGGCGAGTTCCTGTATGGCTGGTTCGGATGGCAGGATTACGCGTCCGTGCCGGTCTCGGCGATCTTCCGGCGCTGCCGCGAGGCGGTACCGCTCTCGGCCCATGCGGGCTTGCTCGGCCTCAACGGCCTCACCGCCCATCTCGGGCTGACCGAGCTCGGCCGGCCGCGAGCCGGAGAGACGGTGCTGGTCTCGACCGCGGCGGGCGCCGTCGGCAGCCTCGTCGGCCAGATCGCCCGCAACCTCGGCTGCCGCCCGATCGGTCTCACCGGCGACGACGCCAAGGTCGCCCGCTGCCGCGAGGCCTACGGCTACGCCGCCGCCTGGAACTACCGCAAGGAGGACTGGGCTGCCGCCCTGATCCGGGAGGCGGCGGACGGGGTGAACGTCTATTTCGACAATGTCGGCGGGCCGATCCTCGACGCCGCCCTGCGGCGGATGGCGGTCGGCGGCCGGATCGTCCAGTGCGGCACCGCCTCGGTGGCGAGCTGGACCGAGACGCCGACCGGTCCCCGCGTCGAGCGCGAGATCCTGACCCGGCGCCTGGTCTGGAGCGGCTTCGTGGTGCTCGACCACAAGGCGCGGTTCGAGGCGGCGATCGCCGACCTCGCCGGCTGGTATGCCGAAGGCCGCATCGCCCTCGACGAGGACATCTCCGAGGGCATCGAGGCCGCCCCCGGAGCGATCGCCTCGCTCTATCGCGGCGAGAACCGCGGCAAGCGGCTCATCGCCGTCGGCTGATCCCTCAATCGACCCACTCGCCCCGGCGCATCAGCGGCTCGGACCGGCCCTCCGGCGTCACCCCGTCGACGTCGACCTCGGCCGAGCCGATCATCCAGTCGATGTGGATCAGGCTGCGGTTGGCGCCGCGGGCGGCGAGGTCCTGCTCGCTTAATCCCGCGCCGCCGTTCAGGAAGCACTTGCTGTAGGCCTGGCCGAGGGCGATGTGGCTCGCGGCGTTCTCGTCGTAGAGGGTGTTGCAGAACAGGAGCCCGGAGGCCGAGATCGGCGACGAGGCCGGCACCAGGGCGACCTCGCCGAGACGGCGTGCGCCCTCGTCGGTGTCGATGACCTTCGCCAGCACGTCGCCGCCGGTGCGGGCGGACGAGTCGACGATGCGGCCTTCCTCGAAGCGCACCGCGATCCCGTCGATCAGGGTGCCCTGGTAGGAGAGGGGCTTCGTCGCGCTGACATGGCCCTGCACCCGCATCTTGTGCGGGGTGGTGAAGACTTCCTCGGTCGGGATGTTGGCGTTGCAGACGATGCCGTTCTTCGCCGTGGTGGCACCGCCGCACCATTCATGGTCGTCGGCGAGGCCGACGGTCAGGTCGGTGCCGGGCCCGCGGAAATGCAGGGCGGCGTAGCGGCGTTCGTTGAGGAAGGCGGTGCGGTCGCTCAAGCGCCGGTTATGGGCCTCCCAGGCGCCGACCGGATCGGGGCCGTCGACCCGCGAGGCGGCGAAGATCGCGTCCCACAGCCGGGCGACCGCCTGATCCTCGGGCAGGTCGGGAAACACCGTGCGGGCCCAGGCCGGGGTGGCCGCCGAGACGATGGTCCAGTTGGTGGCGAAGTTGGCGATCTGTTCGAGTGCCGGCATGTAGGCCCTGGACCGGGCGCGGTTGGCGCGGGCCACCTTGTCCGGGTCCTGGCCGGCGAGCAGCGAGGGATCGTCGCCCGAGATGGCGAGCCGCGCCGCGCCGCTGCGGTAGGCGCTCGCCATGCCCTCGTAGAGCCAGCCGGCGGCGTGGTCGAAGGCATCGTCGTGGCCGTGCTCGAAGCGGGCCAGCGTCGCCTGATCGTCGGCGAGCAAGGTCGTCACCACCGAGGCGCCGGCCTTGTAGGCCTGGGCGGTGATGCGGCGGGCCAGCGGCAGCGCGTCGAGGGGCGCCGTCATCACCAGTTCCTGCCCGGGCCGAAGCCCGAGCCCGACCCTCACGGCGACCTCGGCGAGCCGGTCGAGGCGGGCGTCGAAGTCGGGGGCGTTCGTCATGGTGGAAGTACCTTTGGTTGGAACGAGCGCGATCCGGCGCACCATATCCCACCCGCGACCTCATCCCGAGGTCGCGGGTGGGACAGGTCCGGTCTCGCGGTCAGACAGTGGGGCCTCACCCCACCCGCGTCCAGGCGATGCCGCCCAGATCCTCCCGGAAGGCGAAGCGGGCGAGGTGCTCGGCCGCCACGCCCTGCATCCGGGTCAGCGCCTCCAGGTCCGGCGCCTCGACCCGCAGGGTCAGTCCCTCCGGGTCGGCCTCGGCGGTGAAGCGACGGCCCTCCCCGAACGGCACCACGCCGCGCTCCGGCGTGAAGGTCGTCTCGGGGAACTTGTGGCTCCAGTGCTTGCAGAGCTGGGTGAGGTAGCGGCTGCCATTCGCCGTATCGACGCGGGCTTGCGCCGCCAGGGTCACGGACTCGCTCATGCCGTCGCCTCCGCATTCTGCAGCGCCGACCAGATCGCCTGCGGGGTCGCCGGCATGTTGATGTGGCGGATGCCGCGGGGGCGCAGGGCATCGACGAGGGCGTTCATCACCGACGGCAGCGAGCCGGCGCAGCCCGCCTCGCCGCAGCCCTTCACCCCCAGCGGGTTGGTGGTGGCGGGCACGGCATGGCTCTCGAAGCCCATGAACGGCGCGTCGGAGGCCCGCGGCAGGCAGTAATCCATGAACGAGCCGGTCACGAGCTGGCCCTGCTCGTCATAGGCGGTGCGCTCCATCAGGGCCTGGCCGATGCCCTGGACGATGCCGCCATGGAGCTGGCCCTCGACCAGCATCGGGTTCACCAGCGTGCCGAAATCGTTGACGGTGGTGTAGCGCACGACCGTGGCGACGCCGGTCTCGGGGTCCACCTCGACCTCGGCGACGTGGCAGCCGTTGGGGAAGGCCGAGGGCGATTCCTTGTGGGTGTGGGCGACGTCGAGGCTCTTCGGCGCCGACGGGTCGGGCAGGCCGGCCCGCACCTTGGCGGCAAGCTCCAGAAGGCCGATGCCCCGGTCGGTGCCCGCGATGGTGAAGCGGCCGTCGCGAAACTCGATATCGGCGAGGCCGGCCTCCAGCACCGAGGAGGCGGCCTCGCGGCCCTTGGCGATGACGAGGTCGCCGGCCTCGACCAAAGCCGTGCCGCTCGCCATCAGCGACTTCGAGCCGCCGGTGCCGCCGCCGGCGATGAGCTGGTCGCTGTCGCCCTGGAGCAGGCGGACCCGGTCGAGGGGAATGCCGAGGCGGTCGTGCAGCACCTGCGCGAAGGGCGTCAGGTGGCCCTGGCCGTAATCGAGAGTGCCGGTGACGATCGTCACCGTTCCGTCGGGCTCGAAGCGGATGCCGCCCATCTCGTTGGTCGGCGGGGCGGTGATCTCGAGATAGTCGCCGATGCCGATGCCGCGAAGCTTGCCGTTGGCCTCGCTCCCGGCGCGGCGGGCGGCGAAGCCGTCCCAGTCGGCGGCCTTCAGCGCCCGGTCGAGGACGGCCGGGAAGTCGCCGCTGTCGTAGGTGAGGCCGGAGGGCGCCTTGTAGGGCATGTCGGCGGGGCGGATGTGGTTCCGGCGGCGCAATTCCACCCGGTCGTGCCCGGTCTCGGCGGCGGCGGTGTCGATCAGGCGCTCGATGAAGTAGTTGCCCTCGGGCCGGCCGGCGCCGCGATAGGCGCCAATCGGCGTGGTGTTGGTGAACAGGCAGGCCACCTCCACGTCGAAGACGGGGGTGCGGTACACGCCGACCATGTTGCGGGCGATGTTGACGGTCTGGAACAAGGGCGCCAGCGGGTTGAGGTAGGCCCCCATATTGGCGCGGCCCTTGACCCGGAAGGCCAGGAAGTGGCCCTCCGCGTCGAGCGCGAGATCCGCCGTCACCGCGACGTCGCGGCCGTGATGGTCGGAGAGGAAGCTCTCGGAGCGCAGGTCGGTCCACTTCACCGGCCGGCCGAGGCGCTTGGCGGCCTCCAGCAGCGGCAGGTACTCGGGATAGACCGGCGCCTTCATGCCGAAGGAGCCGCCGACATGGCCGGTGAGCACCCGCACCTTGTCGCGCGGCAGCTTCAGGACGCCCTCGGCGAGGGAGTTGCGCAGGCCGAACACGCCCTGCGAGCCGACATGCAGGGTGAAGCGGCCATCCTCGGGCTCGTAGACGCCGATGGCCGAGCGCGGCTCCATCGGGTTGATGACGAGGCGGTTGTTGAGGAGGTCGAGGGAGGCGACGTGGGTGGCCTTCGCGAACGCCGCCTCGGTCGCCGCCTGGTCGCCGGTGCGGAAATCGAGGGCGAGGTTGCCCGGGGCGTCGTCGTGGAGGAGCGGGGCGCCGTCGGAGGCGGCCTCGTCCGGCGTGGTCACGACGGGCAGGTCCTCGATGTCGAGCACCACGGCCTCCGCGGCGTCGCGGGCCTCGGCCAGGGTCTCGGCCACCACCAGGGCGACCGGCTCGCCGACATAGCGCACCCGGTCGATGGTGAGGGAGGGATGGGGCGGCTTGCGCATCGGCGTGCCGTCCTGGTTCTTGAACGGCAGGCCGTTGCCGATCGTCCCGTAACCGCCGAGATCGGCGGCGGTGATCACCGTGAGCACGCCGGGCATCGCCAGGGCGGCCTCGGCGTCGAGGCCCCGCAGGTGGCCGTGGGCGATCGGGCTGCGCACGAACACGCCGTAGGCCTGGCCGTCGAGCCTGAGGTCGTCGGTGTAGCGCCCCTCGCCCCGCACCAGCACCGGGTCCTCGGCCCGCTTCACGGGCTGGCCGATGCCGAATTTCTGCGGAGTGGCGAAGTCGCGGGCGTCGGGACGGGCGTTCATGCCGGTGCTCTCCGGGATTCTTGTCAGCGTCAGCTAGCAACTCGGCGGAGCCATGCAAGACGCGGGCAGGCAGGCCACCCCGGCGCGCAGGGCACGGCTCGCACGGCCGCATGGATCCGGGCTACATCCGGGCCTCGACAGGAGGGCCACGACCATGACCGAAGACTCCGCTCTCGCGGCCCTGGCCCCGCTCTTCGAGGAGGTCTTCGGCGAGCCGGTCCCGCTCACCCCGGACCTCACCGCCGAGGAGGTCGAGGGCTGGGATTCGACCCGGATGATCGAGCTCATCGTGGCGGTCGAGGCGCGCTTCGGCATCAAGCTCACCACCCGGGAGGTCGACCATCTCCACAGCGTCGGCGACCTCGCGGCCATCATCGCCCGCAAGGCGTCGCGGTGACCACCGGCCTCTCCTGGCTGCCGGCGCCGCCGCCGGACTTCGCCGCCCGCCTCAGCCAGACTGAAGCGCTGCCCGACGCGGAAGCCTGGGACGCCCTGGTGGCACTCGCCCGCACCCGCCTCGATCCGGCGAGAACCAACCGGCTGGACCGGGTCTTGCAGCGGCGTTTCCCCGACACATTCCCGGCCGGCCCGTCGGTGCGGCTCGGGCTCCTCGGCTCCTCGACCCTCGCCCATCTCGCCGCCGGGATCCGGGTCGGGGCCTTGCGCCGCGACCTTCACCTCACGGTGCACGAGGGCGCCTACGGCCAGTACCGCCAGGTGATCGACGGCGAGGCCCTGCGCGCCGTCCGGCCCGATATCGTGCTGCTCGCCCTCGATGCCGCCGACCTCCTCGGCCCGGGCGACCCCGCCGCCGGACCGGAGGCGGCGGGCCTCGCCGGGGCGATCGACCGGCTGAAAGCCCTCTGGGCCCGGGCGCGGGCGGCGCATGGAAGCGGCGTTATCCAGCAGACGCTGCTGCCGGCCGCGCTCCCGCTGATGGGGGGCAACGAGCACCGGATGCCGGGCTCGCTCGCCGCCCGGACGCTGCGCCTCAACGCCGCCCTGCGGCAGGCGGCAGCCGAAGAAGGCGTCGACCTCCTCGCCCTCGACGACGCCGTCTCGCGCCACGGCCTCGACGCCTGGCACGATCCGGCCCTGTGGCTGCGAGCCCGGCAGGCGGTGACGCCGGCCGCCGGCCCGCTCTACGGCGACCTCGTCGCCCGGCTCGTCGGCGCCCGGCTCGGCCGCTCGGCCAAGGCCCTGGTGCTCGACCTCGACGACACGCTCTGGGGCGGGACGATCGGCGAGGACGGGCTCGCCGGCCTCGTTCTCGGGCAGGGCAGCGCGCTCGGCGAGTCCTTCCTCGCGCTCCAGGCCTATGCCCGCGACCTCGCGCGCCGCGGCGTCGTGCTGGCCGTCTGCTCGAAGAACGATCCCGAGACGGCCCGGCTGCCCTTCGCCGCGCATCCCGACATGCTCCTGCGCCTGTCCGACATCGCCGCCTTCGTGGCGAACTGGGACGACAAGGCGACGAACCTCCGGCGCATCGCGGCGGAACTCCGGCTCGGCCTCGACGCCCTGGTCTTCGTCGACGACAACCCGTTCGAGCGCGCCCTGGTGCGCGAACACCTGCCGATGGTGGCGGTGCCGGAGGTGCCCGACGAGCCGGCCCTCGTCGCGCGCTGCCTGGCGGATGCGGGCTACTTCGAGGCCGTGACCCTGACGGACGAGGATCGCGGGCGGGCCCGCGCCTACGCGCAGGACCGCGAGCGCCGGGCCCTCGGCAAGACCGATCTCGCCGGGACCTTGGCGGGGCTCGGCATGCGGCTCGCCTGGCGCCGGTTCGACGCGGTCGGGCTCCCGCGCATCGTCCAGCTCGTCAACAAGACCAACCAGTTCAACCTCACCACGCGGCGCCTGCGCGAGGCCGAGGCCGCCGCGCTGATCGACGACCCCGACGCCGTCGCCCTGCAGTTGCGACTCACCGACCGCCTCGGGGACAACGGCGTGATCGCGGTCGCCATCGGCCGGCTCGTGGACGGCGACCTCGTCGTCGAGACCTGGCTGATGAGCTGCCGGGTGCTCGGGCGGCGGGTCGAGGAAGGGACGCTGGCGGTCCTGGCCGCTGAGGCCGCGCGCCGGGGCGCCCGACGCCTCGTGGGGCTCTATCGCCCGAGCGGGCGCAACGCGATGGTGGCCGATCTCTATCCGCGCCTCGGCTTCGCCGCCGAGGGGGAGGGGCGGTGGGCGCTCGACCTCGCCGGGTACGTCGTCCCCGGGGACCTGCCGATGGTGGTGGAAGTGGGCTGAGGAGACGCTCACCCCACTCCCGGCAGGCAGCCCTCCGTCACCCGCCACTGGCGGGGCTCGACCCCGGGCGCGGCGGGGGCCCCCCGCCGCAGGGCCGGCGTGGGCCCCCCCCTGCGGCTTGGCGGCCCCGGGGGGGGGCAGATGGTGTGCCGAGGGGCCCCGCCGGGGAGGGGCGCCCCCCGGCGGGGGCGGGGGGGGGGGCTCGCGGGGGGGGGGGGGCCCCCCCGCCCCCGCGAAAACCTCGGGGCGCCGAAACCCCCCCCGGCCGAGCGGGGGGGGG
>NZ_LABZ01000213.1 GCF_001043955.1 Methylobacterium tarhaniae | reverse complement strand
GCCGGATTCCGCACCCGGCCCGGTGATCGCCGCGGCGACGCCGATCCGGACCGGGTCGGCGGCGAAGGCGGGGCCGGAGGCCAGGCCCGCCGACAGGAGCAGGGCGGTGATCAGCGTCGCGCGACGGTTCATGGCGTCCTCCCGTTATGTTTGCGCGCAGCTTAGCGCCTGCGGGCGGGGGGACAATCGGGATCTGCCGCAAAGTCGGGGCGGCGGGCACTGGGTCAGGGCTGCCGGGCGACGGCGACCGGGTCGACCGAGACCTCCTGCTTGAGCGTGCGCAGCGCGAAGACCGAGCGCGACTGGCGGATGCCGCGGATGCGGTAGAGCTTCTCGCGCAGGAAGCGCTCGTAATGCGCGGTGCCGCTGACCGCGACCTTGATCATGTAATCGTACTCGCCGGACACCAGATGCGCCTCCAGCACCTCCGGG
The DNA here is from genome assembly GCF_001043955.1 of Methylobacterium tarhaniae. Lineage (GTDB taxonomy): Bacteria > Pseudomonadota > Alphaproteobacteria > Rhizobiales > Beijerinckiaceae > Methylobacterium > Methylobacterium tarhaniae. The sequence goes on along the minus strand of NZ_LABZ01000213.1, from coordinate 202 downwards.
ATGCGCAGGATCTCGGTGTCGAAGGCCTCCAGCACCGAGTCGTCGTGCTTGTCGAGGGTCACCTCGACGAAGACCACGTCGGGCAAGCCGAGCGCCCGGTGGTCGAGCACGGCGACGTAGTCGCGGATCAGCCCCGCCTCCTCCAGGCGCCGCAGCCGCGTCCAGCACGGCGATTGCGACAGGCCGACCCGCTCGGCGAGGG
>NZ_LABZ01000212.1 GCF_001043955.1 Methylobacterium tarhaniae | reverse complement strand
GACGACGACGGCCCAGGTGCCGCGGCCGAGATCCTCCTTCTGCCAGCGCGCCCGCACACGGAAGCCGCCGCGCCCGGTGCGGTAGGCCTCGGCGATCGAGGCCGCGGAATCGATCACGATGCCGCCGGTCGGGAAGTCGGGTCCCTTGACGAAGGTGGTCAGCTGCTCGGAGGTCGCGGCCGGATGGGTGATGAGGTAGAGCGCGGCCTCGCACAGCTCCGCCACGTTGTGCGGCGGGATCGAGGTCGCCATGCCGACCGCGATGCCCTGCGAGCCGTTGGCCAGCAGGTTCGGGAAGGCCGCCGGCAGGACCACCGGCTCCTCTTCCTGCCCGTCGTAGTTCGGGCGGAAATCGACCGCGTCCTCGTCCATCCCCTCGAGGAGGAGACGGGCGACCTCGGTCATCCGGCACTCGGTGTAGCGCTGGGCCGCCGGGTTGTCGCCGTCGATGTTGCCGAAATTGCCCTGGCCGTCGACCAGGGGATAGCGCTGGGCGAAGTCCTGGGCGAGGCGCACCAGGGCATCGTAGACCGCGACGTCGCCGTGCGGATGGTACTTACCGATCACGTCGCCGACGACGCGGGCGCATTTCTTGTAGGCGCTGCCGGGATCGAGGCGCAGGAGCCGCATCGCGTGCAGGATGCGCCGGTGCACCGGCTTGAGGCCGTCGCGGGCATCGGGCAGCGCCCGGTGCATGATGGTCGAGAGCGCGTAGGCGAGGTAGCGCTCCTCGAGCGCCGCCTTCAGGTCGACGTTCTCGATCCCGTCGCGGTCGGAGGGTGGATCGAAGGGCTTTCCCATGGGCTGACGTCAACTCACGATTTCGGCGGTCTCATGACGAGAACATAACACGAACATCTGCCGATTGCCAGGAACGGTGTGGACCACCTCTCCGTGCATTCGGCCCGGCGGCTTCCCTCCCGCGAACCGGCCGTTCCCGGGAGCGAGGGCGCTCAGATCGCCCCGGCGGTGCCGAGCGCGACGAAACGCATCCGCTCTTCCGGCTCGGCGAGGTCGCGCGGATTCCAGATGTGCTGGTCGAGGAAATATCCCGTTAAGGTAAAGCCTTGCTTGACCTCCCGGGGCGTCGGCACGTTCAGGCCGCGGCGGTCGGGCCGGGCGACCAGGAAATCCGGCAAGGCCAGCAGCCGGTCGCGCCAGGGCTCGCCAGCAGCGGCGCTGACGGCCCGCCCGCTCTTCGGCGAGACGTAGGCGAGGTACTCGTTGGTGCCGGTGGCGGCGCAGGCCGAGAAGTCGAGGCCGAAGCCGAGCTCGGCCAGCACCGCGAGCTCGAAGCGCACCATGAGAGCCGGCGCCACGTCGGGCTCGTGCAGGTGCTCGATCAGCACCTTCGCCGCGGCGAACAGGGCGGGATGGGGATCGCGCTCGGGCAGGAGCCGCATCAGCCCGGCGGCGTAGCCGATGCCGTAGAGCGCGAGGCGCGAGCCGATCAGGCGGGCGCTGGCGCTCTCGATGGGCTCGACCGCATAGGAGCCGAGGCCCTCGTCGAGCCGCGCCCGCCAGACCGCCCGCACCAGGTTGCCGGGCTGGAGCACCGGCTGCATCCGGCGCGAGCGCCCGCCATGGACGAGGCCGAGATGCCGGCCATGGTCCGCGGTCATCAGCTCGAGGACGACCCCGGTCTCGCCGTGCCGCCGCGCCCCGAGAACCAGCCCGTCATCCGTCCACTGCATGGATGAAGAGATAAGGCGTCGGAGGACGGAACTGAACCGCCGGCGTCGGCCCGGCCGTCACGCGGCCGCCGGCAGGGTCACGGCGAACCAGATCCGCGTGCCGCGTCCCGGCTCGCTCGCTACGCCGATCCGCCCACCCATCAGCTCGACGAGGTGACGGCAGATCACCAGGCCGAGGCCGCTGCCGCCGAAGCGGCGACGAATCGATTCGTCGCCCTGGCCGAAGGGCACGAACAGCCGCTCCTGCTGCGCCGCCGACATGCCGATGCCGGTGTCGCTCACGGTGAAGACCAGCCGCCCCTCGCCGCCCCGGCTCGAATCCGGGCTCACCGCCAGGATCACCCGGCCCGCCGGCGTGAACTTCACCGCGTTGGTGAGGAGATTGAGGAGCACCTGGCGCAGGCGCCCGACATCGCCCAGCACCAGGGTCGGGGTGGTGGGATCGCGCATCACCTCCACCGCCACGCCCTTGCGGGCGGCCGCGCCCCTTGCGACCGCGGCCGTGCCCTCCAGCAGGTCGGCGAGGAGGAACGGCTCCGGATCGAGGGCGACCTGGCCGGCCTCGATCTGCGCCACGTCGAGCACGTCGTCGACGACCCGCATCAGGATCTCGCCGGCCTCCTGGACGGCGGCGAGGTGGCGCAGGGTCTCGGGCTCGCGCGAGCGGGAGAGCATGTGCTCGGTGTAGCCGAGGACGGCGTTGAGGGGGTTGCGGATCTCGTGGCTCATCATCGCCAGGAAGTCCGACTTCGCGCGGTTGGCCTGCTCGGCCCCCTCCTTGGCGTTGGCCAGGGACTGCTCGGCGCGCTTGCGGGCGGTGATGTCGAGGGTGAGGCCGACGATGCGCCCGCTCAGGCCGTGCGCGTCGTCGAGGACGCGCCCGAGGCTCTGGATCCACCGGACGGCGCCGTGCTCGCCCGTCACCCGCACGTCGACCGAGAACGGGGTGCGGGTGGTGACGGCCTTCGTCACCGCGTCCCACAGCATGGCGCGGTCGTCGGCATGGACCAGCCCGGTCCAGGCCGAGGAGGTGATGATGCAGGCCTGCGCCGAGAGGCCGTGCAGGCGCGCGCCCTCCGCCGAGAGGGAGAGCGCGCCGGTGCGCATGTTCCAGTCCCACAGGCCGACGCCGGCGGCCTTGTGGGTGAGGAGCAGCAGGTTGGTGGTGGCTTCCAGCGCCTGGTTGTCGGCCACGACGTCGTCGACGTCGGCGGCCGTCATCATCCAGCCGGCGATCGCGGCCCCGTCGCGGAGCGGCACGACGTCGGCCTGGTGCCAGTGCCAGCGCCCGCTGGTGTCGCGCAGGCGGATCGTGAGGTCGTAGGGCTGGCCGGAGCGGATGGCGGAGGTCCGGGCCGCCGCCGCCCGGGTGCGGTCCTTCGGGTGGATGACGTCGTCCCAGCTGCCGGACTCGCCGAGGAGAGTGCCGATCTCCCGCGCAGCCCGGTTGGCGAACTGCACCACCCCCTGACAGTCGAGCATCCAGACCTTCTGCGGCAACGCGTCGAGGATCACGCGTGAGGGCAGCCCGCTCATCCCCGGCTCGCTCTCCGGAAGCGCATGGCCGAGGGCATCGCCCGGTCCTGGGACCGGGACCCCCTCGATCGGATGCGCGGTCCGCGCCGTCATCAGCTCTCCTACGCGATCGCGCCGAGCACCGGGAGGCCGGTGCCCGGGTGCCGCCCGGGCGTGGCTCCCGCCACGCTTCCGGTGCCGCCCGCGCCCGGCCGAATCGGGTAAATCCCGAAACATGCTTCTGCTAACCCAAGGGCGCGCTTTGTCCAAGAGGCCAAGACACACTCCGTAAGCTTTCCCAGGCAAAATCGCCGCCGACGCGTGATCTGCCAAGCCGATATCAAATTCATCCGGTCACTTATCGTCGCGGCGCGTCGACGAAGTCGCCGCGCCGCCCGGCAGCGCCGCCGCACAGTCGCAGGCACCATGCCGGCGGTCGAGGACAACCTCGAATCAAGTAAAGTGCCCATGCGTCACCGTCGTAGCGTGATGAGGGCACGCTCCGTTCATTGCCTGTTGCCGGATCCATCGCCGGCTCTGCCGCCGAATGTCACCGTCCCTGCGCGGCCCGCTCGGGACAGGCGGCGGCTTCGAGACGCGACGCGACGGCGTCCCGCGCCGCCACGTCGAGGCCGAGATGGACGCCGTCCGGCGATCGTCCCAGGCTCGCCGGGTCGCGCAGGTCGGCGAAGGCGTCGACGAACCGGCAGCCGGCCCGGGCGCATTCCTCCGACAGGATCGCCGAGTAGGCGGGCGCGGCGGCGGCGTCGTAGAACCGCGTCACGCCGGGCCGGGCGGCATCGAAGGGCGGAACGGCGGTCGCGACGACCATGCGGGCCCGCGGCACCAGTTCGGCGAAGAGAGCGCGGGCCTCCGCCCGGAAGTGCTCGGCCGCATCGGGATGGCCGGAGCGCTGGCGCCGGGTGAGGTCGTTCGTGCCGATCGTCACCACGATCGTCTCCGGCGGCCGCGGCAGTTCCAGCCAGCCGGCCACGGCCCGCAGCCCGGCGATCCGCGTGCCGGCGATGCCGGCATTGACGACCGGACGTCCGCACAGGACCGGAAGGTAGAGCCGCTCGATCTGCGAGTCGCCGAGGAGAAGGCCGTAAGGCCCCGGGAGTTGCCTGAGAACGCCGGAGACCGCGAAGGCCCGCGCCTCCCGGAAGGCCGCGACGCCCTGCCCATTGCCGCCGGCCCGCTGCCGGATCCCCAGGAACGCGGCGAGGCCGGCCACCAGGATCACCGCGACCAGGCCGGCCCAGATCAGTTTTCGTTTGCGCACCCGCCCTCGCGTCTCGATTGCGACGCCCCCCCGGCCGAGTACAAAAGCCGCCGCCGGCCGGGAGTCAATCGCGGGCACCGCCTGCGTTCATCGGGATATCCGGAAGTTATCCACAGGCTGGCGGTTTTCCCCGACATCTTCACGCCTGATTCGGCTGTTCTCATCATGGTTGAGGGCAGGTAATCGGAGAGCCCGCACCATGATGCCAGTGGAGATCGATCCGTCCGAGGTGCGCCAGGCGCGCAGGGACTCTCACGAGCGCTTGCGCGCCCGCCTCGGCCGTCCGGCGATGTTGGCGGCCCTGGCGGTGGTCGGTGTCGGCGGTTGTGCGGGCCTTGCCGCGGCGGCCTATCCGACGATCAGCGACATGCTGCGGCCTCGTCCCGCGCAGGTGCATTTCGGCCGCGTCGCCGAGATGCCGGAGATCAAGGACGGGATCCCGGCCCTGCGGACGAGTCCGGCCCCGACAGTGCGCCAGGTGGCGATCCCGCCCGCGCCGGCGGCGAACGCGCCCGCGACGGAGACCCCGCCGGTCGCGCCGGCTGCCCTGCTCGATCCCAAGCCGTCCGTGCCGCCGGGTTCCTGGTCGCCGGCCTCCGACGTGGCCGCGACCGGCACCGCCGCCCCGTTCCAGCCCGCTCCCCTCCAGCCCGGTGCCGCCGCCGCTCCGAGAGCGCCGGAGACCCCTCGCCCGCTGCCGGTGACGCCCCGCGAGGCCGCGGTATCGCGCGAGGTCGCCACCCCGCGAGCGGCCGCCACGCCACTGCCGCCGGCCCGGGCGGTCCAGGCCAAGATCGAGCCGGCCAAGATCGAGCCGGCCAAGGTCGAGCCGGCCAAGGTCGAGGCCAGACCTGCCACGCCGCGCGAGAAGGCCACCGAGGCGAAGGCATCAAAGCCGTCGCCGGCCCGCGAGGCCAAAGCCGAGCTGGTCAAGCCTGCTCCAGCCAAGCCTGCTCCGGCCCGGCACGCTGCGACCGCCGAGAAGCCTGTCGCCGAGAAGCGCCCGGTCGAGAAGGCCAACGGGGAGAAGCCGGCTGCGCGGCGTGAGAAGCCCGATGCGCATCAGCGGACGGCTGCCGCCCAGCCCGCCGGCGCACCGGCCGCGCCGCCCGCGGAGGAGCCGACCCGCTTCCTCGGCGTGCCCATGCCCGATTTCGCCCCGGCCGGCCGCGCCATCAAGGAGACGGTCGACGCGGTGATCTCCTTCCCGAGCCGGCTGTGACGCGCCCCGATCGCCGCGGATCGAGCCGCGAGAGCGGCGCCCGATCGCGCTGCCATCGGGCGCCGCTCTCGGTCTTTGATTTTACCGCATTTTCCGCGACGAACCGGTACCCACCTCGTCGGAAAACGCTCTAGCCGGCCCTGGCCGCGGCTCCGTCCAGCAGCTCGAGCACCAGGGCGTCGCGATGCGGCCGGCCGTACTCGTCGGCCGCCTCGACGGTGAGGCGGTGGGTGCCGGCCTTGAGATCCCGCGGCAGCCGCGCGACCCAGAGGTGGGTGGACGGCTCGGCCTTCACCCAGGATTTCTTGGTCGCGGCGTTGCGGGCATAGATCGCCGCGACGAACGGGTCCGGCCGGCGCGTCCGGACCATCGGCACGAGGGGGCCGTCGCCGATCCGGAACGAGACCCGGCTGCGCGGCCCGCCGTCGAACAGGTTCACCACCACGTTGGTGCTGCCGGCGCTCTCGGCCGGGATCGTGGCACCGAGCAGCTCGTAGAGCCGGGTGTTGGGGTGCCGGGCGAGGTCGTCGGCGTGGAACTGACTCTCCAGCACGATCCGCATCTGGCGTCCCGCATCGTCGCTCGCCGGGACGTAGCGGGTGGTGTAGTGCCGGCCGCCGGCGATGCTGAGCACATGAAACCCGTGCGGCGTGCCGTCTCGGCTGTCGGCGGTGGCGATGCCGCGCCGGTCTGGCGGGCCGCTCCACCACGAGCCCGAGACGGCGGTGAGCACGTGATGATGGTGGGCGCCCTCCCCCGTCGCTCCGGGTCTCCCGTCGGCCCCGAGATAATGGTGCTCGGTGGTGTGGGTGTGTCCGGCGACGCTGAGGGACGGGCGCCCGGCGAGCAGCCGCAGCAACTGCGCCCGGTCGGCGGTGCTGATGCCGGGATCGTCCGGTCCGAGATCGCTGGCGAGCGGGATATGCATCGCCACCACCACGAGGCGGTCGCTGGGGGTCTGCGTCAGCAGGTTCTCGACGAAGGCGAGCTGGCGCTCGCCGATCCGTCCCTCGTAGCGCCCGCCCCGTCCCGCCGTGGCGGTGGCGGCGCCCAGATAGCGGACGTTGTCGAGCATCACGAACAGCACGCCGCCATGCTCCAGCGCGTAATACGGTGCCCCGAAGGTGCGCTTGAAGGTCTCGCGGGAGTAGCGGGCGTCGGGAGCCTCGAAATTGAGGTCGTGGTTGCCGCCGAGATGGAACCACGGCACGCCGACCTGCGCGATGATCCGGTTCTGGCGCGGATAGAGCGAGAGGTCGTCGAACAGCACGTCGCCGGTGGTCATGCCGAAAGCGACCTGTTCGAACTCGCCCCCGGTGCCCAGCACCCGGGCGATTGCGGTGTCGCGCACGAAGGTCAGCTCGGCGTGGCTCTCCGGCTGCGGATCGGTGAACAGCACGACGTCGAAGTCGCCGCTCTCCGGGCTGCGCACCAGGCCGAAATCGACGGATGGCGGCAGCGGCCCGGTCGGCGCGATGCCGGGATAGCGCAAGGGGAGGTCCGGCGGCGTGCCGGCCGGCTGGTGCAGATAGGTGAAGCGCGGCAAGCCGTCGGCGCCGAGCGGCAGGGCGAAGCCCGTCGGCTTGATGACGAAGATCACCGCCTCGTCGCCCATCGGCAGGGTGTAGCGGCCCTCCGCATCGGTGCGGACGACCTCACGGCCATTCGAGACCATCACGTCGGGCAGGCCCGGATCGTCGGGCCCGCGCCGGCCCTTGCTGCCGCGATCCTCGTAGACGATGCCGGTCACCTCGGTGGTCCCCCGCGCCCGGGTGGCCTCAGCGGCGCCCTGGGCTCGGGCCGCGAGGGGGGCCAGCGCCAGGGCCGTCGCCCCGGCCAGGGTACTGCGCCGGGTCAGAGTGGTGTGGTCCGTCATCGCGGCCTCGTCCTCCCGGCAACCCCGCCGCCAGGGCGGTCGGGGCTGCGCGTTGGTCCGGCCTGAGGCAATCACGCCTCCTTGACGGTTCGGTGACGGTCCGGCGGACCTTTTATTCGCTCACGCCGCCCGCACGCGTTCCAGGAAGCGGGAGACGTCCCGGCGCAGGTCCTCGGACTGGTGCGACAGGGCGGAGGCCGCGGCGAGCACCTGGTCGGCGGCCGCGCCGGTCTCGCCTGCCGTGCCGGCGACCCCGCCGATCGTCTCGGTCACCCTCCGGGCGCCCGTCGCCGCGTGCGAGGCGTTGCGCACGATGTCGCGCGTGGCGGCGTCCTGCTCCTCGACCGCGTCGGCGATCGCGGTCGTGGTCCGGCTGACCTCCCGGATGCGGTCGGCGATGCCGCCGATCGCTGCGGCCGCCTGGCCCGTGGCCCCCTGGATGCGGCCGATCTGGCTGCCGATCTCCTCGGTGGCCCGGCCGGTCTGACCGGCGAGCTCCTTCACCTCGGCGGCGACGACGGAGAAGCCGCGCCCCGCCTCGCCGGCCCGGGCCGCCTCGATGGTGGCGTTGAGGGCGAGCAGGTTGGTCTGGCTGGCGATGGTGGCGATGATGCCGACGACGTCGCCGATCTTCGCCACCGCGCCGTTCAGCTCCTGAACCAGCTCGGCCGTGCGGCTGGCCTCGTCGGTCGCGGCCCGGGCGAGGTCCGCCGAGGCCGAGGCGCGGCGCCCGATCTCGGAAACGGACTCGCCGAGCCGGCCGGCCGCGTCGGCGACGCTGCCGACATGCCCGGACACCTCCCGGGCACCGCCCGAGGCCGCGCCGGATTCCTCCGCCGTGCGGGTCGCCGTCGCCGTCATCGACCGCGCGGTCACCTGGAGCTGGTCCGCCGAGAACGTCACCGAGTCGACCACGCCGCCGACCGTCGCCTCGAAGCGGTCGGCCATCTCGCGCATCCCGGCGAGCCGCTGCGCCTCCGCCGAGAGCCGCGCCTGCGCGGTTTCCGCCTCGAGCCGTCGGGCATGGATCATGGCGTCCTTGAACACCTGCACGGCCTCGGCCATCGCGCCGATCTCGTCGCGGCGCCCGAGCCCGGGCACCACGACGTCGAGCCGTCCGGCGGCGAGCTCGCCCATGCGGTGGGTCATCGCCCGGATCGGCCGCAGCACGCCGTGGACGACGCAGGCGAGGCCGACGACCGACAGGAGGATCGCGGCGGCCAGGATCGCGCCGTTGCGGATCACCGTCTGGCCGGCCGCCTCCGCCAGGGTCCGGGCCCGCTCGACCATCGTATCGAGCGCGACGTTGGCCAGATCGACGATCGTGCCCTGGTTGTCGGTGTCGCGCCGGCGCAGATCCTGGATCGCGATGCCGACCGGGCGGCCCGCGCCGAGGGCCTCGGCCAGGGCCCGGCGCTCCTCCTTGGCGGTGCCCGAGAAGTTGCGCGCCTGTGCGGTCTCGAAGGCGGCGACCAGGGAGCCGCCCGAGATCCTGGCGACGACCTCGACGACGCCGGCCCAGGCCTGATCGAGCCGGCCGCGTTCCTCCGCCGCCGCGATGCTGCTGGCGGGCGACCACGAGGCCGGGTTCGCCACGCCGGTCTGCACCCGCAGGGCCGCCCCGCCGGCCGCCACCCGGCTCGCCCAGGCCGCACGCTTGATCAGCCGGGCCGCGCGCAGCGCCGGATCGTCGGAGACGATCGCGTTGTCGACCGCGTCCGTCGTCGCCGTCAGGCCGTCGAGCAGCGCCCCGTAGGCGGCCGTCGCATCGGCGAGGATGGCGGGCTCCCGGGCGCTAAGCGGCCGCTCCAGGGCGGCGTTGATGCGCGGGCGCAGGGCGGCCAGCGCGCCTTGCACCTGACGCAAGCGGCCGATCGTGCCGGCGACGCTCGGCAGGTCGGTCCCGTCCAGAGCCGCGATCACCCCGAGGAAGCCCTTGTCGGCAGCGGCGCGGTTCTTGGCGAGGGCGGCCCGCATGTCCGCATCCGCCGGCGCCTCGACACCGAGCGCCGTGAGGGCGGTGCCCCGCTCGATGCGGTTGGCCAGCAACGTTCCGAGCAGCGCGCGGCTGCCGACCGACAGGGTGACCACCTTGCCCGCCTGCGCCTGCTCCCGGGCGGCGCCGATCAGCGCGCCGGCGGCCTGGGCGATCACCAGGAGGCCCATCAGACCGAGTACGACGCAGAGCATCCAGGAGACCGAGACCCTGGCAAGTGAAGGTCGGGTTATGCTGGCGTTATCTGGGTTCTTCATGACGGGCGCCGCCGATCGGGATGGTGATACGGCGCACCTTGCCCCAAAATCGGTGAATCTTCCGCAAAGGCAGAGGAGTCATATTGTGAAAGAAATTCTAATGTGGGCGGGAACGATGCCTCCTAACTTATGTTATGACGCTACGACAGGTGCCGGCATAACATTTGTTGCATCGGGGCCGGCGCGACGGCCCGGCGCCTCAATCCATGCCCGGTTTGCCGCCCCTCAGCTTCTTCACGTCCCCCCGCCGGCCCTTCTCCTCCAGCCGCCGCTTCTTCGAGGCCAGCGTCGGGCGGGTCGGGCGGCGCGGGGTCGGCGGCACGGCGGCCTCGCGGACGAGGTCGGCCAGGCGCTCCCGGGCCTCGGCGCGGTTGCGCTCCTGGGTGCGGTGGGTCTGCGCGGTGATGACCAGCACGCCGTCGGCCGTCAGCCGCCGCCCGGCCAGCTTCATCAGGCGGATCGCCACGGCGTTCGGCAGCGAGGGCGAGCGGCGCACGTCGAAACGCAGCTGAACCGCGGAAGAAACCTTGTTGACGTTCTGGCCACCCGGGCCGGAGGCGCGCACGAAGCTTTCCTCCAGCTCGGACTCGTCGAGGGTGATCCAGGGCGTGCATTCGAGACCCACGACGGCGCTCCCGAGAACGGTTCGAGGCCGCCGCCATCCCACGAAACGATCACGCGCGCTACATCGGAGGGCGTGCCGAAGAAAACCTCCCCCGATCCGTCTCCCGCCCTCCCCGCCGCCTTCGCGGCCTGGTTCGCCGCGCGTGGCTGGGCGCCGCGGCCGCACCAGCTCGCCCTGCTGGCGGCGGCACAGGCCGGGCGCTCGGCCCTGCTGGTCGCGCCGACCGGGGCCGGCAAGACGCTGGCCGGCTTCCTTCCCACCCTGGTCGCGCTGGCGGAGGGGGACGGCAAGGGAGGATTGCACACCCTCTACATCTCGCCGCTCAAGGCGCTCGCGGTCGACATCGCCCGCAACCTCGAGGCGCCGGTGGCCGGGATCGGCCTCGACTCGAAGATCCGGATCGAGACCCGCACCGGCGACACCCCGTCGCACAAGCGCAGCCGCCAGGTCGCCCGCCCGCCCCACATCCTCCTGACCACGCCCGAGCAGCTGGCGCTGCTGGTGGCGCACCGCGAGGCGGCGGAGCTGTTTTCCGGCCTCAAGCGGGTGGTGCTCGACGAGCTGCACGCGCTGGTCACCTCGAAGCGCGGCGATCTCCTCAGCCTCGGCCTCGCCCGGCTGCACCGGCTGGCGCCCGGCCTCGCCATGACCGGCCTCTCGGCGACGGTGCGCGAGCCCGACGCCCTGCGGCGCTACCTGGTGCCGCAGCAGCCCGAGCCGGCCAAGGAGGACCGGATGGCCGACCTCATCACCGTCCAGGGCGGGGCGCGAGCCGACCTGCACATGCTGGAGACCGGCCGCACCCTGCCGCTCGCCGGCCATACGGCGTGGCAATCGATGCCGGCGGTCTACGACCTGATCCGGCAGCACAAGCTGGTCCTGGTCTTCGTCAACACGAGGCTCCAGGCCGAGTACACCTTCCAGGAGCTCTGGAACCTCAACGACGACGGCCTGCCGATCGCGCTCCATCACGGCTCCCTCGACGCCACCCAGCGCCGCCGGGTCGAGGCCGCGATGGCGGCGGGGGTGCTCCGCGCCGTGGTCTGCACCGCGACCCTCGATCTCGGGATCGACTGGGGCGACGTCGACCTCGTGATCAATATCGGGGCGCCGAAGGGCGCGAGCCGGATCATGCAGCGGATCGGCCGCGCCAACCACCGGATGGACGAGCCGTCGAAGGCCTATCTGGTGCCGGCCAACCGCTTCGAGATGCTGGAATGCCGCGCCGCCCTCGACGCCGTCGAGGAGGCGGCGCAGGACACGCCCGATCCGCGCATCGGCGCCCTCGACGTGCTCGCCCAGCACGTGCTCGGCATGGCCTGCGCCGGGCCGTTCGGCGAGGACGAGCTCTACGACGAGGTGCGGGCCGCCTCGCCTTTCGCCGATCTCACCCGCGAGGATTTCGGCCTCGTCCTCGATTACGTCGCCACCGGGGGCTACGCGCTCCGGGCCTATGAACGCTTCGCCAAGATCCTGCGCGGGCCCGACGGGCTGTGGCGGGTGCGCGACGCCCGCACCGCGCAACAATATCGGATGAATGTCGGCACGATCATCGAATCGACCACCGTCAAGGTGCGCCTCGCCCGGCGCAACCGGACCAAGCCCGGCAGCGTGCTGCCGGCGGGGGGGCGGGTGCTCGGCGAGATCGAGGAGGATTTCGCCGAGACGCTGACGGTGGGCGATACCTTCCTGTTCGCGGGCGAGATCCTGCGCTTCGAGGGCCTGCACGAGGACGAGGCCCTGGTGACCCGCGGCCCTCCCGGCACCGATCCGGCGATCCCGAGCTATGCCGGCTCGAAATTCCCGCTCTCGACCTTCCTCGCCGCCCGCGTGCGGGCGCTGATCGCCGATCCGTTCGAGTGGGACCGGCTGCCGGCGCAGGTGGCCGACTACCTGGTGCAGCAGCGCCGCCGTTCCGTGCTGCCCGGCCCGCGCGACCTCCTGGTGGAAACCTTTCCGCGCGCGAACCGATATTACCTCGCCTGCTTCCCGTTCGAGGGGCGCCTCGCCCACCAGACGCTGGGGATGCTGCTGACCCGGCGCCTGGAGCGGGCCGGGATGCGGCCCTTAGGCTTTGCCGCCAACGATTACGGCCTCGCGGTCTTCGGCAGTCGCGACCTGTCGGAGCGCATCGCCCGCGAGCCCGGGTTCCTCGACGGGCTGTTTGCCGAGGACATGCTCGGCGACGACCTCGAGGAATGGCTCGACGAATCGGCGATGATGAAGCGCACCTTCCGGCAATGCGCGGTGATCGCCGGGCTGATCGAGCGCCGCCATCCGGGCCAGCGCAAGACCGGGCGGCAGGTCACGATCTCGACCGACCTGATCTACGACGTGCTGCGCAAGCACCAGCCCGGCCACCTGCTGCTGCGGGCGGCGCGGCAGGATGCGGCAACCGGACTCCTCGACGTGGCCCGCCTCGGTATGATGCTTGCGCGCATTCAGGGGCGAATCATCCACAAGGCTCTCGACCGGGTCTCGCCGCTCGCCGTGAACGTGATGCTCGAGATCGGGCGCGAGCGCGTCTACGGCGAGGGAGCGGACGAGATCCTGGCCGAGGCCGAGGCGGCGCTGCTCGACGAGGCGCTGGCGTGATGCAGGACGGACCGGAGGGCGCCCCGCTCCGCATGAAGGACGACGACACCGTGGCGCTGCCGCTGAAGCTCGAGAAGACCCACAAGACCCCCGGCGTCACCCTCGCCGGCGAGACCCTCGCCCTCGATCTCAGCGGCGGATTGTGGCTGCCGGAGCACCGTACCCTGGTGGTCTCCGACCTGCACCTGGAGAAGGGCTCGGCCTATGCCGCCCGCTCGGGCCAGTTCCTGCCGCCCTACGACACCCGCGAGACCCTGGCGACCTTGCACGAGGCGGTGGCCCGCCTCGACCCGGCCTGCGTGGTCTGCCTGGGCGATTCCTTCCACGACGCCCAGGGGCCGTCCCGCCTCGACGTGGCCGACCGCGCGCTCATCGCCGCCCTGCAGGAGGGCCGCGACTGGGTCTGGATCTCCGGCAACCACGACCGGGCGGTCCAGGACGGCATCGGCGGCCGCTTCGCCGACACCCTGACGGTCGGCGGCCTGACGCTTCGGCACGAGCCGGCCGACAAGCCCGAGACGGGGGAGGTCGCCGGCCACTTCCACCCGGTCGGCAAGGTGGCGATGCGCGGCCGCGCCGTCCGCCGCCGCTGCTTCGTCCTCGACGCGACGCGCCTGGTGATGCCGGCCTTCGGGTCGCTCACCGGCGGGCTCAACGTGCGCTCGGACACGTTCGATACGCTGTTTCCGGGCGGGTTCACCGCGCACCTGATCGGGGATGGGCGGGTCTTCGCGATCAGCCGGACGATGCTGGTGCGGGAGTGAGCGGGGCACGTCCAAGAGATCGGGATCAAGAGATCGGGATCAAGAGATCAGGATTCTGCCGAATTCACATCCCGCCGCATCCCGGGGCCGCGTAGCGGCACCCGGGATCCGTGACCGCCGATTCTCCAGGATGACGCGGAATGCATGCCGCCGGGTTCTTCACGGTCAGCGGTGGTGGATTCCGGGTTGTCGGCTTCGCCGAGCCCCGGGATGCCGCGGAGGCTAGCATGCAAGGGGCTGTTCGACTTGCGCCCGCCTGCGGACCGACAGCTACGTCGCTCCCCAGAACCCCGCCGCCAGCAGCGCCAGCCCGGCCACCCCCGACAGAACCAGCCGCAACCGCCCGAGCCACGCCGGCACCAGCCCGCGCCGCGGCAAGTCCTGATCGACGAGGCCCCAGACGAGCACCAGGGCGCCGAGCGTCCCCAGGTCCCATGGCGCCGGTGCGAACAACGACGCCCAGGCGATGAGCGAGGGCACGACCGATACGGCGTAGTCGGCGCCCCGCCCCTCCGGCGAGGCCGCGGCGGCGCCCCAGCGCAGGCCGCCGAGGAACGACGCGATCACGGCGCCGTAGGCCGCGAGAAGCGGGCGCGGCGCCAGCCCGAAGAGCGACTGGCCGAGAATCACCAGGGCAGCGAGGCCCAGGAACGGGATCAGGCCCGCACCGCCGAGGACCAGGGCGGCGGGGGGCGGGTGACGCGGCATCAGTCTCTCCGGAAGATCACGCTGGCGAGCCAGCCGGAGATGAGTGCAAGCGCGCCCACGGCAAGCCCGTAGGCCATCGACCAATCGCGGGCGAATGTCGCGATCCCCTGCTCGACGCCCGATTTCACGAGGTCGAACCGGCCCTGGTGCCGCGCGAGCGGCACGCCGCCGGCGAGCAGCACCACCTCGACGTCGTAGGCGCCGACCGGCGCGGTGGCGGGCAGCGGCGCGGTCGCGCGGAACACCGTCGGCGACAGGAACCTCACGCCGGCCTCGCTCTCGGCGAACAGGCGCTCGCGCCGGCGCAGGCGCAGCAGGGCCTCGCGAAAGGGGTCGTCCGGCGTCGGCGCCGCCAGCGTCAGGTCGGGCGCGGCGACGATGGCGCCGAGGCCGAGCCGCAGGCGCCGGCGCGTCGCCTCGTCGGCGAGTTCGGGCACGGGCCGCGAGGACAGCACCGCCAGGAAGCTCGGCACCTCGGCGAATTTCTGCTGGGCCCGATTGACCCAGACCGGCCCGAGCGCCTCCTTCTCGCGAACCGTCAGCGCCTGACGCGGGCCGCGGATCGTCACCACCACATCGTAGGCGCCGGACCGCGCCGCCGCCTGCCCGTCGCGCTCGATGGCCCCGAACACCGCGACCGAGGTCCCCGTATAGGTCGAGGTGACGGCGAGCCGGTTGAACGACAGGCTGACCACCAGGGATTCGGCTCTGGCGGAGCCGGCCGCAAGAGCGAAGAGCAGGAGAAGGTGGACAACGCGCATCAGCGCGCTTCCTGAACCACGATCGAGAACGGCTCCTCGGGACGCAGCACCAACTCGACCGCGAAGCGCAGGCCCACCGCCAGGACCAGGATGGCGAGGAGGAACCGGAAGTACTCCGAGCGCAGGTTGCGCCCGGCCCGCGCGCCGAACTGCGCCCCGAACACCCCGCCGGCGATCAGGATCACCGCCAGGACGATGTCGACCGCCTGGTTCTGCACCGCGTGCAGCACCAGCGCGACGAAGCTGGTGCACAGGATCTGGAATTGCGAGGTGCCCACCACCACGCCCGTCGGCACCCGCATCAGGTAGAGGAGCGCCGGGACCAGGATGAAGCCGCCGCCGATGCCCAGCACCGCGCCGGCGAAGCCCACGAACAGGGCGAGGCCGAGGATGGGGATGACGCTGGCGTAGAGCCGCGAGCGGGGAAACCGCATCCGCAGCGGCCAGGCCATGTAGGCGGCGTGGTCGCCGCCGAGCCGCGCCGGCCGCGCCCGGCCGCGGTGCCGCGCCCAGAAGCCGCGCACCGACTCCGCCAGCATCAGCCCGCCGACGACGGTGAACAGGGTGACGTAGGCGACCGTGATGACGAGGTCGAGCTGGCCGGCCCGCCGCATGGCGGCGAAGAACCAGACGCCGAGGCTGGTGCCGACGAAACCGCCGAGGATCAGGACGAGGCCGAGCCGGAGGTCGAGGGCGTTGCGCCGGAGCGCCGCCAGCACGCTGGTGGCCGAGGAGGCGACGATCGGGGCGGTCTGGGTCGCCACCGCCACCGCGGGCGGGATCCCCATCACGATCAGGATCGGCGTCATCAGGAAGCCGCCGCCGATGCCGAACAACCCCGATACGAAGCCGACCGCCGCGCCGAGCCCGATGAGGACCAGGACGCTGACGGGCATCTCGGCGATCGGGAGATAGATCTGCAACGACGGGACGATCCGGTGCGGCGCGGGTCCCCGATCTAGACCAAGTTTCGCCCCGGGGGAAACCGCGGCGCGGACGTGGGCGGGCCGTCTCCTGCGCGGGCCGTTCCCGGTCCGCGCCCGCCGACGGGAGCCGAGCCTGCCGTCACACCTTTCCGGTGCTGCGGCCGACGCCGAGGGGCGGCGGCGCGCCGATCAGCGACATGGCGCCGGGCGTCGCCGGGGTCTCGACGCGAACGGCCGGGGGATCGTTCACCGCCGGATCCGGAACCTTCGCCTTCCAGGCCTCGGCCGCGGCGCGGGCGGCCGCCAGATCCTTCTGTGCCATCTTGCCCGCCACCTCGTCGCGCTTGCGGCCGGCATCGTCGTCGCCCTGCGCGGCGGCCGCCGCGAACCAGCCATAGGCCTGGGGCAGGTCCTGGGTGACGCCGAGCCCGCGGGCGAGCAGCACCGCGAGGTTGTACTGGCTGTCGCGCACCCCGTACTCGGCGGCCTTGCGGAACCAGGTCGCCGCGGAGGTGTAGTCGGGCTTGCCGCCGGCGGCGCCGGTTTCGGCCAGCATCACCGCGAGGTTGTGCATCGCCCGGACATGCCCCTGGATCGCGGCGCGGCCGTACCACAGCCGGGCCTTGTCCTGGTCGCGCACCAGGCCGAGGCCCTTCTCGTACTGGCTGCCGAGGCGGTATTGCGCCGGGGCGTAGCCGGCGCCGGCCAGGCGGTCGAACAGCTTGGCGGCGAGCGCGGTGTCCCGCGGCAGGCCGCGGCCGTCCACGGCGCGGCTGGCGAGCTCGTAGATCGTGGCGCCGTCGCCGTCGAGGGCGGCCTGCCGCAGGGAGGCGGCACCGGCCGGGATGCCGGCGAGCTCGGAGCTCAGGGACGCCATGTCCGTCACCCGCGGCACTGCCGGCTTGGCGTCGATCGCGGACTTGACGTCGATCGCGGGCTTGGCGGCGATCGTGGGTTTGGCCGCGTCCAGGGCACCCGTCTCGGCACCCTTCTGCGAACCGGTCTCCGGCCTGGCGGGCGCCGTCTTCGCATCGGGGAGCCTGTCCGGAGCCGTCTCGGCGGGCGACGCGACCGGGGGCACGCCCTTGGCCAGGGGAGCCGACGGGGTGGCCTGGGTCGTCGCGGGATCGACCGGGGCCGCCGCCTCGCGCGAGATCGTCGGGGCGCCGAGCCGAGGGCCGGCGCTTTGCAGGGCCTGCAGCGTTCCGAGGGCCAGCACGATCGCCGCGATGCCGAGGAGCAGCGGCCGGCGGCGGCGCTCGATCGCGGCCCGCAGCCGCTCGACCAGGCTGCCCCGCGGCTCGCCGCCCCGCTCGGCGGCGGGCGGAGCCTGGCCGGCACCGGCGGCCTCGGCCGCGGCGGCCTGGGCGGCACGGCGCGCCGCCGCGATGAAGCTCGCCTTGATGTCGCCGGCCGGCATCTCCGGGGCCGGGACGGTCTCTGCGTGCAGGTGCCGCGGGCGCAGCGCGCCGGGCTCGATCATCTCGTCCGCCGGGCTCGGCGGACCGGCCCGGGGCGCCTCCGGCCGGCGGGCCGGGCGCGGCTCCGGCGCCGCCTTGGTGGATTCGCGCAAGGTGTCGCGCAGGCTGCGGGGCGCGCGCGCCGTCGCGGCCGGGGCCGCCTCCTCGCTCCGGCGATCGCCGTCGATGTGAGTCAGCCGCGCGACCAGCTGCTCGAGGGCGGTGTGGACGCCCTCCATCGTGGCCTGAAGGCGCTTGTCGGCGGCGGCCTGTTGCGCCCGCATGTCGGCGAGGGTCGCCTGCAGCCCGCCCAGGCCGTCGGACGCGGCGGCGCCCTGGCGCTCCGCACCGAGCGAATCGGCGACGCTGCGGGCGGCGCGCTCGGCCGCGGCCTGGATCGGCGTCTCGTCGCGCAGGAGCGCGACCTGGGCCAGGAGGTCGCCCATGGTGCGCTCCAGCCCCGCCAGGGCCGGGTCGCTGCCGCGGGTGTCGATGCGGCTCGCCAGGGCCAGGACCTGCCGCTCGAGCCCGTCGAGGGTCTCGCCGCCCGCCCCCTGCCCGACCCGGTCGAGCTTGTCGGCGAGGTTGCGCAGCATGCCGTGGATCGAGGCGAGGTCGCTGCTCGGCAGGGCCGGCTGGCGCAGGGCCTCGCCGATCTGCTCCAGGCGCTCCATCACGTCGCCGACGGTGCTCACCGCCGCGACCTGATCGACCTTGGCCGAGAGGGCGTCGATGCGGCCGAGGATGTCGCCGGTCGCGTTCGGCTGATCGCGCCGCTCCGCCCGCAGGTCGTCGAGCTTGCGGTCGAGATCGGCGATGCCCTGGGCGAGGGCCGGCGCGTCGGCGCCCGGCGCGCGGACGCCCTGGCGGATCTCCTCCAGCAGCGGCCGCAACTCGCTCATCAGGGCCGGGCTGTCGAGCATGGTGTTGCCGAGCCGGGTCACCGTCTCGGTGAGCTCGTCGACCGACTGGGCGAGGTTCTGCACCCGCGACGGCTCGGCGAGGGCCGCGAGCCGGTCGCGGATCTCGTCGAGTTCGTCGAACAGCTTGGCGACCGCGTCGCGGTCGGCGAGCCCGGTCCGGTCGCCGCCCATCGCCCCGTCCACCTGTCGCGCCAGGCGCTCGACATCCTGGGCCACCCGGGCATGCACGTTGGCGGCGACGTCCTCCGCCAGGCGGCCGACCTGGACCCGCATCAGGTCGATCGGTCCGGCGACGGCGACGAGGTCGGCCGGCTCGCGGGCCCGCTGCACCTCGTCGG
Organism: Methylobacterium tarhaniae; assembly: GCF_001043955.1. Taxonomy (GTDB): domain Bacteria; phylum Pseudomonadota; class Alphaproteobacteria; order Rhizobiales; family Beijerinckiaceae; genus Methylobacterium; species Methylobacterium tarhaniae. The sequence continues at coordinate 14,448 of NZ_LABZ01000212.1, read as the reverse complement.
CGAGGGTGCGCACCGCCTGCTCCAGCGTCACGAGATCGCCGCTGGTGGCGAGCGTGCCGATCGATTCACGCAGGCGCGAGGTCTCGGCCTGGAGCCCGGCGATCGCCGGCGAGAGCGCGTCGGCCGCGGCCTCCGTCGTCTCCATCACCCGGGCGAGATCCCGCCGCAGGCCGTCGACCAGGAGGTCCTTCTCCTCCTCGGGGCTGCCTTCGTCGAGCTGCTGCTGGCGCTGGCGGATCTCCACCACCGCGGCGGCGAGGCTGTCGGCCGCCGGGCGGGCGCGCCGGCCCGCCGGCCGCGGGGCCGCCTCGGCGAGGCGGGATTCGAGTCCCTGGACCGCCTTGGCGACGGCCTCGTCGGCGGCGTCGCGGCTCTCGCTGATGCGCCGGTCGATCTCGTCGAGCCGGCGCCCGATCGCCGCCACGGCCTCGATGATCTGGGCGTCGCCGGCAGGAGCCGCAGCGACCGGAACGGCAGGGGGCGGAACCGGCTGCGGGATGACCGGCTCGGAGGCGGCCGGCCGGCCGTGGCGCGGGCGCTGCGCCCGCTGAGGCTCGGGCTGCCAGCCCCGCTCCGCGCGCCGGGGCTCGGCGATGTCGGGAGTGGGGAGGTTCGGAGCCGGGTACGTGTCCTGCCGCGCGCGGCGCGGCCCCGCTGCGCGCCGCGATTGCTGGCGTACGCCCGCCCGGGCGGACCCCTCGCTGATCGCCTCGGCCAGCCACTCGTCCACCGTCAACCCGGCACGCCGCGCGGCTTCGCGGGCAGCGTCGCGCAGCTCCGGATCGAAAGCATCGAGTGTTGGAGCGGTCCGTCTCATAGCGGGCTCTGCGCAAGGGGCCGAAAGATCTCGCGGATAGGCGCCGGGCCGGGGCCGGCGGAAACCTCGCGCCCTGCACGATCATCAAGATTCGGTCAGCGCAGCAGCCTGGGAAGGTTCCTGAGGGCACTTTCGAACGGCACGGTAAACAAGCGGTTAAGTGACGACGCTGCGTCCAGTCCCGCGCGCCGGGGCGGCGCTCGATCGTTGCACGAGCAACTCGATTTTGGTCAATTAGTGTTCACAACCGTTGCGCGAAATTGCGCCGGCTGCACGGGCGTTTTGAACGGAATGCGCTCGGCAATCCACATGTAACGGTAATGTGATTTCCGACGCAACACCCTGATTGATAAGGGTTTTTACCGTAAGTAACACACGCTCAAGTTGACGTTACCTTTCCCTTAGGGAGGTCATTTGACCTTCTTTGTGTCACAGGACGTCCTGAGGGCGTCGCTGGTACGACAGTGATGCGTGTCTCAACGGGGGAAACGGCATGGCTTATGATCGGCAGACCGAGAGCAGAGGGGCGCCCGTCCGCGCCGGCGGGACCACGTCGCGCACCGGCCGGCCAGCCGGCCGCTCCACGGCTCCGGCGACGCTCACCATCGGCGACCTCGCCGAGGAGTTCGGCGTAACGCTGCGGGCGCTGCGCTTCTACGAGGCCAAGGGGCTCCTGCATCCGCAGCGCCGCGGGACGACCCGGCTCTACACCGAGGAGGACCGCTCGCGCCTCGCCACCATCCTGCGCGGCAAGGAACTCGGCTTCACCCTGCGCGAGATCGCCGCCATGGTCGACGGCGACGAGCTCGCCGAGGCCGGCGCCGGCGCGACGCTATCCCTGTCGCCGGCCCAGGTCGCCGAGCAGATCACCCATCTGGAGAACCAGAAGGCGGAGATCGAGCGGGCGCTCGAGGCGCTGCGCGGCTACGGCAAGGCGGTCGCGAGCGCCTGAGGGCGCGACCAGGCGGCGCCCCGCGGGGGCGGGCGCCGCCCGGAACCGAAGGCATGTCATCCTGCGTCAACCTTGTCCCGCGCGAAGGCCGGCGGTGCACCGGCAGGCCCTTGCCGTTCCACATCCAGATAGTTTACATATGAACTATCTCGCCGCGGGAGCCGCCGCGGACGGATCGTGGGAGCGGGGAATCATGCCGAGCTACAAGGCGCCGGTGGAGGACGTGCTGTTCCTCCTCAACGACGTGTTCGGGATCGCGCGCTACAGCAACCTGCCCGGTTTCGCCGACGCGACGCCCGACGTGGTCGAGGCGGTCGTGACCGAGGGCGCGAAGCTCTGCGAGGAGGTGCTGGCCCCTCTCAACCGCGTCGGCGACGTGGAGGGCTGCACCCGCCACCCCGACGGCAGCGTGACGACGCCCAAGGGCTTCAAGGCCGGCTACGACGCCTATGCGGGCGGCGGCTGGATGGGCCTGTCGATGCCGGCCGAGTATGGCGGCCAGGGCCTGCCCCATACCCTCAACAGCGTGATGCAGGAATTCGTGTCCGGCGCCAACGTGGCGCTCGGCATGTATCCGGGCCTGACCCAGGGGGCGATGGCGGCCCTGCTGGTGCACGGCTCCGAGGAGCAGAAGCGGGCCTATCTCCCTAGGATGATCGAGGGGACCTGGACCGGCACGATGAACCTGACCGAGCCGCATTGCGGCACGGATCTCGGCCTGCTGAAGACCAAGGCGGTGCCGAACGGCGACGGTTCCTACGCGCTGACCGGCACCAAGATCTTCATCTCGGCCGGCGAGCACGACCTGTCGGAGAACATCATCCACCTGGTGCTCGCCCGGATCGAGGGCGCGCCGGCGGGCACCAAGGGCATCTCGCTCTTCGTCGTGCCGAAGTTCATGGTCGGGCCCGGCGGTGCGCTCGGCGCCCGCAACGGGGTGTCGTGCGGCGCCATCGAGCACAAGATGGGTATCCACGGCAACGCGACCTGCGTGATGAACTACGACGGCGCCACCGGCTGGCTCGTCGGCGAGGCCAATCGCGGCCTCAACGCGATGTTCGTGATGATGAACGAGGCCCGCCTCGCCGTCGGCATCCAGGGGCTCGGCCAGTCCGAGGTCGCCTACCAGAACGCCGTCGCCTACGCCCGCGACCGGCTCCAGGGCCGGGCGCTCACCGGCGCCGCCGCGCCCGAGAAGCCCGCCGACCCGATCATCGTTCATCCGGACGTGCGCCGGACCCTGATGGGAATCCGGGCCTTCAACGAGGCGGCCCGGGCGCTCGTCATCTGGACCGCGCTCCAGGCCGACATCGCCCACCGCTCCGAGGACCCGGCCGCGCGCCAGGCGGCGGAGGACCACATGGGCCTGCTGACCCCGGTGGTGAAGGGCGTGCTGACCGACCGGGGCTTCGCCAACGCGGTCGACGCCCAGCAGCTGTTCGGCGGCCACGGCTACATCGAGGAATGGGGGATGTCGCAATTCGTGCGCGACGCCCGCATCGCCCAGATCTACGAGGGGGCCAACGGCATCCAGGCGATGGACCTCGTCGGCCGCAAGCTGCCGCGCGACGGCGGCCGGGCGATGATGCGGTTCCTCGCCGAGGTCGAGGGCTTCTGCAAGGAGAACGCCGGGGACGAAACCCTCAAGGTGTTCTGCGCCCCCCTGACGAAGAGCCTCGGCCACCTGCAGCAGGCGACGATGTGGCTGATGCAGAACGCCATGGCCAAGCCCGACAACGCGGGCGCGGCGGCAACCGACTACATGCACCTGATGGGCCTCGTCGCCATGGGCTACATGTGGGGGCGCATCGCCAAGGCGACGGCGGAGAAGAAGGCGTCTGGCGAGGGCATCGCCGAGCGTCTCGACGCGCGGCTCGCCACCGGCCGGTTCTACGTCGAGCGCGTGCTGCCCGAGACCGGCACGCGGCTGGCCCGCATCTCGGCCGGGTCCGACGCCGTCATGGCGGTGCCGGCGGAGCTGTTCTAGCCTCGCCCCGACGCTTCGAGGCCGGCCCGGTCAGGAACCGGGCCGGCCCCATGTCCGCGGTCCGCGACCGGGCCGCCGCACGACACATCCGGGAAGACGCCCATGCCCGACGCCTACATCTACGACCACGTCCGCACTCCCCGCGGTCGCGGCAAGCCCGACGGCTCGCTGCACGAGGTGACGGCGCTCCGCCTCGCCGAGACGGCGCTCCGCGCCCTCAGGGACCGCAACGCCCTCGACACGACGCTCGTCGACGACGTCGTCCTCGGTTGCGTCGATCCGGTCGGCGAGGCCGGCGGCGACATCGCCCGCGCCGCCGCCCTGGTGGCCGATTACGGCAATCACGTGCCGGGCGTGCAGATCAACCGGTTCTGCGCCTCGGGCCTCGATGCGGTGAACTTCGCCGCCGCGCAGGTGATGAGCGGCCAGCACGACATGGCGGTCGGCGGCGGCGTCGAATCGATGAGCCGCATCGGCCTCGGCGCCTCGGGCGGCGCCTGGCCGGTCGATCCGGCCATCGCCATCAAGTCGTACTTCATGCCGCAGGGCGTCTCGGCCGACCTGATCGCCACCAAGTACGGCTTCTCCCGCGACGAATGCGACGCCCTCGCGGTCGAGTCGCAGAAGCGTGCCGCCCGCTCCTGGGAGGATGGCCGGTTCAAGCACTCGGTCGTGCCGGTGCGCGACGTCAACGGCCTGACGCTCCTCGACCACGACGAGCACCGGCGCCCGAGCACCGACATGCAGTCGCTGGCGGCGCTCAAGCCCTCCTTCGTCCAGATGGGCCAGATGGGCGGGTTCGACGCGGTGGCGGTCGATGCGCATCCCGATGTCGAGGCGGTGGAGCACGTCCACCATGCCGGCAATTCCTCCGGCATCGTCGACGGCGCCGCCGCGGTGCTGGTCGGCTCGAAGGAAGCCGGGTCGGCAGCGGGCCTCAAGGCCCGCGCCCGCATCCGGGCCTTCGCCAATATCGGCTCGGATCCGGCCCTGATGCTGACCGGCCCGGTCGACGTGACCCGCAAGGTGCTCAAGCGCGCCGGGATGAGCATCGGCGACATCGACCTGTTCGAGGTCAACGAGGCCTTCGCGGCGGTGGTGCTGCGCTTCCTCCAGGCCTTCGCCGTCGATCCGGACAAGGTCAACGTCAATGGCGGCGCCATCGCGCTCGGCCATCCCCTCGGCGCGACGGGGGCGATGATCCTCGGCACCGTGCTCGACGAGCTGGAGCGCACGGGCAAGCAGACGGCGCTCGTGACGCTCTGCATCGGCGCCGGCATGGGCACCGCCACGATCATCCAGCGGGTGTGAGACCGATGCGCGCCCTCCCCCACCTCGCCGCCGGCCTCGCCCTGGCCCTGGTCCTCGCCGGCCCCGCCCGAGCCGACGACGAGCGGCTCAGCCTCGCCCGCGACATCGTCACCAAGACGGTCGCCCGCAACCTGACGCAGGCGTTCAAGCAGGCCGAGGAGAAGACCCTCGCCTCGATGAGCGCCGAGCAGGCCGGCAAGCTGCGTCCCGAGCTGGACAAGACCTTCGCCCAGGAGCGCGACACCCTCGTCGACGGTCTGTCGAAGGAATACGCGCAGAAGTTCGATGTGCCTGAGCTGAAGCGCCTGGTCGCGATCTACGACGACCCGGTCTACCAGAAGTTCCAGGCGCTCAACGCCGACCCGACCTCGATGGTCACCACGATCACCAAGGACGCGGTGACCAAGATGATGAACCTGCTCTCGCTGGCGGCCCTGTCGCAGCAGGGCAACGGCCAGACGCCGCAGAGCGTGCCGGCACCGGCGCCGACTCCCGCGCCGTCTCCTGCCCCTGCGCCCGCCAAGCCGTAATCGATCTCACGAGGCCTTCGCCATGAACCTCACGAATTTCCGCTTCGAGACCGATGCCGACGGCGTGGCGTTCGCCACCTGGGACATGCCCTGCCGCTCGATGAACGTCGTCACCCGGGAGGTGATGGACGAGCTGGACCAGATCGTCGACGCCGTGGTGGCGGATGCCGCCATCAAGGGCTGCGTGATCACCTCAGGAAAAGACACCTTCTCGGGCGGCGCCGACCTGACCATGCTGCAAGGGATCGGCGCCGAATACGCGCGCCTGGCCCGCGAGCGCGGCGAGGAAGCGGCGATGACCTTCTTCTTCGAGGAATCGCGCCGGCTCACCCTGCTCTACCGCAAGCTCGAGACTTGCGGGAAACCGTTCGCGGCGGCGGTGCACGGCACCTGCCTCGGCGGTGCCTTCGAGCTGACGCTGGCCTGCCACCACCGGGTGCTGTCGGACGACGACAAGACCCGGGTCGGCCTGCCGGAGATCAAGGTCGGGCTGTTTCCGGGCGCCGGCGGCACCCAGCGCGTCGCCCGCCTGATGCAGACCGGCGACGCCCTCCAGATGCTGTTCAAGGGCGAGCAGATCCGCCCGCTGATGGCCCGCAACATGGGCCTCGTCCACGCGGTCGCGCCCCGTGCCGAGATCGTCGAGAAGGCGAAGGAGTGGATCAAGGCCGGCGGCTCGGCGGTGGCTCCCTGGGACCAGCCGAAATTCAAGGCGCCGTCGGGCAAGGTGTACTCGCCCGCCGGGATGATGACCTGGCCGCCGGCCAACGCCATCTACCGCCGCGAGACCCACGACAACTACCCCGCCGCGAAGGCGATCCTGCACGCCGTCTACGAGGGCCTGCAACTGCCGATGGATCTGGCGCTCAAGGTCGAGAGCCGGTACTTCGCCAAGATCCTGCGCTCGCCGGAAGCGGCGGCGATGATCCGCACCCTGTTCCTGTCGATGGGCGAGCTGAACAAGGGCGCCCGCCGGCCGAAGGGCGTCGGCGCGGTGCAACTCAAGAAGGTCGGCGTGGTCGGCGCCGGCTTCATGGGGGCGGGCATCGCCTATGTCTCGGCCCATGCCGGGCTCGAGGTGGTGCTGGTCGACCAGTCGGCGGAAGCGGCCGAGAAGGGCAGATCTTACGCCCACAAGCTGGTCTCCGACCAGATCATGAAGGGCCGCGCCAAGACAGCCGACCGCGACGCGCTCCTGTCGCGCATCACAGCGACCGGCGATTACGCGGCGCTCGCCGGCTGCGACCTCGTCGTCGAGGCGGTGTTCGAGGACCCGAAGGTCAAGGCCGAGGTGATCGCCAAGGTCGAGGCGGTGATCGGGCCGGACGCGATCTTCGCCTCCAACACCTCGACCCTGCCGATCAGCGGGCTCGCCAAGGCGTCGGGGCGCCCGGAGCAATTCATCGGCATCCACTTCTTCTCGCCAGTCGAGAAGATGATGCTGGTGGAGATCATCATGGGCCAAGCGACCGGCGAGAGAGCCCTGGCCGTCGCCCTCGACTACGTGCGGGCGATCAGGAAAACCCCGATCGTGGTCAACGACGCCCGCGGGTTCTTCGCGAACCGGTGCGTCGGCGCCTACATCCTCGAAGGCCACCTGATGCTGGCCGAGGGCGTGCCGGCGGCGATGATCGAGAATGCCGGGCGTCAGGCCGGCATGCCGGTGGGACCGCTCTCGCTCAACGACGAGGTCGGCGTCGACCTCGCCCTGAAGATCGTCAAGGCGACCAAGGCGCAGGTCGGCGAGGCGGCGGTCAACCCGGTCCAGGAGAAGCTCCTCACCGCCCTCGTCGAGGGCGAGGGCCGGCTCGGGCGCAAGAACCGCAAGGGCTTCTACGATTACCCGGAGCAGGGTTCGAAGAAGCTCTGGCCGGGCCTGCGCGACCTCCAGGAGACGAAGCTCGACCCGGGGACGGTGGACTTTGCGGAGCTGAAGCAGCGCCTCCTCGTCACCCAGGCGCTGGAGGCGGCCCGGACATTCGGCGAGGGCGTGGTCACCGATCCGCGCGAGGCCGATGTCGGCTCGATCCTCGGCTTCGGCTTCGCGCCGTTCACCGGCGGCGCCCTGTCCTACATCGACTTCATGGGCGCGGCCCGGTTCGTCGAGCTGTGCCGCAGGCTGGAGGCCAAGCACGGCGCCCGCTTCTCCCCACCGGCGACGCTGGTGGCGATGGCGGAGAAGGGCGACACCTTCTACGGCGAGGCGGCCAAGAAGGCGGCCTGAACAGCCGGTATGACAATTTGGTTGGCCCGATAGCCTGATAGCATCCCATCCACGACCTCATCCTGAGGTCGTGGATGGGATGAAACGGTCACAAGAGCGAAGTCGGCGCGAGATCATCCGGCCCTGCCATCTGCCTGAGATGCAGCGCCGGCATCCTGCCCGGGCGGCACACTCGCCGCCTGGGACATTCGCGTGACGAACCGGAACAGTGAATCGCCCAACCGCCGGATCGTGCTGGTGGCGAATGTCGCGGCGGGCTCCCTGATCAATGGCGGCTTGACGCCGGAAGCCATGCGCGCGCGCCTGACGGCCGCGGGCCTGGAGCTGGTGGCCGAGCCCTGGCCGGATGCACCCCTGCCCGAACGCCTGGAGGCTGCGGCCGAACTCCCCGGCATCGACGCCGTGGCGGTGGCCGGCGGCGACGGGACGCTGGCCTGCGCGGCGCAGGCCCTGACCGGCCGGGACGTACCCCTCGGGATCCTGCCCCTCGGCACCATGAACCTGCTCGCCAAGGATCTCGGGATTCCCCTCGACCTCGATGCGGCCATCGCCGTGCTGTCATCCGGCATCATGCGCAGGGTCGATGCGGGCGAGGTCAACGGCCACGTCTTCCTGATCAACTCGGTGCTCGGCCTGCCGGCCCGGCTGGCGCGCCACCGCGAGGCGAAGCGCGGCCGCATGGGCCTCCCCGACCTGGCGCGGATGGCGGTCGGCCTCCTGCGTCATCTCGGTCGCACTCCGCGCGAGCGGGCCGTGCTCACCCTCGGGGGATGGACCCGGCCGGTGCGCTTCCGGACGCTCGCAATCGTCTGCGGGGATTATCGGGAAGGATTGGGCCAGGTTCTGTCGCGGAGGGGCGTCGACGGCGGGCACCTCACGCTCTACCTCGTCGAGACCCTGTCGGCGGCGCGGCTCGTGCGCCTCGGCCTCGGCTTCGCGGTCGGCGAGTGGCGCCGCCTGCCGGAGCTGGAGCGGCACGAGACCGACGCCCTGACCCTCGACGCCCGCGGACGCGCCCTGCGGGTGATGAATGACGGAGAGGTCGTGCTGATCGCCCCACCCCTGCGCTATCGTCTCGTTCCGGGCGCCCTGCGGGTCCTCGTGCCGGCGGAGGAACCCCGGTGAGGCGGATCGCCCACATCTCGGACCTGCATTTCGGCCGCACCGACCCGGTGGTGGTGGAGGGCCTGGTGGCGGAGCTGATCCGCGACCGCCCGGACCTGATCATCATCTCGGGCGACTTCACCATGCGGGCCCGCACCCGGGAATACCTGGAGGCCAAGGCCTTCCTCGACCGGCTGCCGCATCCCTGGATCGCCGTTCCGGGCAACCACGACATCTCGCCGTTCCGGCTCTGGCAGCGCTTCTTCCATCCGTTCCGGCGCTACCGCCGCTATGTCGCGCCCGAGACCGAACCGGTCTTTCAGGACGACGAGATCGCGGTGATCTGCCTCAACACCGTCCGGACCTGGGCGCCGGAGACCGACTGGTCACAGGGGAAGATCACCCGCGAGCAGATCAAGCGCACGGAAGCCCGGCTCGACGCGCTGCCGCCCGGATTGTTCCGCATCGTGGTCGGCCATCACCCCTTCATGCCGCCGCCCTGGGACGAGGAAGCCCGCCTGGTCGGCCGGGCCGACGAGGCGCTCGACGCCTTCCAACGTCACGGTGTCGGCCTGACGCTCGCCGGGCATCTCCATCGCGGCTATGCCCGCTTCGCCCAGCCGACACCGGACGGGCCCAAGGCCGAGATCGACCGGCCCGAGGCCAAGGCGACCGGCCGGCGCCTGCTGGCGGTCCAGGCCGGCTCCGCCACCTCGACCCGCCTGCGCGGCAACGAGCCCAATGCCTATAACCGCATCACGGTGGCGAACGGTGTCGCCACCGTGCAGGTGCGGCTATGGACGGGCAGGGACTGGTGCGACGCGGCGGAATCGGGTGCGGCGCGGTGCGCAGCCGAGGAGTGAGGCCGGGCGACCGCTAGATCTTCGAGATCGTGCCGGCAACCACCGCCGTGACCTCGATCTGGACCTTCATCTCCGGTCGCAGCAACCCTGCCACTACCACCAGGGTCGCGGCCGGACGGATGTCCCGCAGCACCCGGCCGCAGACCGCCAGCACCGCCTCGGCGTCAGCGCGGTCGGTGACGTAATAGGTCGCCCGCACCACGTGCTGCAGCGAAGACCCCGCCTCGTCCAGCACGCCCGCGATGGTGCGCCAACATGCATCAGTTTGGGCGCCGGCCTCGTCCGGCATCGTCATCGCGGCATAGTCGTAGCCGGTGGTGCCGGCTACGAACACGAAGCCGTTCTGCACCACGGCACGGGAATAGCCGTACTCTCTCTCGAAGCTCGAGCCGCCGTCGATCCGCCGCCGCATCCCTTGCCCTCCCGATTCGTCAGGCGGCAAGCATAAGCGTCAGCCGACCTCGCTCCAGCCCGAGAAGCCGGCGAGCGGCTCCTGGTCATAGGCCGCCATCAGGGCCCGCATGGCCCCCTCGTCGCGCAGGCGGTCCTCGGCGGCCAGAGCCGCCAGCCCCTCGAAGAAGCCCTCGCGGTGGAGCGCGGGCGTGAAGGTCAGGGTGAAGCGGACAGGCCGGTCGCCGCGATTGGCGAAGGCATGCGCGTCGCCGGGGCGCACCAGCACGAAGTCGCCGGGTCCCGCCGTCACGTCGCGGTCGTTCAGCCGCAGGGTGAGCGCGCCCTCGTGCACCTCGAAGGCCTCGGTCAACCGGGCATGGCGGTGCAGGCCGGCGCCAGGCGAGTGCGCCGCCAGCGTCATGGCATAGATGCCGAGCGCATCGTCGGTGGCGTCGCTGCGGGCGAGGTAGCGCACCTGCATCCCGCCGATCGTGACGCCGGTGCCGGGTTCGGGGGTGGTGTTCATCGTGCGGTTCCTCGCTGGCGGATCGCCGGAGACAACGCCGATTCAGGGTTTGAGGATGCGGACCAGGGTGATCATCGCACCGATGATGGCCACGGTCTGCAAGCCAACCGCGCCGACGACCCATTTGATGACGTCGGTCTTCGCTTCGGCGACCTGTGACTTGATCTCGGATCGGAGCGTCGCGTCCATCGTCCGAATGTCGTTGGCGACCACCTTGATCTCGGCGTGCAGGCTGGTTGCTACTTCCTTGATCTCGGCGCGTAGGCTGGTTTCTACCTCCTTGATCTCGGCGCGCAAATTGGTCTCGACAGTCTTCAAGTTGGTTTCGACCGTCTTGATGTCGGTCCGCAGAGCCGTCTCCGACGCCTTCACGTCGGCCTTGGTCGCAAGATCACCCTGCACCGCCTCCGAGATCGCTTCCGCGAAACCCTCCGCCTGATCCGGCGACAGCTTTGCCTTGTCCCGCAGGGTGCGGGCGAGCTTCAGGGTATCGAAGGCGACGGCGGTCATGCAGGGCATCCGGGCACGGGACCGTGCCACGATCGAAGATAGTACCTCGACCGTTTCGCCGCCATCATTCCCCGACGTCAAAAACCCCGCCCGGATTGCTCCGGGCGGGGCTCGTCACTCACAGCAAGCCGTTGACGCTTCGGCCTTACTCGGCCGCGACCTTATGAGCCTGGGACCCGTCGGTATAGGTCTCGGACTTCAGGCGCTGGCCCGGGGCGGCGCGGCCCGGGAGCGGCGGCAGGGCCTTGGCCTTCTCGAGGTCGATGCCGGCGCCTTCCGCGACGCGGCGACCGTAATCCTCGTCGGCGTGCCAGAAGTGCCAGACCATCCGGAGCTGGATCGCCTCGGGGCACTCCTTCATGTCGGCCACGAGGTTGGCGATCAGGTCCTCACGCTCCCACGCCTCGAAGGAGCGGTAGCGCTCGCCGGCCTGGGCGTAATCGTCCTCGGTGCGGCTGGTCTGGTAGCGACCGAGCTTGCCCTCGACCGGCTGATGGTACTCCTTCGCGGGCTTGGGCGCCTCGCGCAGGCCCTGCGCGATGGTGCTCGGCTCGTAGTTGATGTGCTTGTTCTCGCCGGTGCCGTCGACGTAGAACGTCATCTGACCGTCGCGCTGGTTGGTGTGGGCCTTCACGCCCGGAGCCGGCGCGTTGATCGGCAGCTGCAGGTAGTTCGGACCGACGCGGTAGCGCTGGGTGTCCGAGTAGGACAGGGTGCGCCCCTGGAGCATCTTGTCGTCCGAGAAGTCGATCCCGTCGACCAGCACGCCGGTGCCGAAGGCCGATTGCTCGACATCGGCGAAGAAGTTGTCCGGCACCCGGTCGAGCACCATGCGGCCGCACTTCAGCAGCGGGAACTGGTCCTCGGGCCAGCGCTTGGTGTCGTCGAGCGGATCGAACGACAGGTGGTCGTTCGGGCCGTCCGGCATGATCTGGACCGCGAATTCCCATTCGGGGAAGTTGCCGGCGGCGATGTTGTCGTACAGGTCCTTGGTCGCGTGGCCGACATCCTTGCCCTGGATCTCGGCGGCCTGGGCCGAGGTCAGGTTGCGGACGCCCTGCTTCGGGATCCAGTGGAACTTGCACAGATGCGCCACGCCTTGGTCGTTGACCAGCTTGTAGGTGTTGACGCCCGAGCCTTCCATCTCACGGTAATTGGCCGGGATGCCCCACGGCGACTTCAGCCAGGTCACCATGTGGATCGACTCGGGGTGCGCCGCCACGAAGTCGAAGAAGCGCCAGGCCTCCTGGCGGTTGGTCACCGGATCGGGCTTGAAGGCGTGGATCATGTCCGGGAACTTGATGGCGTCCCGGATGAAGAAGATCTTGAGGTTGTTGCCGACGAGGTCCCAGTTGCCGTCGACGGTCTTGAACTTCACCGCGAAGCCGCGCGGGTCGCGGGCGGTCTCCGGGCTCTCCTTGGCGCCGGCCACGGTGGAGAAACGCACGAACATCGGCGTCTTCACGCCGGTCTCGTTGAGGACGCGGGCGCGGGTGTACTTGGAGGCCGGCTCGTCGCCGATCTTGCCGTAGGCCTCGAAATAGCCGTGGGCGCCGGCGCCGCGGGCGTGCACCACGCGCTCGGGGATCCGCTCGCGGTCGAAATGGGTGATCTTCTCGATGAACTGGTAGTTCTCGAGGGTCGCCGGGCCACGCTCGCCGACCGTGCGCATGCTCTGATTGTCGCGGACCGGATGGCCCTGGCGGGTCGTCAGGATCGGGCGTTGGTCGCTCATGGGAACTCCTCTGGCGTGCAAGCGAAGGGTGCCGTGCGAAGGATGCGGTGACGGGACCCCGCGCGAGGGACCGCTCACATAGGGTGCCTGCCTGCCGGCCAACACCCTGGAACTGGTCTGGCTCCAGCGTATGAAGGCTGCGTGATCCGAAAACAAATGCATCGTTGCGAAGCTCGTGATAGGCACAGCCTATGAACGTCTCCGGCCTCTCCCTGCGGGACCTCGAATACGTCGTGGCGGTGGCCGAGGAAGGCCATTTCGGCCGCGCCGCCGAGCGCTGCGCCGTGAGCCAGCCGACCTTGAGCGTGCAGGTGCGCAAGCTGGAGGAGGCTTTGGGCCTCGTCCTGTTCGAGCGCTCCAACCGCCGGGTGCTGCTCACCCCGAGCGGCCAGGCGGTGGTGCGTCAGGCCCGTGCGGTGCTGGCGGAAGCGCAGCGCCTGCTGCTGCTCGCCCGCGAGGGCTGCGGCAGCGCCTTGCGCGGCCGGCTGGTCCTCGCGGCGATCCAGACCTTGGGGCCCTACCTGTTCCCCCGGGTCCTGCGCGGCCTGCGCCAGGCCTTTCCCCATGTCGTCCTGGCCCTGAGCGAGGGGCGCACCGCCGAGATCCTCGACGCCCTGCGGGAGGGCCGGACCGACGCGGCCCTGATCTCCCTGCCGATCCCCGATTCGGGGCTGACCGTCGCGCCGCTGTTCGACGAGCCGTTCCTGCTCGCCTGCCCGGCCGAGCACGCCTTCGCGAGCGGACCGTCGCCGCGGCCCGTCGACCTTGCCGGCCCCGACCTGCTGCTCCTCGACGAAGGCAATTGCCTGCGCGACCAGGCGGTGGCGGCCTGCGGCGCCGGCCCGGCGAGCGGGCGCCACGCCACCAGCCTGGAGACCCTGCGCTCGATGGTGGCGGCCGGCGCCGGCTACACCCTGCTGCCGGCCCTCGCCGCGCCGTCCGGGCCCGATCCGACCGGGCTCACGGTCTGCCGCCGCTTCGAGGCGGAGGGTCCGAGCCGCACCATCGCCCTCGCCTGGCGTGCCAGCGATCCGCGCGGCGAAGGCCTGGCCGAACTGGCCGCGTTCTTTCGCCAGCATGCACCGCACGCAACGCTGCCCCTCGGGCAACCGGCCTGAGACCGCCCCTGCCGCGACACCGGCCCGATTCCCGTATAGCGACGGGGCGACAGCCCTTCGTTCCCGACGACCATGGACGCCATGCAACCCGCCTCGACGGATCTCCGCCGTTCGCTTCCCCGCGCGGCGGCCTTGTGGGCGGGCCTCGTCGCGGCGTCCGGGGCGCTGGCGGGCCTGTTCACCCTCGCCGGCTTCCCGGCCGCCCTGCTGCTCGGGCCGATGCTGGCGGGTATCGGGTTCGGGGTGGGGGGGGCGCCGATCCGGGTGCCGAAGCGCGGCTTCCAGGCGGCGCAGGCTCTGATCGGCTGCCTCGTCGCCCACGCGGTCAACGCCTCGATCGCCGCGACGCTGCTGGAGGACGGTTTCCTGATCCTGGGG
>NZ_LABZ01000211.1 GCF_001043955.1 Methylobacterium tarhaniae | reverse complement strand
CCAGCGAGGCGTCGCCGTGGCGGTAGCTCTCGGTGAGCAGGATCTGGCCGATGCCGCCGAGCACGCCGACGACCACGAACAGGGCGAGGTCGGCCCAGCCGGGCATCTTCCAGCCGAGGACCAGGGTCGAGAGGCCGAGCAGCGAGGTGAACAGGAAGAAGTACAGCACGATGGCGCCGGTGCGCTCGGTGCCGGTGAGCTTGCGCACCTGGATCGTGGCCGCCGCCGAGCAGCCCGCCGCCAGGATCGCGAACAGGGCACCGGTGGCGCCGTTGCCCGCCGCGCCGCCGAATTCGAGGTGGGGCGCCAGCGTGATCAGCACGCCGAGGAAGCCGACGGAGACTCCGGCCCAGCGATAGGCCTGGACCCGCTCGCGCAGCACCGCCGCCGCCAGCACCACGACGAGGATCGGCGAGGCGTAGCCGATCGCCACCGCGTCCGAAAGCGGCAGGAAGGACAGCCCGGCGAAGCCCGCGAACATGCCGCAGGCACCGATGATGCTGCGCAGGACGTGGCCCTTGAGGTTCTGCGTGCGCACGGCGTCGCGCACGCTGCCCTGCCAGCGCAGCCACAGCAGCAGCGGCGCGATGGCGATGAAGCAGCGGAAGAACACGATCTCGCCGGTCGGGAACCGGTCGGCCAGGACCTTCACCCCAGCGGACATCAGCGTGAAGGCGAGCGCCGACAGAACCTTGAGCCCGATCCCCAGATAGGGTCGCGCTGCCGCGCGGCCCGACGCGCCAGATCCGGTGACCGACCGGCCGGGGACGACGAGGGGGGCTGCCATGGGCGTGGTGCTTTTCTTGAGGGAGAAGCGGGGGAGAGGCGCGGCCGCGGATCGCGGCGGGGCATCCTGTCAAAACCACGAATCGGCACGGCCGAGGTAGAGGCCTCCCTGAGCGTCTGACCTGCGCAATCCGCATGGTGGATGTTAAGCCTCCGCAAACGGATTCCGGCCTGCCCTCCCCGGCCGAGCGTCCCTGATCCGCCCCGCGTCATCAAAGTGATACGCGAATAGGGTTTGGCTGGCGCGAGACGCCGCCAAGGAGAGTGCACGTGGCCGAGGACGCCGACGCGCTTCGCGTGCGAACCCTGTTCCTCTCGGATATCCATCTGGGCACCAAGGGCTGCCAGGCCGATTTGCTGCTCGACTTCCTGCGGGAAGTGGATGCCGACGAGATCTACCTGGTCGGCGACATCGTCGATGGTTGGAAGCTGCGCTCGGGCTGGTACTGGCCGCAATCGCACAACGACGTGGTGCAGAAGCTCCTGCGGAAGGTGCGCAAGGGATCCCGACTGGTCTACGTGCCGGGCAACCACGACGAGTTCCTGCGCGACTTCCTCGACATGCATTTCGGCGGCATCGAGATCCAGGATCAGGTGCTGCACGAGGCGGCGGACGGCAAGCGCTACCTCGTGATCCACGGCGACCAGTTCGACCTCGTGGTGCGCCACGCCCGCTGGCTGGCCTTGCTCGGCGACGGCGCCTACTCGGCGGCGCTCTTCGTCAACACCCATCTCAACTGGGTGCGCCGGCGCCTCGGCCTGACCTACTGGTCGCTGTCGGCCTGGGCCAAGCTGAAGGTCAAGAACGCCGTCAACTTCATCGGCCGGTTCGAGGAATTTCTCATCGCCGAGGCCCGCCGGGCTCAGGCCGACGGGGTGATCTGCGGCCATATCCACCATGCGGCGAGCCGCATGGTCGGCGACATGCACTATCTCAACACCGGCGACTGGGTCGAATCCTGCACGGCGGTCGTCGAGCATTACGACGGCACCATGGAGGTGATCCGCTTCGCCGAGTGGAAGCGCGCCCACGCCGAGGTCCCCACTCCCCTCACCTCGCGCAGCCGCCCCGTCGCCCCGGTCGAGGACCTGGCGCCGGCCGCCCGCACCCTGCCGGATCACCCGGCGGCGCAGGCCAGGGCCGTCGCGTGAGGCTCCTCGTCGCGACCGATGCCTGGCATCCCCAGGTCAACGGCGTCGTCCGTTCCCTCGAGCACATGGTCGCGGCGGGGCGCCGGCGCGGCCATGACCCGGTGATGCTGACGCCCCTCGACTTCGCCAGCGTGCCGCTGCCGGGCTATGCCGAGATCAGGCTCTCCCTGGTGACCGCCCGGGGCGTCGCCGCCCGCTTCCCGGCCCTCGGCCCCACCCACGTCCACATCGCCACCGAGGGGCCGATCGGGCTCGCCACCCGCCGCGTCTGCCTGGCGCAGAACCGCCCGTTCACCACCAGCTACCACACCCGCTTCCCCGAATACCTCGCCGCGCGCCTGCCGGTGCCGGAACGCTGGAGCTACGCCTGGCTGCGCCGGTTCCATGGTGCATCCAGCGGCACGATGGTGAGCACGCCCTCCCTGGAGCGCGACCTTTCGGGGCGCGGCTTCACCCGGTTGATGCGCTGGACGCGCGGCGTCGACACCGACCTGTTCCGTCCCCGCGACGGCGAGGCGGCCCCGGAGGCGCTGGCCGGCCTGCCCCGGCCGTTCTTCCTGTTCGTCGGGCGGCTCGCGGTGGAGAAGAACGTCGAGGCGTTCCTGCGCCTCGACCTCCCCGGGACCAAGCTCGTCGTCGGCGACGGGCCGGACCGGGCGCGGCTCGCCGGCATCGACCCCACGGCGCGCTTCCTCGGCACCCTGACGGGCGAGGCGCTCGCCCGGATCTACGCGGCCTCCGACGTCTTCGTCTTCCCGAGCCTGACCGACACCTTCGGCATCGTGCTGCTGGAGGCGCTCGCGAGCGGCCTTCCGGTGGCGGCCTACCCGGTCACCGGCCCCCTCGACGTGGTCGGCGGCACCGCCGTCGGGATCCTCGATCACGATCTCGGCGCGGCCGCCCGGGCGGCGCTCGCGATCCCGCGCGAGGCCTGCCGCGCGGAGGCCCTGCGCTACACCTGGGAGGCGAGTGCCGACCAGTTCTACGGCAATATCGAGGCCGCCCATGCCGAAGGGGCGCCGGCACGGCGCGGGCGGCGGATCGGCTGGCTGCGGGCGCTGCCGGGTGAGGCACCGACGCCGCTGCCGCGGGTGGGCGAGGGCTGAGGCCGCCGGCACTGGCTTCACGCATCCGCGGCCTGCCTGGCCGTGCTCCGTGATGCGCTGACCCGGCTATGCGATGAGCGCCATGAGACGCGCTGTCGGCGGCTCTTCGTTGCCGTGGACGCTCGCGATCATGGCTGACAGGAACGCGGCCGGATCAAGCCGTTCGAGATCGAGTTGTGTAATCAGGCCAGGAATATTTCGAGGACATCCGACCGGGACGCGGGCGATCTCCCGCGCTTCAGGCGAACAGGTCCACCACCTTGAACCCCCTCCCCTCCAGACGCTCGCTCAAAATCCGCCGGTGGCAGCGCTCGGGGTCGCGCTCGAAGCAGAGCAGGCAGGTCGGCCCGGCCGCGGCCAGCGCCGCCAGCTCGTCGAGGGCGGCGTCGCCGGTGGGGGTGTCCAGGACCTCCTCGCAATAGATCCGCCGCATCAGCCCGGCATCGTGGGCGCGGGCCGCCTCGCGGCCGGCCTTCGGCGTGCCGAGGCTGCGCAGATGCGTGTAGCCGATCCCGGCCTCGGTCAGCCCGGCGGCCAGCGCGCTCTTCGAGAAGCCGCGCTTGCGCGAGGCCGCCACCGCCCGCACATCGGCGAGCGTCGCAACGCCGGCATCGCGCAAGGCGGCGGTGAACCGCTCGGAATCGGCGCCTTCGTACCCGATGGTAAACAGAACCTTGGCCACGTCCCGCCCCGGCAAATGTGAGCCCCGACCGGGGCTTATGCCCGATGGACGAGGCGCGCGCGAGCCTCGGCCCGCGCGTACGTGGCTTTTCCGCCACGTGTTTCAGGATTCCGTTCAGTTCCCGTCAAGCTTCCATTAACCGGCCCCACCGCATCGAATAGCCATAGTGTTCCGCGTCAAGTCAGGTCGCGCCCCGATGCCGATGGAGTCGATGATCCCCTCCGCCCCGTGGTCCTCCGTCGTGTCGCGGGGAGTCCGGTGGGGCAAGCGCGCCCTGGCGGCGGCGAGCCTCGCCACGCTCGCGGCCTGCGCCGGCGGGGGGGGCGATTTCTACCCGACCAAGGGCGACGTGAAGCCCCATCCGGGCGTGGCCCGGGCCAAGCATCACCCGATCCAGGGCATCGACGTCTCGAAATGGCAGGGCCCGATCGACTGGGCCTCGGTGAAGGGCGCCGGCACCCAGTTCGCCTACATCAAGGCGACCGAGGGCGGCGACCATATCGACGAGCGCTTCCGCGAGAACTGGGACGGCGCCGGCCGGGCCGGGGTGCCCCGCGGCGCCTACCATTTCGTCTTCTGGTGCCGTTCGGCCAAGGAGCAGATGGACTGGTTCAAGCGCAACGTCCCCAACGACCCGACCGCCCTCCCCCCGGTTCTCGACGTCGAGTGGAACGGCCACTCGCAGCTCTGCCCGAAGAAGCTGCCGAAGGCCCAGGCCCTCGCCATGACCGAGTACATGCTGCGGGAGATGGAGGCCTATACCGGCAAGCGGCCGATCATCTACACCGACATCACGTTCCACAAGGACGTGCTGGAGGGCGAGCTGCCGGATTACCCGCACTGGGTCCGTTCCACCGCCGCCGAGCCGGAGCAGCGCTACGCCAACCGCGACTGGATGCTGTGGCAATTCACCTCGACCGGCCGGGTGCCGGGGGTGCGCGGCGACGTCGACCGCAACGCCTTCTACGGCACGAAGGCCGAATGGGCCTCGTTCCTGGCCACCGATTGCGACCCGCGGCACCATCGCCGGCTCTCGGCGGCGGGGTTGTGCACCGATAAGTGACGTTGCCGCAGTGATGGAAACGACGAAGCCCGGTCCGCGACGAGCGGCCGGGCTTCTTGCGTGAGGATCATCTCGTCCCACCTTGGCAGTCCCAATCCGCAACCTCATCCTGAGGTGCGGGCGATCGAGGATCGCTGAGCCTCGAAGGAGGGCTCCAGATGGCCCTGAGACTTCTGGAGCCCTCCTTCGAGGTCAGTCGGTCTCCGATCGACTAACGCCTCAGGATGAGGTCGTGAACGGGACGAGGCGGGGATCGTCGCTGCTCACCCGTTGCGGAACGTGTAGCTGTAGCCGTTCAGCGCCGGCGCGCCGCCGAGATGGGCGTAGAGCACCTTCGAGCCCTTGGGGAAGAAGCCCTTCTGCACCAGGTCGATCATGCCCTGCATCGACTTGCCCTCGTAGACCGGGTCGGTGATCATCGCCTCGAGCCGCGCCGCGAGGCGGATCGCCTCCACCGTCTCCTTCGAGGGCACGCCGTAGACCGGGTAGGCGTAGTCCTCCTTGATGACCACGTCGTCCTCGGTGATCTCGCCGGCGCCGACGAGAGCGGAGGTGTTGCGGGCGATCTCGAGCACCTGCGCCCGGGTCTGGGCCGGGGTGCAGGAGGCGTCGATGCCGATGACGTTGCCGGCGCGGCCGTCGGGCTTGAAGCCGACCACCATGCCGGCATGGGTCGAGCCGGTGACGGTGCAGACCACGATGTAGTCGAAGCGGATGCCCATCTCGGCTTCCTGCTTGCGCACTTCCTCGGCGAAGCCGACATAGCCTAGGCCGCCGAACTTGTGCACCGAGGCGCCGGCCGGGATCGCGTAGGGCTTGCCGCCCTTAGCCTTCACGTCCTCGATCGCCTGCTTCCAGCTGTCGCGGATGCCGATGTCGAAGCCCTCGTCAACCAGCTGCGATTCGGCGCCCATGATCCGCGTCAGCATGATGTTGCCGACCCGGTCGTAGACCGCATCCTCGTGCGGCACCCAGGCTTCCTGGATCACCCGGCACTTCATGCCGATCTTGGCCGCCACCGCCGCCACCATGCGGGTGTGGTTCGACTGCACGCCGCCGATCGACACCAGGGTGTCGGCGTTCGAGGCGATCGCGTCCGGCACGATATATTCGAGCTTGCGCAGCTTGTTGCCGCCGTAGGCGAGACCCGAATTGCAATCCTCGCGCTTGGCGTAGATCTCGACGTCGCCGCCCAGATGCGCGGTCAGGCGCGGCAGGTGCTCGATCGGGGTCGGGCCGAAGGTCAGGGGATAGCGCTCGAACTGCGACAGCATCGATTGGGTCATCGCCGGGGTCCTATGTGGAAGCCGCGTTCACACTACCAGGGCTTCGGTGAAAGGTGCTCTCGAAGTTGCGCGATATTTGATGAGCATGACGCCCTGATCACGTCGTGGCGTGCTAGATGCGTCCACCTTATCGCCGTCGGATGGAAGGATCTCTCATGGCCGCCGGGCTCGACCGCATCGACCTGAAAATTCTGCGGCTCCTGCAAGAGGATGGCCGCATCGGCAACGCGGAGCTGGCCAAGCGCGTCAATACCAGCCCGGCGACCTGCCACCGCCGCACCCAGCGCCTGTTCGACGAGGGCTACCTGCGCGGCGTGCGCGGCGTGGTGGCCCCCGAGAAGGTGGGCCGCGGCTCGCTGGTCCTCGTCGGCGTGGTGCTCGACCGCTCGACGCCCGAGAGCTTCTCCGCCTTCGAGGCCGCGGCGCTCGCC
The DNA here is from genome assembly GCF_001043955.1 of Methylobacterium tarhaniae. Classification (GTDB taxonomy): domain Bacteria; phylum Pseudomonadota; class Alphaproteobacteria; order Rhizobiales; family Beijerinckiaceae; genus Methylobacterium; species Methylobacterium tarhaniae. Next base: position 8,412 of record NZ_LABZ01000211.1, on the reverse strand, counting down.
ATGCCGACGCTGCTCGATTGCCACCTCGTCGCCGGCGACTTCGACTACTTCCTCAAGATCCGCGTCTCGGACATGGCGGACTTCAACCGGATGCACAGCGAGATCCTGATCGCCCTGCCCGGCGTGCGGCAGACCCGGACCTTCTTCGTCATGAAGGAGGTGATCGACAACGCCCCGCTCAGCTTGTGAGAACGCGCCGGTTGCCGCTGTACGCAGTTTGTTCTAGTCGTAAATCCAGACTTTCCGGAGCCTTGGCCCGGAAGCCCCGGCGCCCCATCTGGTCACCCACACGGTCGACAGGGTTCTCGGCATCGCGGGCTCCCGGCCGGTCCCCGGTCCCACCAAGCCTGGCCGCGCCCCGTCGGCGGCGGCCCGGAGCCTTCCTGCATGGCCTCTCTCGACAAGCTCTTCGACCGTTCCGCGGAGGGCCGCGTGATCGCGGTGCGGGGCGCCCGCGAGCACAACCTGAAGAACGTGGACCTGACGATCCCGCGCGACAAGCTGGTGGTGTTCACCGGCCTGTCCGGCTCGGGCAAGTCGTCGCTCGCCTTCGACACCATCTATGCGGAAGGCCAGCGCCGCTACGTCGAATCGCTCTCGGCCTATGCGCGCCAGTTCCTCGAGATGATGGCCAAGCCCGATGTCGACCAGATCGACGGGCTGTCGCCGGCGATCTCGATCGAGCAGAAGACGACCTCGAAGAATCCGCGCTCGACGGTCGGCACCGTCACGGAGATCTACGACTACATGCGCCTCTTGTGGGCGCGGGTCGGCATCCCCTACTCGCCGGCCACCGGCCTGCCGATCGAGAGCCAGACCGTCAGCCAGATGGTCGACCGGGTGCTGGCTTTGCCGGAGAAGACCCGGCTCTACCTGCTCGCCCCGGTCGTGCGCGGCCGCAAGGGCGAGTACCGCAAGGAGATCGCCGAGTTCCAGAAGAAGGGTTTCCAGCGCCTGCGCATCGACGGCGAGTACTACGCCATCGACGACGCGCCGAAGCTCGACAAGAAGCTCAAGCACGACATCGACGTGGTGGTGGACCGGATCGTGGTGCGGGCCGACATGGCCTCGCGGCTCGCCGATTCGTTCGAGACCGCGCTCGAACTCGCCGACGGCATCGCGGTCGTCGCCTTCGCCGACGCGCCCGAGGACGGCGAGGCGCCCGAGCCCATCACCTTCTCGTCGCGCTTCGCCTGCCCGGTCTCCGGCTTCACGATCCCGGAGATCGAGCCGCGGCTCTTCTCGTTCAACAATCCCTTCGGTGCCTGCCCGACCTGCGGCGGCATCGGCCACGAGATGCGGATCGACCCGACGCTGGTCATCGCCGACGAGGCGTTGAGCCTGTCGCGCGGCGCCGTCGCGCCCTGGGCGAAATCGACCTCGCCCTATTACGGCCAGACCCTGGAAGCCCTGGCGAAGCACTACCGCTTCCGCACCGACACGCCCTGGGCCAAGCTCACCGAGGCCGCCCGCCAGGTGGTGCTCTACGGCTCGGACGGCGACGAGATCCGCTTCGCCTACAATGACGGACTTCGCGCCTACGAGGTCTCGAAGCCGTTCGAGGGCGTGATCCCGAACCTGGAGCGGCGCTACAAGGAGACCGACAGCGACACCGCCCGCGAGGAGATCGGCCGCTTCATGGGCGAGACCCCGTGCTCGGCCTGCGGCGGCAAGCGCCTGAAGCCCGAGGCCCTGGCGGTGAAGATCGCCGGCTCCGACATCGGCGACGCCACCGTGCTCTCGGTGCGCGACGCCCATCGCTGGTTCGGCGAATTGCCCGAGCACCTGAGCCAGAAGCAGAACGAGATCGCGGTCCGCATCCTCAAGGAGATCCGCGACCGGCTGACCTTCCTGGTCGATGTCGGCCTCGAATACCTCACCCTCGCCCGCGGCTCGGGCTCGCTGTCGGGCGGCGAGAGCCAGCGCATCCGTCTGGCCTCGCAGATCGGCTCGGGGCTGACCGGCGTTCTGTACGTCCTCGACGAGCCGTCGATCGGCCTGCACCAGCGCGACAACGAGCGCCTGCTCGGCACGCTGAAGCGCCTGCGCGACCTCGGCAACTCGGTCATCGTGGTCGAGCACGACGAGGACGCGATCCTCCAGGCCGATTACGTCGTCGATGTCGGGCCCGGCGCCGGCATCCATGGCGGGCAGATCGTGGCGCAAGGCACGCCGCCCGAATTGCTGGCCGACCCGAACTCGCTCACCGCCCAATACCTCACCGGCAAGCGCTCGGTGCACGTGCCGAAGAGCCGGCGCAAGGGCAAGACGATCCCGGCGCCCAAGGGCGAGAAACCCGAGCCCCAGATGCTGCGCCTCGTCGGCGCCCGCGGCAACAACCTGAAGGACGTGACCGCCGAGATCCCCCTCGGAACCTTCACGTGCATCACCGGCGTCTCGGGCGGCGGCAAGTCGACCCTCGTGGTCGACACGCTCTACAAGGCGGTGGCGCGCAAGCTCAACGGCGCCCTCGAGCACCCGGCGCCGCACGACCGCATCGAGGGGCTCGAGCATCTCGACAAGGTCATCGACATCGACCAGTCGCCGATCGGCCGCACCCCTCGCTCGAACCCCGCCACCTATATCGGCGCCTTCACGCCGATCCGCGACTGGTTCGCCGGCCTGCCCGAGGCCAAGGCGCGCGGCTACCAGCCCGGCCGGTTCTCGTTCAACGTCAAGGGCGGGCGCTGCGAGGCCTGCTCGGGCGACGGCGTCATCAAGATCGAGATGCACTTCCTGCCCGACGTCTACGTCACCTGCGACGTCTGCAAGGGCAAGCGCTACGACCGCGAAACCCTGGAGGTGAAGTACCGCGAGCGCTCGATCGCCGACGTCCTCGACATGACCGTGGAGGAGGCGGCCGAGCTGTTCAAGGCGGTGCCGGCGATCCGCGAGAAGCTCGACACCCTGGCCCGGGTCGGCCTCGGCTATGTCCGGGTCGGCCAGCAGGCCACCACCCTGTCGGGCGGCGAGGCGCAGCGGGTGAAGCTCTCCAAGGAGCTGTCGAAGCGCGCCACCGGCCGCACCCTCTACATCCTCGACGAGCCGACCACCGGCCTGCACTTCCACGACGTCGCCAAGCTGATGGAGGTGCTGCACGAGCTGGTCGACCAGGGCAACAGCGTCGTGGTGATCGAGCACAACCTCGAGGTCATCAAGACCGCCGACTGGGTGATCGACATGGGCCCCGAGGGCGGCGACGGCGGCGGCACCATCGTGGCGCAAGGCACGCCGGAGGACATCGCGGCGTCGGAGGCGAGCCATACCGGCCGCTTCCTGCGCGAAGTCCTGGCCCGCCGTCCCGCGGCCCGGACGGCCCCGGCCGCGACCCCGAAGGTTCCGAAAACCCGAAAGACCGCCGCCAGCAAGCAGGCGGCCGAGTAGATTCGGTCGAAAATACCCGCGAATCGCCGCCGGATCGACGGCGAAACCCTCTGTGCAGTGCAGCAAGCCGGGATTTCTTCCCGGCTTCGCGCGTTATACCACCAAAGTACAAATCCGCTATTGCATGACAAAAATGCGTCATTTGCGCAACGCATCGGCATAGTCTGCGCTGCGGCCGGGCAAAAGGCTGGCTTTCCGAGCGCGGCTGTTAGAAAAATAAGACGTTCAGACTGTGCCGCATGGCCGACGCCGGAAGACCCGCCGAGACAAGCACGCATCGATGACGTGCAGTATCGGTGCGGTGTCTTGCGCGTGTCGACTTCGATAAGTGCTTGGGAAGGAAATCTCATGGTCAAGTATTGGCTGGCCGCGGGGGCGGCTGCCCTGTCGCTGAGCGTCTCCGCGACCGCGTCCTACGCGCAGACCACGACGGTGCCGGGCGAGCAGGTCGGCCTCGCGATCGGCGCTCCGCTGCCCGAGGGCATCTACGCGATCAACACCTTCACCTATCGCAGCCCCGACGGCCCGAACGCGACCTCGACCGACACCGCGGTCAACGTCCCGGTCCTGGTCTGGTCGACGCCCTGGAAGGTCCTCGGCGCCCGCTTCGAGGCGGTGGTCGCCCCGCCGACCGTGTTCACCTTCTCCCGCACCGCGGGCGGCCGCGATACCAGCATCAATGTCGGCACCTTCGTCGGCGGCATCTTCGCCTGGGATCTCGGCAACAATGTCGGCGTGAGCTACCTCTCCGGCGTCTACCTCAACGAGCTGAATGCCGGCCGCGGCGGCGGCCTGCCGATCCTGGCCTCGAACACCTACCGCCAGGGCTTCGGCATCAGCTACACGGGCGACGGCTGGAACATCACCGCCAACCTCACCTACAATTTCTACGACACGCCGGCCCGCTTCAGCGGCCGGAACGGCATTCCGGGCTTCTACGGCAGCCAGTTCCCGACCGACGCCCTCAACCTCGACCTGACGGCGACCAAGAAGTTCGGCAAGTTCGAGATCGGCGCCATCGGCTACGGCACCACCAACCTGCCGAATCGCGGTCCCCTGCCCCTCGGCGCGCCCTGCAACGGCAATTTCGGCACCTGCGGCACGGTGGTGGGCGGCGGTGGCGGCCGCTTCGCCCTCGGCGGCCTCGTCGGCTACGATTTCGGCAAGTTCTCGGTCCAGGCCTGGGTCGCCCGCGACGTCGCCACCTCCGTCAAGCAGATCTCGCCGGTCACCGGCCTGCCGACCAACCGCGACGCCTACTCGACCGAGGGCTGGTTCCGCGTCATCGCCCCGCTCTACACCGTCGCGTCGGCCCCCGAGCCGGCTCCGGTGCCGCTCGTGCGCAAGTACTGAAGCGCGGTTTCCTCCGAGCGAGACCTCACGGGACCCTTCTCTCTCGCCCGGCTCGCAGGAGCCGGGCTTTTTCGTGATCCGGTGCTCGCCGGCGCGTCTGCGACCGCCTGTCGGGGGCGGCTCCGCGACCTATAACGGGAGCGAGCGGGCGGGGCCGACGAGCCCCGCCGGATGAGACGAGACACGGGGCGATCGAGGCCCCGGCAGGAGGCCATCATGGCGGCGCCCGGCGACTGGAAGATCCCCTCCGCGGTGCAGCCCCGCCCGTCCGCCTATTCCTACGACCTCGACCAGACCCTGACCGCCGTCGTCGCCCTGTCCTCGCGGGTACCGGAGGGCGCCTACACGGCGGAGATCCTCGGCACCGAGCGGGCCGGCAACGGCGTCCTGATCGGCGAGGACGGCCTGATCCTCACCATCGGCTACCTCATCACCGAGGCCGAGAGCGTGTGGCTGACGGCCCATGACGGGCGCACCGCGCCCGGCCACGTGGTCGGCTACGACGCCGCCACCGGCTTCGGCCTGGTCCAGGCGCTGGACCGCCTCGACCTGCCTCACCTGCCCCTCGGCAGCGCCGATACCCTGCGCATCGGCGACCGGCTGGTGATGGCCGGGGCCGGCGGCCGCTCCCGGGCCGTCGCCGCCGAGGTGGTCGCCCGGCAGGAATTCGCCGGCTACTGGGAATACCTGCTCGACGACGCGATCTTCACCGCGCCCTCGCACCCGCATTGGGGCGGGGCGGCGCTGATCGGCCCGGCGGGCGAGCTCACCGGCATCGGCTCGCTCCAGCTGCAGCAGGGCGGCCGCGACAGCCGCGCCATCAACATGGCGGTGCCGATCGACCTCCTGAAGCCGATCCTCCACGACCTGACCACCCTCGGCCGCGCCTCCGGCCCGCCCCGGCCCTGGCTCGGCCTCTACGCCACCGAGATGGACGATCAGGTCGTGGTGATGGGACTCTCCCCCCGCGCCCCGGCCGAGATCGCCGACCTGCGGGCCGGCGACATCCTGCTCGGGGTGGGCCAGACGGAGGTCAGCGACCTCGCGAGTTTCCTGCGCGCCGTCTGGGCGCTGGGGCCCGCCGGCATCACCGTGCCCCTGACCGTGCATCGTGATGGCCGGACCTTGAGCATCCCGGTCGTCTCGGCCGACCGGTCGAGCTTCCTCGTCGCGCCGCGCCTGCATTGAGCGTCAGCGCGGGGTGGCGTCGGGGCCGCGGATCGAACCTACGAAGGCGCGTCTCCTCACGACGATAGGCCCCTTCGCTCCTCGCCGGAAAGGCGGCAGCCAGCGGGGCCGGGCTGCCGTCGCACGCGCCCGTCGGGGACCATCCCCAAACCGGTCACCGGATGTGGTCGGGCCCGAGCGGCGGTCGACTCCACGCATCGAGACGCATCTCGCGCCGGCAGGCCCTCCGGGGCAGCGTCCGAAGGCGTCCGACCACCCTTCTCGCGGCACTGCACACCCAGTCATCATCAGCTGCCGCATCGTTGCTCCACAGGCCGCGCGGACCGGCCGCCGACACCCTCCGCGGCGATGCCCTTCGCGTGTGCAGCATAGTGCCTAAAGCCCCGAAATTCCTGAGCTTCATGCGCCAGAGTGCTGCCAAATCGGCGGGCACAGGGCTTGGTTGACGATTCCCTGCGCGCTGCATGTGAATCATGCATGGCTGGCTTACGCGACCCCGCCTCCCACCAGCGCAGCCATTTCCCATATGGTGCGTTGCAACAGAAGCAGGCAGGCGATGCCGAAACGGTTCGCACCGGCTGCCCGCTCAGAGGTCACATCCGATGTTCGTTTCCCTCATCCTCAGCAAGATCCGCTCCTACCTCCGCTACCGTGAGACCGTGCACGAGCTGTCGCGCCTGTCTGACCGCGAGCTCGACGATCTCGGCATCAGCCGCTTCGAGATCCAGGGCATCGCCCGCTCGGTCGCGTAAGCAGGCCCGAGAGTAGCAGGGACAAGCGTACCGAGTATCCGCGTACTGCGTACCCCAAGTCGATCGAAGGCCCTCGGGCCGCCCATCGTCTCGCGCGCCCGCCCCTTCCGGCGGGCGTTCGCTTGTCCGGCCCCCTCGACGTCCCGTCGGTGTTGCATCGGCGGTGCCCGATCCGATATGCCGCGTCATGTCCGGATCAGATCCCATTCACGTCGTCGGCGGCGGCCTTGCCGGCTCGGAGGCCGCCTGGCAGATCGCCGAGGCCGGCCTGCCCGTGGTGCTGCACGAGATGCGGCCCCTGCGCGGCACCGAGGCGCACCAGACCCAGAACCTCGCCGAGCTCGTCTGCTCGAACTCGTTCCGCTCCGACGATGCGGAACTCAACGCCGTCGGGCTGCTGCATCAGGAGATGCGCCGCCTCGGCTCGCTGATCATGCGCTCCGGCGACGCCCATCAGGTGCCGGCCGGCGGCGCGCTCGCGGTGGATCGCGAGGGATTCAGCCACGCCGTGACGGTCGCGCTCGAGGCGCACCCGAACGTCACCATCGCCCGCGAGGAGATCGACGGCCTGCCGCCCGCCTCCTGGGACAGCGTGATCGTGGCGACCGGCCCGCTCACCGCGCCCGGTCTCGCCGAGGGCATCCGCGGCCTCACCGGCGCCGAGTCGCTGGCCTTCTTCGACGCCATCGCGCCGATCGTCCATCGCGACTCGATCGACATGGGCAAGGCCTGGTTCCAGTCCCGCTACGACAAGGCGGGCCCGGGCGGGACGGGGGCGGACTACATCAACTGCCCCCTCGACCGGGAGCAATACGCCGCCTTCATCACCGCCCTGATCGAGGGCGAGAAGACCTCGTTCAAGGAATGGGAGGCCTCGACCCCCTATTTCGACGGCTGCCTGCCGATCGAGGTGATGGCCGAGCGTGGCCCCGAGACCCTGCGCCACGGGCCGATGAAGCCCTTCGGCCTGACGAACCCGCACAACCCGACCGTCAAGGCCTACGCCATCGTGCAGCTGCGCCAGGACAACGCGCTCGGCACGCTCTACAACATGGTCGGCTTCCAGACGAAGCTTCGCCACGCCGAGCAGGTGCGGATCTTCCGGACGATTCCCGGCTTGGAGAACGCCGAGTTCGCCCGCCTCGGCGGCCTGCACCGCAACACCTATCTCGACAGCCCGCGCCTCCTCGACGCCACCCTGCGCCTCAGGGCCGCGCCGCGCCTGCGCTTCGCCGGCCAGATCACCGGCTGCGAGGGCTATGTCGAGAGCGCCGCGATCGGCCTGATGGCCGGGCGCTTCGCCGCCGCCGAGCGCCAGGGCCGGACGCTGGAGCCGCTGCCGGTCACCACGGCGCTCGGGGCGCTGATCGGCCACATCACCGGCGGACACGTCTCGGCCGAGGAGGCCGGCACGCCGCGCTCGTTCCAGCCGATGAACGTCAATTTCGGCCTCTTCCCGCCCCTCGACCGGGCGCCGAAGGCCCCCGACGGCAAGCGCCTGCGCGGGACCGAGAAGGCGCAGGCCAAGAAGCGGGCGATGACCGACCGGGCCCGGGCGGATCTGGGGGCGTGGCTCGGCGAGGAGCCGGCGCCGCTGCCGGCGGAGGCGGCGGAGTAGCCCCGGGCCGCTCGACGGACTGAGGGTCGAGGCGCCTCGGCCGATTCGAATCGACGATCCTCACCCACTCCACGTCGTCCCGGGGCCGCGCAGCAAAACCCGGGATGTTGGGGTGGA
>NZ_LABZ01000210.1 GCF_001043955.1 Methylobacterium tarhaniae | reverse complement strand
TGCCGGCGCCCAGCAGGGCGGCCAGGCCGGGGCCGGACGCGCGGTCTACGAATCCTATGGCTGCGGTGCCTGCCACGATCCCGGCGCCAAGGTGCGGGCGCCGTCGCTCGCCGGCCTCTACGGGCGCGAGGTCAGGCTCGCCGACGGGCGCACGGTGACGGCCGACGAGACGTATCTTCGCGACAAGATCCTGAACCCGAACCGGCAGAAGCTGGCGGCGGATTACAAGCAGGTGATGCCGACCTTCCGCAACGTGATCCCGAACGACGACCTCGACCGTCTCGTCGCCTACCTGAAGAGCCGAAGCGCGACGGCGCAGCAGGAGGCCACCCCATGAACTCCAGCTCGATCTCCAGCGGCACGATCACCGACGGGCCGGCCCTGCGCGACCCCCACACCCCGGATTCCCGCCTCGGCCACGGGTCCGACTACCTCCACGCCGAGCACACCTTGCGCTCGTGGTTCTTCACCACCGACCACAAGCGCATCGCGCTCCTGTATCTGGCCAGCATCACCGCCTTCTTCGTCATCGGCGCGGTGACGGCGGGGCTGGTGCGCCTGGCGCTGGTGGTCCCCGACGGGCAGGTCTTCACCAACGACACCTACAACAAGCTGTTCACGATCCACGGGGTCGTGATGGTGTGGTTCTTCCTGATCCCGAGCATCCCCGCGACCTTCGGCAACTTCCTGATCCCGCTGATGATCGGCGCGCGGGACCTCGCCTTCCCGAAGCTGAACCTCGCCTCCTGGTACGTGTTCATGACCGGCGCGCTGTTCACGCTGGCGAGCGTGGTGCTGGGCGGCGTCGATACCGGCTGGACCTTCTACACGCCGCTCTCCACCGCCTTCTCCAACACCTGGGTGGTGCCGGCGCTGGTCGGCGTGACGATCGTCGGCTTCTCGTCGATTCTGACCGGCCTCAACTTCGTGGTGACGATCCACACTATGCGGGCGCCGGGCATGACCTGGTTCCGGCTGCCGATCTTCGTCTGGACCCACTACGCCACCAGCCTGATCTTCCTGCTCGCCACCCCGGTCATCACCATCGCTTTGGTGCTGCTGATCGCCGAGCGCGCCTTCCATATCGGGGTATTCGATCCGGCCTATGGCGGCGATCCGGTGCTGTTCCAGCACCTGTTCTGGTTCTACTCGCACCCGGCGGTCTACATCATGGTGTTGCCGGGCATGGGGGTGATCTCCGAGATCGTCCCGGCCTTCGCCCAGAAGAAGCTCTTCGGTTACCGCTTCGTCGCCTACGCGGCGATCGGGCTCGCCTCGGTGACCTTCTTCGTCTGGGGCCACCACATGTTCGTCAACGGGCAGAGCGACTTCGCCAGCGTGGCGTTCTCGGTGCTCAGCTTCGCGGTGGCGGTGCCTTCGGCGGTCAAGGTCTATAACTGGACCGCGACCATCCACAAGGGCTCGCTCAAGCTCGACACGCCGATGCTCTACGCCATGGGCTATATCGGCCTGTTCGTGCTCGGCGGCCTCACCGGCCTCTACCTCGCGACGCTCGCCATCAACCAGCACGTTCACGCCACCTACTTCGTCGTCGCCCACTTCCATTACATCATGGTCGGCGGCACGGTTTTGGCCTTCCTCGGCGGGCTGCATTTCTGGTGGCCGAAGATCACCGGACGGATGTACATCGAGGCCTGGGGCCGCATCTCCGCCTTCCTGATCTTCATCGGCTTCAACGTCACCTTCTTCCCGCAATTCATCCTCGGCTATCTCGGGATGCCGCGGCGCTACCACGTCTATCCGCCGGAATTCCAGTTCCTCAACATCCTGTCCTCGGCGGGCTCGACGATCCTGGCGGTCGGCTACATCTTCCCGATGATCTATCTCGTCTACTCGATCTGGTTCGGGAAGCGGGCGCTGGCGAACCCCTGGGACGCCAGGGGCCTCGAATGGACCGTGCCCTCGCCGCCGCCGGCCCACAACTTCCTCACCGAGCCGCAGGCCCCAAAGATTCCCTACGACTACCCGATCCAGGCCCGTGAGACCGGGAGGCAGCACTCGTGAGCGCGGGGGCCACCGACAGCCAAGTCGGCAGCCAAGTGGGCGTGAAGCTCGTCTCGCACTTCGCCACGGTGGAGCAGCAGAAGCGCGCCGCCGTGCTCGGGATGTGGGCCTGGCTGCTGACCGAACTCCTGCTCTTCGCCGGGCTGTTCCTCACGGCTCTCATCCTGCGCCTCACCCACCCGGAGGCGGTGCAGGCGGCGGCACGCCACCTCAAGTTCTGGATCGGCGCCACCAACACCGTGGTGCTGATCGGCTCGAGCCTGACCATGTCGGGGGCGATCCAGCTCTCCCGGCTCGGCTGGCAGCGCGGCATGGTCCGTTTCATGCTCGCGACTGCCGCTCTGGGCACGCTGTTCTTAGCCCTCAAGGGCTACGAGTACTACGCCGACTACCAGGAGCACATGATGCCGTTCCTGTCGGACCGGCCCTACGCGCTGAAGGACTCACCCCCCTCGCGGCTGTTCGTGAACCTCTACTACGTTGCCACCTCGCTGCACGGCCTGCACCTGATGACCGGCATCACCATCCTGCTGGCGATGACCTGGCAGGCGAGCCGGCCGGGTTTCCTGAAGCAGCACCAGAATCGGATCGAGATCTTTGGGCTCTACTGGCACTTCATCGACCTGATCTGGATCCTCGCCTTTCCGATCCTCTACGTGCTCAACCGGTAGGAGGCGCCCCCATGTTCGGCACCGGCGACGAGCGCCGCATCCTCTGGCGGCACATGCGCGAGCCGGTCCTGACGGCTTGCGCGCTCCTGGTGATGCTCGGGATCAACGTGGCCTTGGGCGCCACCCTCCCCTTCCCGCATGTCTGGATCGTCGAGCTTCTGGTGGCGAGTGCCATGGTGGTGACGATCCTGCTGTTCTCGATGGAGGTCCGCCACGAGCCGCCCCTGGTGAAGCTGTTTGCCGGCATCGGCTTCTTCTGGGTCGGGATCCTGTTCGCGATGACGCTGGTGGATTACTTGTCACGACCGTAGCGTCGTGCTCGGGCGTATCTTCGCTCCAACTTCACGTGACAGGCTCAAAGTCGCATAGTGGGTTCCGATAGCGCCTTGTCCAGCAAGATGCGACCCTTGATGATGCCCGGAAAATATGACATATAAATATGACATATAATGTCGTATCGCGACGACCACTCTGCTATTTTCCGAGAAGCGTGTCTACGAAGACGGCGCGATCCTACAGGCTAAGCTCTGGGTGCTGCCAGCCTCGAAACGAGTTCCAGGATCGGCCCATTCGCTGAAGTACTCACTCTACTACGGTCGGCCAGGTCAAAGGATCGTTGCCTATGACAACGAGTCCGGGAAAGGCGACCATGTTCACCGTGGGGACGTCGAAACACCTTATCGCTTCGTATCCGTCGAGCAGTTGATGCTGGATTTTCTCGCCGAGGTACGCTCTCTCCGCGGAGGATCGATATGACCGACAACCTGCAGATAGACATCGGCGGCTCGGCGGACGAGATGGGCCGCCGGTTCGTCGAGGCCTGGCACAAGGCCGAGCGAGGAGAGATCACCCCTCCCATCCATCGCCTTACCTTCGAGAGCCGGGACGCATTCGTGACGACGTTCTCGCCCGCCCGGATCGCGCTGCTCAAGCGGCTCGCCGCGGATGGACCGGCCCCGTCGATCACCGCGCTCGCCGATGCGCTCGAGCGCCCCTACCGCCGCGTCCATGACGACGTGGCGGCTCTGCACGCCGCCGGCTTGGTGGAGCGAAACGGCAGGACGATCACGCTCGCCGCCTCCAAGGTCTCGGCCCATCTCGACCTGAACGCCGCCTGAGGCTGCCGTTGCGATACCGCTCTCGTCGACGGCAAGGCGCCGTCGTTCACTCCCCGCTCACCAGCGCGGCCCTATAACCGTCGCCATGTGCGAATTGCTCGGCATGAGCGCCAACGTCCCGACCGATATCCGCTTCAGCTTCGCGGGCCTGGCGCGCCGCGGGGGCGAGACCGGGCCGCATCAGGACGGCTGGGGCATCTCGTTCTACGAAGGCCGTGGGAGCCGCAGCTTCCACGACCCGGAGCCGAGCGCCCGCTCGGAGATCGCCCGGCTGCTGCGGCAATACCCGATCAAGAGCCGGATCGTGATCGCCCATGTGCGCCGGGCCAATCGCGGCCGGGTGGCGCTGGAGAACACGCATCCGTTCAGCCGCGAATTGTGGGGCCGGACCTTCACCTTCGCGCATAACGGCCAGCTCAAGGGCGTGAAGCGCCTGAAGCTCGGCCGCTTCAAGCCCGTCGGCACCACCGACAGCGAGCACGCCTTCTGCTGGATGCTGGGCAAGCTCGAAGAGCGCTGGGGCAGCCTGCCGAAGCCCACCCGCCTCGACGGGGCGGTGCGGGAGCTCTGCGCCGAATTGCACGGGCTCGGGGTGTTCAACATGCTGCTCTCCGACAGCCGCACCCTCTACGCCCATTGCGGCAAGCGCCTCTGCACCCTGACCCGCCGGGCGCCGTTCGGCACCGCGACGCTGATCGACGAGGATTGGCGGGTGGATTTCGCTGAGGAGACCACGCCCGACGACATCGTGACCGTGGTGGCGACCCGGCCGCTGACCCGCGACGAGAGCTGGACCGACCTCGCCCCGGGCGAGGTGCTGGCCCTGCGCCTCGGCGTGCCGGACGGGGACGAGGCGGGAGCCGGCGCCGGCGGCTGAGCCGCATCGCCCGTGTCACGGCGCCCTATCGGTTCCGGCCCGTTTCTCGCTAAGGTTGGTCTTTCCGGTCGCGGCCCCCGGGCCCATCTTCCTCTGGCAGGCAGACGCGAGAGCCATGACGCGAGACACCGCCCCGAATCCGTCGGCCGAGGACCGCCCCGGCCTGTCGGCCAGCATCCGGTCGCATCTCGGCACGCAGCTCCGGGCCACCTACGAGGCCCTGGGCAGCGCCGATCCGGACAACCGGTTCGCCGAGCTGATCGCGCGCCTGGAGGCGGCGCTCAAGGCGCAGGGCGAGATCGTCCTGCCCGAGTTCCGCGACGGGCTCCTGCAGGCGGTGCCCTCCCTCCGGGCCTTCGCGCTGTCGCTTACCAGCAACCCGGCCCGGGCCGACGACCTGGTGCAGGACACGCTGCTGAAGGGCTGGCAGCACCGGGCCCGGTTCCAGGCCGGCACCAACCTGAATGCCTGGCTGTTCACCATCCTGCGCAACATCTTCTACTCGGATCACCGCAAGCGGGTGCGCGAGGTCGAGGACCAGGACGGCTCCTACGCCGCCCGGCTCGCCACCGCGCCGCATCAGGGCGACCGGCTCGACGTCGAGGACCTGCAGAGCGCCCTCGCCAAGCTGCCGCCGGACCAGCGCGAGGCCCTGGTGCTCGTCGGCGCCGAGGGCGTCTCCTACGAGGAGGCGGCGGCGATCATGGGCTGCAAGGTCGGCACGGTGAAGAGCCGCGTCAGCCGCGCCCGCGGCCGGCTGGCGGAACTCCTGGGCTACGACGAGGAAGACCTGGGCACCGACCGGCTGATCCAGTCGGCGATGCCGAAGGACGCGTGAGTCGGCCCGGGACGCCCCGACGAAATTCGAAGCGACTTTTTCGGCCACGACGATTGAACCGTTTTGCCCAAGGCGACGTTACTCCCCCCGAAGAGCTGCCCCGCTCGATCGGGGTGGACTGGACGAAACGGAGATCGACGCGATGAAGACCAAGACCTTCCTGGCCACTGCTGCTCTCGCCCTCTCCCTGCCGATGGCCGCCCACGCCCAGGGCCTGATCGGCGGCGCCCAGCGCGGTGCCGAGGACGGTGCGGATGCGGCCGGCCCGGTCGGCGCGATCGTCGGCGGCGCCGTCGGTGCTGCGACCGGTGCGGTCGGCGGCCTGCTCGGAGTCGACGACCGTCCGCGCTTCCGCTCCTACGCCGTGCGCCAGCACCGCTCCTACGATTGGGACGGCGACGTCCGCGTCGGCACCGTGCTGCCCTCCTCGGGCGTGAGCTACTACGAGGTCCCGGCCGATTACGGCATCCGCGGGCGCCGCTACACCGTGGTCAACGACCGCGTCGTGCTGGTCGATCCGGGCACCCGCCGCATCGTGCAGGTCATCGACTAAGGCAGGTCATCGACCAAGACGGATCTGCGCGTCGCGCCGCCCTTGGGCGGCGCGGCCCAGTTCTTCGGCAAGCCCCGGCCCGAAGCCGGGGCTTTTCGCTATCCGATGCAGCGGGGTCCCGTTCGCCGTTGCGTCATGGCCTGCAACGAAACCGGTCCCATCATCGTTCTTCTTGCGAGACGGCGCAGGTGGACTGAGCACGGCGCCGCGAAGCTTCAGCGATACGGACACCGATGCCCAACGATCCTTACGAGAACCACGACGCCTCTCTGCCGGAGCCGGTGCGCGAGCATCTCGGGCAGCAGCTCCGCTCGGCCTACAATGCCGAGGCCGAGAAGCCGGACTATCTCGGCGATCCCGGCCTGCCGCCGCAATTCACCCCGCAGCTGCGCCGCCTCGAAGGCCGCCTGAAGGCCCACGATACCGGCCGCGAGGCGGTGGAAGGCGCCTTGCAGGACATCCTCCGCGAGCTGCCGGCGAAAAGCTGAAGGCTCACCGGCGCGCCGCCAGCAGGTCCCGGATCTCCGTCAGGAGCTTCACGTCGGCGGGATCCTCCTTCGCCACCTCCTCCCGGCGCTGCAGCCGGTTCATCGCGCGGATCACCAGGAACAGGACGAAGGCGACGATCAGGAAGTTCAGCGCCACGGTGATGAACTGGCCGTAGCCGATCACCGCCCCCTGCTTCTTGGCCTCGGCATAGGCCATGCCGCTCTGCACCTTCGCGGAGAGCGGCAGGTAGTAGTTCGAGAAATCGAGCCCGCCGGTGATCGCCCCGACCGCCGGCATGATGACGTCCTGCACCAGCGAGGTGACGATGGCTCCGAAGGCCGCACCGATCACCACGCCGACCGCGAGGTCGACGACATTGCCCCGCAGGGCGAATTTCTTGAATTCCTCGAGCATCACGGTCTCCTCGCACCGGCCCGCGACCGGGCGCCTCCCTGCCCTGCGCGACGGGGCGTCACGCAGGCAGGCTCATCGGCTAAGCTGGTGCGGATGGACGCGGCGAGGAGTCACCCGATGGTCGATTGGGATGCGGGCCAGTACCTGAGATTCGCCGACGAGCGCACCCGCCCGGCCTCGGACCTGCTGGCGCGGGTGCCGCTCGCCTCACCGGCCCGGGTGGTCGATCTGGGCTGCGGGCCCGGCAACAGCACCGCGCTTCTCGCCGCACGCTTCCCGTCGGCGGCGATCACCGGCCTCGATTCCTCGCCCGCCATGCTGGAGGAGGCGCGCCGGACGCTGCCGGACCTGAGCTTCATCGAGGCCGACCTCGCCGCCTGGCAGCCGGAGGCGCCGCCGGACCTGATCTTCGCCAACGCCGTCCTGCAATGGCTGCCGGACCACGCGGCGCTGCTGCCGCGCCTCGCCGGGTTCCTGGCACCGGGCGGCTGCCTCGCCGTGCAGATGCCGGACAACCTCGACGAGCCGTCGCACCGGCTGATGCGCGAGGTGGCGCAGGAGGCGCCGTTCCGCGAGGCGCTGGCGGGTGCCGCCGGCGCCCGCACGGCGCTCGGCACGGTGCAGGACTACGATACGTGGCTGTCCCGGGCGGGCTGCACCGTCGATCTCTGGCGCACGACCTACGTCCACCCGCTCCGAGGGCACCGCGGCATCGTCGAATGGGTGCGCGCCACGGGCCTGCGGCCGTTCCTGGCACCCCTCGATCGCGAGGGGCAGGCGGCCTATCTCGCCCGTTACGAAGCTGCCCTGCGCCAAGCCTATCCGATGCAGGATGACGGACGGGTGCTGCTGCCCTTCCCGCGGCTGTTCATCGTGGCGCGGCGGGTCTGACCGTGGTCTCACGGCCTGATCGATCCGGTCGATGCTTCCATCCCGCCCTCATCTCCTGAGGTTGAGGGCGGGATGGCGGATGCCTACGACGCGTCCTGCCCGACCGAACAAGCGCTCAGGCCGCCGGCGCCTCGTCGCTCGGGACGGACGGGGTCATGGCCGCCTCGGCCTTCAGCTTGCGCCGGTACTGGTTGGCGCCGATCGGGATCGCGCAGAGATAGCCGAGGCTCAGGAGCGCCAGGATCTCGAACGGGAAACTGATCAGCAGCCCGAACGCCGCCACCGTCACGACGAAGATCGGCAGTACGTATTCCCGCGGCACGCGCTTGCCGACGGTCTTGCCCGAGAAGGTCGGCACCGTGGAGATCACCAGGAGGGCGATCACCAGCATGTAGATCAGCGCGACCGGCGCGAGGCTCGGAGCCATCTCGAAGCCGAGGAAGTGCAGGTAGAGCGGCAGCATCACGGTCAGCGCGCCGGCCGGGGCCGGCATGCCGACGAAGAAGTTCTTCTTCCACTCCGGCCGGTTGGGATCGTCCAGCATCACGTTGAAGCGGGCGAGCCGCAACGCCATCGCGATGGCGAAGATCAGGGCGACGATCCAGCCGAGCGATTTCAGGTTGTGCAGCACGAAGCTGTAGAGGATCAGCGCCGGGGCGCAGCCGAAATTGACGAAATCGGCGAGCGAATCGAGCTCGGCGCCGAAGCGCGAGGTGCCCTTGAGCAGGCGCGCCACCCGCCCGTCGACGCCGTCGAGCACGGCGGCGGCCACGATCGCGATGACCGCCGGCTCGAACTTGCCCTCGAAGCCGAAGCGCACGGCGGTGAGCCCGAGGCAGACCGCCATCAGGGTGATCATGTTGGGAATGATCATCCGCACCGGCACCGGCTTGAACCGGCGCGGCTTCGGCTCATTGGGCTCCGGCGCGAAGGGCGGGAAGAGGTCTTCCATCGACGGTCCTCCCCGGTCAGACGCGGCGGAACTGCCGCACCGGGCCGGTCCCGCGCAGATCGGCGAGCACGGTCTCGCCGGCCACCGCCTTCTGGCCGAGGCCGACCAGCACCCGCGTGCCCGCCGGCAGGTAGACGTCGACCCGCGAGCCGAAGCGGATCAGCCCGAACCGGTCGCCGACGGTGAGGTCGTCGCCGGGCTTCACCCAGTCGACGATGCGGCGCGCCACGAGGCCCGCGATCTGCACCACGCCGATGCGCACGCTCTCGCCGTTCTGGCGCGTCTCGATCACGAGGCCGTTGCGCTCGTTGTCCTCGCTCGCCTTGTCGAGCTCGGCATTGAGGAACAGGCCCGGGGTGTAGTGGACCTGGTCGATCCGGCCGGTGACCGGCACCCGGTTCACGTGGCAGTCGAACACGTTCATGAACACCGAGATCCGCAGCATCGGCACCGAGGGCAGGTCCAGCTCGGAGGGCGGCAGCACGGTGCTGATGAGGTTCACCCGACCGTCCGCCGGCGAGATCACCAGCCCGTCGCCGACCGGCACGATCCGCTCGGGGTCGCGGAAGAAGTAGCAGACCCACAGCGTCAGCAGCAGGAAGATCCAGCCGAGGAACTGGACGAAGGTGCCGGCGAGAACCGTCAGCACGATGCCGATCGCGATGAAGGGATAGCCCTCCTTGTGGATCGGCACCAGCACGCGGCGGATCGTCTCGAACAGGTCGGTCATGAGTCCTCGGGTCGGTCCTCGGGCCTTTCGCCGGCCACGAACGCGCCGGTCCAGCGCCCGCGGATGGCAGGCGCGTGGCTTCGCGTCAATCATTCGAACGGCGCGGGAGGCGCCTGACGCGTCCGAAGGACGCGCCCGAAGGACGCGCCTCACGACACCGAGGCCGGCTCCGGCGCCTTGGCGATCGGGTTCGGGATCTCCCCCGGCTCCAGATGCGTGCGCAGGCTCGCGCCCTCCTCCGCCTCGACGCGCTTGAGCGCCTCGCGGGCGGCATCCGCCTCGCGCTGGCGGTTCCACATCGCCGCGTAGACGCCGCCCTGCGCCAGCAGCGCCAGGTGGGTGCCGCGCTCGGCGATGCGGCCCTGGTCGAGGACGATGATCTCGTCGGCACCGACCACCGTCGAGAGGCGATGGGCGATGACGAGGGTGGTGCGGCCGCGGCTCACCCGGTCGAGGGCGTCCTGGATCTCGCGCTCGGTGAAGGAATCGAGGGCCGAGGTCGCCTCGTCGAGGACGAGGATCGGCGGCCCCTTCAGGATGGTGCGGGCGATGGCGACGCGCTGCTTCTCGCCGCCCGAGAGCTTCAACCCGCGCTCGCCCACCGGGGTGTCGTAGCCCTCCGGCAGGGCGGCGATGAAGCGGTCGATCTGGGCCAGCCGCGCCGCCTCGCGCACCTCCTCCTCGGAGGCCTCCCAGCGGCCGTAGCGGACGTTGTAGCCGATCGTGTCGTTGAACAGCACCGTGTCCTGCGGCACCATGCCGATGGCGGCGCGCAGGGTATCCTGCTGCACGGCCGCGATGTCCTGCCCGTCCACCGTGATGCGCCCCGATTGCGGCTCGTAGAACCGGAACAGCAGGCGCGACAGCGTGGATTTCCCGGCCCCCGACGGCCCGACGATCGCGACGGTGCGGCCCGCCGGCACCGTGAAGCTGATGCCGCGCAGGATCGGCCGCTCCGGCACGTAGGCGAAGTGCACGTCCTCGAACCGCACCACCGCCTCGCCGATCGCGAGGGGCTGCGCGCCCGGCCGGTCGGCGATCTCGGGGTTGCGGTGCAGGATCCTGAACATGTCGTCGATGTCGATCAGGGCCTGCTTGATCTCGCGATAGATCATGCCCATGAAGTTGAGCGGCATCGAGAGTTGCACCAGCATGGTGTTGACCAGCACGAACCCGCCGATCGTCGCCCGCCCGGCCATGATGTCGCGGGCGGCGAGCCACATCACCACGGCCATGCCGATCGTGAAGATCACCGCCTGTCCGGCATTGAGCACCGCGAGAGAGACGTAGGTCTGGGTCGAGGCTTTCTCGTAGCGGGCCATCGACTGGTCGTAGCGGGCGGTCTCGCGGCCTTCCGCACCGAAATACTTCACCGTCTCGTAGTTGAGCAGCGAGTCGACCGCCTTGGTGTTGGCGTCCGTGTCGGAATCGTTCATCCGCTTGCGGATGGCGATGCGCCACTCCGTGGCCTTGTAGGTGTAGCCGAGATAGGCCGCCACCATGACCAGGACGACGAGCGAGTAGGAGAGGCTGAACTCGTAGGCGAGCGTGCCCAGCACCAGCAGGAACTCGACGATGGTCGGCACCAGCGTCAGCACCATCAGGCGCGAGAGTTCCTCGATGCCGTTGCGCCCGCGCTCCAGCACCCGGGTCAGCCCGCCGGTCTTGCGCTCCAGGTGGAAGCGCAGCGACAGCCGGTGCATGTGCTGGAAGGTCTGGAGCGCCAGGCGCCGCACCGCATGCATCGCCACCTTGGCGAACAGCCCGTCGCGCACCTGGGTCAGCAGCGCCATGGCGATCCGGGCGGCGCCGTAGAGCAGGATCATCAGGGCCGGCGCGGCCCAGATCCCGGTCGGCACCGCGGCCTCCTTGCCGAGGCCGTCCCGGCCGCCGACCACCGCCACCAGCGCGTCGGTCGCCCACTTGAAGGTGAACGGCATCGCCAGGGTGACCACCTTGGCGACGAGCAGCAGCCCGAAGGCGATGAAGACGCGGCGCTGCAGGTCGGGCCGGCCATGGGGCCAGAGATAGGGCCAGAGGCGGCGGTAGGTCGCGACGAGGCCGGGCCGCTCGGGCTCGGCCGGTGGGGTCTGGGTGGTGGACAAGGGACCGGTTCCGGACGGGATCGCGCCGGATATAGGCCAGGACGGGGTGGCCGGACACCGCGCCCGACGCGGCCCGGACCTGCGGCGGGGTGCGTGCCGGGCAGGCGAGTTCGTGGAGGCGAGTTCGTGGAGGCGAGTTCGTGGAGGCGAGTTCGTGGAGGCGAGTTCGTGTGGAGGAACGGGCCGCCGGCCCGTCAGCCGCGGCCCTCCTGCGCCTGTCCCTGCACCGGCGGCGCCTCGCCGGGCAGCACGAAGACCTGGCCCGGATAGATCCGGTTCGGGTCGCGGATCTGGCCCTGGTTGGCGTCGAAGATCACGGTGTAGCGCAGGCCCTTGCCGTAGGTCCGGCGGCTGATGCTCCACAGGTTGTCGCCGCGGCTGACCTTCGCGGTGCTGATGCCGGGCACGAACACCGCGCCGGGATCGGCGGGCGTCGGATCCGCAGGCCCCTGCGCCGCCTCCGCGCCCGGCGCCCGCGCGGCGGTGACGACCGGCGCGCCGGCAGGCGGAGCCGCCGTGACGGCGGGCGCCTCCCCGCCCGGGGCGCCGCGCGGCGAGGGGCGCTGCGCCGTCTCGGCGGGACCGGCGAGGACCGGCCGTTCGAGGTTCGGCGGCACCGCGAAGGCGGTCTCGGCCCGGGTCTTGACCGCGCCGGAGGCGGGATCGACCTGGTCGACCCGCACCCGATAGTCGCCGGGCTTGACCCCGCGCCCGATCGTGAAGGCGATGCGACCGTCCGGCCCCGCCCGGCCGGGCGCCACCAG
>NZ_LABZ01000021.1 GCF_001043955.1 Methylobacterium tarhaniae | reverse complement strand
GCGCGGGGCGCGCCCCGCGCAACAGCGGCTCCCGGTCGCGGGGATGCATCCGCCGCTCCGTCTCCGGGCCGATCGGGCGCCGGTATTCCGGCCGCGCCGGAGCGGGCGTGAGGCCGCTCCCGCAAACGGTCTGGGACTCGAACGAGCATGCCCAGAGCCGCTCCCGGGTCCCGGTCGGCAGGACAGTGCGGGCGAGGCGGGTCTTGAGCAGGGTGCGCCAGATCAGCGAGGCATTGCCGAAGCTGCGGCTCCGGGCGATCTCGGCGCGGAACGAGGCGGGGTCGATCGGTCCCGACCAGCGCAACACGCCGAAGCCCGGCAGCCGGTCGGTGCTGACGTCGACGCTGAACGCCTCGGCCGGCTCGGCGCGCAGGAAGCCGTGCAGCCCATCGACCTGGAAGGGGGAGCGGATGCGCAGGACCTGACGCGGCCGCTCCTGCGGCACGCGCCCGGCGGCGTCGACCAGCGCGCACCAGGGCGCGGCCGAGCCGTCGAGGATCGGAATCTCGGTGCCCTCGACGGTGATCGCCGCATTGTCGATGCGGGAGGCCGAAAGGCTCGCCATCAGGTGCTCGATGGTGCGCAGCTTGCGGCCTTGCCCGAGATCGAGGGCGGTGCTCATCCGGCTCGCGACCCAGCGGGCGGTGACGGCCGGGACCTCGGCGCGGGTGTCGGTGACCGGGCAGCGCACGGCGAAGCGGATGCCGTGGCCGGCGGGGGCGGGCGCGATCGTCACGCGGGCGACCCGGCCGGTATGCAGGCCCGGGCCGCGCAGCCACACGCGCCGGCCCAGCGTCGCCTCACGCGACGCACCGTCCGCCGCGTGCGCGACGCCCTCGATCCTCATCCCGTTCGCCCGACCGTTCCGCCGGCCGATGCATCGGCCGTCGTCTGCTGTTCCCCAGGGGACAGCGCGGTTGTTCCGTGAGCGCGACGGCTAGGACAGCAGTCTCTTCGACCCCGGGACTTGGGCCGCGCAGGACCCGCCTTCGAGCGCGTGCACGCTCGATTGCGAGTCTGTTCTAAGGAGACTGGCGATGACTCGACACTCGGCCGTTCGGCCTAGTTCAAGCGCGTCGAGCCGGAGGCCGGGCGGCGCGCGTCGCCCGGGAACAGGTCGGTTCGATTGTCGACGGTGGCCGTATCTCTGCGGCATGTGCGAAAGCTGCTGCTACGACCCCCTCTCCACGGAACTCGGGCCGGCCCGAGTTTCACACCCCCATGCCCAAGTCGTGTAGGCCGGACTTGGGATGGGGAAGGGTGTCGCTCGGATGCGGGGCGCGAGAGGCGAACCGCGCTGCCGGAGAGGTCGCGCGCTCGATGAAGGGCGGGTCCCTGGATCCGCGTCGCGCTGCCCCTCTCGGCGGGACGTCGTCCCGCTGCGCTCACCGCCCGCCCTCGCAATGCAGGACTGTCCGGGGAAAATCATTTTTGAAATCAAATGCGGGATCGCCTCTCCCGAGTGGGAGAGGGCAGGGGCGATCGAAGATCGCGCGAGGGTGATACGCTTCAGTGTCAATCGCTGAGCGTGGTGCTGGTGGCGGAACAGCCCGAATTTTCTGCGGAACCGTAGCGCCCTCACGCGGGATCTTCGATGCCCTCTCCCCTCTCCCACTCGGGAGAGGGGCCACTTCTTTTCTCCGGACAGCCCCGCTCGCGACGGGGAAGGATTCCGACGCGTGGGCCTGGAACCGGTCAGCCCGCCTTCAGCGCCGTCCCGACCGCCTCGAGGCTCTGCAGCTTCTTGATCGGCCCGATCGCCGCGAGGGTCGGGGCGCCGGCGATGAGGGCGCGCCCGGCCGCCCGCACGTCGTCGGGGGTGACGGCGTCGACCTTGGCGATCACCTCGGCGGCCGGGATCACCCGGCCCCAGGCGAGGAGCTGGCGCGCCGTGCGCTCGATCCGGCCGCCCGGCGTCTCCAGCGCCGAGAGGAGGGCGACCTTGAGCTGCGCCTTGGCCCGGGCGAGCTCGGCCGCATCCACCGTCTCCGCCGCCTCGCGCAGGCAGGCCAGCGTCACCTCGACGAGGCCCGGCAGGTCGCTGCCCGCGGTGCCGGCGCCGATGCCGAACAGGCCGCAATCGCTGAACGGCCAGTGGAAGGCGTGGATCTCGTAGGCGAGGCCGCGGGTCTCGCGCACCTCGTGCCAGAGCCGCGAGGTCAGCCCGCCGCCGAGCACCTGCGCGAAGAGGTGGGTGGCGTAGTAGGCGTCGTCGCGGAACGACAGTCCGGGCAGGCCGAGGACGAGGTTGGCCTGCTCGAGCTTGCGCGGCATCCGCCGCTCGCCGCCGCGATACTCGCCCGGCACCGCCTCCGGCGCGTCGCTGGCCGGCATCGATCCGAAGTGCTTCTCCGCCGCCGCCACGATCGCGTCGTGCTCGACGGCCCCGGCCGCGGCGAGCACCATCCGGCCGGGGGTGTATTCGCGGGCGAGATAGGCCTCGATCGCGGCCCGGTCGAAGCTCTTGATCGTCTCCGGGCGCCCGAGGATCGGCCGGCCGATCGGCTGGTCGGGGAAGGCGGCTTCCGTGAAGGCGTCGTAGACGACGTCGTCCGGCGTATCCTCGACGGCGGCGTATTCCTGCAGGATCACGCCCTTCTCGCGGGCGAGCTCGCCGGCCTCGAAGGCCGAGCGGGTCAGGATGTCGCCGAGCACGTCGAGGGCCACCTCGGCATCCTCGCCGAGAACCCGGGCGGTGTAGCTCGTCTGCTCGACGCTGGTGGCGGCGTTGATCTCGCCGCCGACATTCTCGATGTCCTCGGCGATCTGGCGGGCCGAGCGCGTCGCCGTGCCCTTGAACGCCATGTGCTCGATGAGGTGGCTGAGCCCGTGCTCCTCCGGCCGCTCGTTGCGCGAGCCCGCCCCGATCCAGACCCCGAGGGTTGCGGTGGCGACGCCCGGCATCGCCTCGGTGGCGACGGTGAGCCCGTTGGGCAGCCGCGTGACCTTGAGGTCCGGCGAGGCGCCGAGCGTCGCGAAGTGCTGGTTCATGCGGCGCTCCTCAGGATGCGGGCGCGCTCGCGGATCGCCCTCTCGACCGCCGCCTCGTCGTTCGGCAGCACGGTGAAGCGCTCGCGCCGCTCCAGAAGGTCGGCGAGATGCGGCGGCAGGGCCGGGCGGATTCCGGTCGCCGCCTCGACCGCGTCCGGGAACTTCGCCGCATGCGCCGTCGCCAGGGCCACCACCGGCGTCGCCGGGTCGGTCGCCAGCAGCTTGCGGGCGGCGCGCACGCCGATGGCGCTGTGCGGATCGACGATCTGGCCGGTGCCGCGATAGACGTCGCGGATCTCGGCCACGACCGCGTCCTCGGGCACCGCCGCCGCGTCGAACTCGGACCGGATCCGCGCCAGCGTCGCCGGATCGAGCGTGAACGCGCCCGATTGCTTGAGGCCCGCCATCAGCCGGTTGACGGCGGCGGAATCGCGGTCGAGCGCCTCGAAGAGCAGCCGCTCGAAATTCGACGAGACCTGGATGTCCATCGACGGCGAGGTGGTCGGCGCCACGCCCCGCACCTCGTAGGTTCCCGTCGCCAGCGTGCGGGCCAGGATGTCGTTGGCGTTGGTGGCGACCATCAGCCGTCCGACCGGCAGGCCCATCCGCTTGGCCGCCCAGCCGGCCAGGATGTCGCCGAAATTGCCGGTCGGCACCGAGAACGAGACCGGCCGGTGCGGGCTGCCCAAAGCCACCGCGCTGGTGAAGTAGTAGACCGCCTGCGCGGCGACCCGGGCCCAGTTGATCGAGTTGACGCCCGACAGCCGCACCTCGTCCGCGAAGCGCGGGTGCTGGAACAGCGCCTTCACGATCGCCTGGCAGTCGTCGAAGGTGCCCTCGACCGCGAGCGCGTGGATGTTCTCGGCATCGACCGTGGTCATCTGCCTGCGCTGCACCTCGGAGACGCGGCCATGGGGATAGAGGATGAACACGTCGACGTTGTCGAGGCCGCGGAACGCCTCGACGGCGGCGCTGCCGGTATCGCCCGAGGTGGCGCCGACGATGGTGGCGCGGCTGCCCTTGGCCTTGAGCGCGTGGTCCATCAGCCGGCCGAGCAGCTGCATCGCCACGTCCTTGAAGGCGAGGGTCGGCCCGTGATGCAGCTCGAGCAGGAAGAGGTTGTCGCCGAGCTGGGTCAGGGGGCAGACCGCCGGGTGCCGGAAGGTGGCATAGGCCTGGTCGATCATCCGGTCGAAGTCGGCCTGGGCGATCTCGCCGTCGACGAGCGGCGAGAGCACGGTCTTGGCGGCCTCCGCATAGGGCCGGCCGGCGAGACCCGCGATGGTCTGCGGCGCGATCTGCGGCCAGTCCCGCGGGATGTACAGGCCGCCGTCGCGGGCGAGCCCGGCCAGCAGCGCGTCGGTGAAGGTCAGCGGCGCGGCGCTGCCGCGGGTCGAAACATGGAGCACGGTGATCAGTCCTGAGGCTGGCGCACGCCCTACACGAAACCGGCGCGCGCGTCAGCCCGCGGGTCAGGCGCTCGCGCCCGGCGCCTTGCGCAGGCGGCAGCCGGTGATCCGCCACGCGCCGTCCGCTCCGCGCTCCAGGGTGTAGAGCGCCTCCCAGTCGGCGCCCTCCTGGTCCTGGATGCGCACGCCCTGGGCGCGGCTCCCGTCGGGGCGCTCCTCGTCGGTGCCGAACTCGAAGCGGCGGTTGCGGTACACCGCCGCGTAGCCCTGCCGGACCATGCCGATGAAGATCTCGGGGCTGTCGAAGATCGACCGGATGGCAGGCGCCGCCTCGGCATAGGCCGCAGCGGCGTCGTCGTGCCGGAAGGCCTCCTGCTGGCGCAGGATCACCGCGCGGGCCGCATCCCGGTCGCTGCCGGCGGCGAGGGCGCCGTGGCCGACGGCGAGCAGGGTCATGAGGGCGACGAGGGTGCGCATGGATGGGACCCTCCCGGAGAACAGACTTCTCCGGGTGCCGCAGCGTAGCAGGCCCGCAGGCCTGCCACAATCAGAAGTCGTCTGCACCTTGGTCTTGTGCCCTGATCGGCCCCCCGCCCCCGATCGGCGGTCAGACCCCGCTCGCCTTGCGTCCCAGCTCCACCCCCCGCAGGTTGTTGGTGGTGCCCGGCCGGCCGAACGGGATGCCGGCCACCGCCACGACGAGGTCCGGCGCCTGCGCGAACCCTTCCTGGGCGGCGACCTCGGCGGCGCGGTCGACCATCGCCTCGTAGGACTCGATCTCCGGGCCGAGCACGGAATGGGCGCCCCAGTACAGGCTCAGGCGGCGCGACACCGCGGCGTCCGAGGTCGCGGCCAGGATCGGCACGTTGGGGCGCTTGCGGGCGATGCGGGCGGCGGTGGTGCCGCTCGACGTGAACGCGACGATCGCCGCCGCCTCGATCGCGTCGGCGAGGGTCGCGGCGGCGGCGGCGACGGCGTGGGGCGGGCTGTCCTCGACCTCCGGCTCGCTCGCCCGGACGAGCGAGCGGTAGAGCCGGTGCTGCTCGGTGCGGCGGATGATCCGGTCCATCATCGAGACCGCCTCGATCGGATACCGCCCCGCCGCCGATTCGGCCGAGAGCATCACCGCGTCGGCGCCGTCATAGACGGCCGTCGCGACGTCGGAGGCCTCGGCCCGGGTGGGCGAGGGCGCCCCGACCATCGATTCGAGCATCTGGGTCGCCACGATCACCGGCTTCACCGCCCGGCGGCAGGCGCGCACCAGCTCCTTCTGCCGGCCCGGCACGTCCTCGGGCGGCAATTCGACGCCGAGATCGCCGCGGGCCACCATGATCCCGTCGGCGATGCGGATGATGTCCTCGATGTGATCGAGCGCCGAGGGCTTCTCGATCTTCGCGATCAGCCCCGCCCGGCCGGCGATGAGACCGCGCGCCTCCATCACGTCGGAGGGGGTCTGGACGAAGGACAAGGCGACCCAGTCGACCCCGAGCTCGAGCCCGAAGGCGAGGTCGCGCCGGTCCTTCTCGGTGAGCGGCGAGAGGGCCAGCACCGTGCCCGGCAGGTTGACGCCCTTGCGGTCGGAGATCGGCCCGCCCACCACCACGTCGGCGTCGATCGCCGCGTCGTCGACGCCCGTGACCCGCACCCGGACCCGGCCGTCGTCGATCAGCAGCTCCTGGCCCGGCGCCACCGCGGCGAAGATCTCGGGATGGGGCAGGGGGATCGCGTCGGTGCCGCCCTCGCGGCCCTCGCGCACGAAGCGGATCCGGTCGCCGGTGGCGAGGTCGGCCTTGCCGCCCCGCAGGGTGCCGATGCGGATCTTCGGGCCCTGCAGGTCCTGCAGGATGCCGATCGGCCGGCCGGTCTCCTTCTCGAGCGCCCGGATCGCGGCGTGGACCCTGGCGTGGTCGTCGTGGGTGCCGTGGGAGAAGTTGAGCCGGAAGGTGTCGACCCCGGCGAGGAAGAGGGCTTTCAGCCGCTCCGGCGTGTTGCTGGCCGGGCCGACGGTGGCGACGATCTTGGCATGGCGGTGGCGACGCATGGGGCGCTCCTGGCTCGTCGACTGGTTCAGGGCTTGGTGCGGCGATAGAGGTTGGTGAAGCTGACATTCATGCCGCCGCAGGCGCTGTTGTCCTCGGCGAGCAGGAAGGGCGGGAGCAGCGTCAGGCGCAGGCGGCAATCGGACGGATCGCCGGCCGCGTAGGGCAGGGTGCCCTTGTCCCCCATGGTGAAGGCGAGGTCCGCCCCCTTCGGAGCGGCCTCGCCCTCGACCTGGCCGATATTGACCGCGCCGCGGCGGACGCGGTCGGGGTCGAGGGCGCCGTAGGTGGCGTCGCCCTTGACGTCGAGGGTGCCGGCGGCCCTCCCCGGCCGGATCACCAGGGTCTGTTCCGGCGCCGTCCAGGTGCCGGTCCAGTCCTTCGCGGCCGGGGCCGGGGAGGCGGGCGCCGGGGCGACCGCGCCGTCCGGCAGCCATCCGGAGCGGACCGCGCCCGTCTTCCCGACGTAAGTGGCGCAGACGAAGCCCGGCTGCGCGCCGCCGAGGATCACGAGGTTGCCCGGCACCAGGAAGGCCTTCTCGCGGCAGGCCGGATCGGGCCCGGGGCAGCCCTTGCGCCCGGATGCGCCCATGACGAACGGCACGCGGGCCTCGCCATCCTTGATGGTGCCGAGGCGCGGCCCGGTGCCGGCGCCGAGCGCGCCGTAATCGGTGCAGTCGCCCTCGGCCGCCAGGGCCGCTCCCGGCCCGGCGAGCCAGGCCAGCACGGCCAGCCCCGCGCGGCCCCGCATACCCCCTTGCCGTCTCCTGCCGCCCCGCCGTCCTCTGTCCTGCATCCCCGCGATCCCTCGCTCGTTGCGACACCGCCGCGGAAGCTAGGGCATCTTGGACCAAAGGAGCACCCGTCGGCGCCCGATTAGCATCGGCGCCGCAACGCCACGCCCTTGACGCAGGTTATGCTGCAACGCACCCTATCGCGCAGAAACCAAGTGGTAGCGATACAGACGGGGTATCGACGGTCATGCTGTTCCAGCCGCCCGTATTCGAGACGATCTTCCGCACTCCCGTCGAGCATCGGCTGGTGATCCGCGGCTCGCGCAGCCGCGGCGCCCCGCTCGACGGCGTGCGCTGGTATCACGACGAGTTCGACGCCGCCGGCAACCTGGTCGCCCGCTACGAGACGTATGACGAGGCCGACGAGACCGGGCGGGAGAGCTGCGGCTGGCGCCGCTACGACGCCGCCGGCCGGCTCGTCGCCCGGCACGAGGTGGCGATGCGGTGGTCGGCCCTCGTTCTCCTGAAGCAGTCGCGGCGCAATGCCGAGATCGCGCTGCAGCGCGGCAACCCACATGGTCACGCACCCGGCACTCCGGCCCCGCGCTCCCGGCAGGGGCTGGCGGCCTGACATCGTCCCGGTTCGTCCTTGACGGTTCGTCTTTGACCTTGGGGCCGGCCACGGCTACGATCCATACATGACCTTCCCGGTTCACAGCGCGCCGATGCGCCGAATTATCCACCCGGCCTGATCCGTCGGGCCGGTTTTCGGCTGTCTGCATCCCGCGAGCGTCTCTCACAAAACTCCCGACCGCTGTCGTCGCTCGCTTTGGCCGCGTCAGCGCAGCGGGAGTTTCGTGAGGCGCACTGAAACCAAGGCGCCGCCGGCGCCCCTGAAGGTCGTTTCGTCATGCCCGTCACCGACGCGGTGCTGCATCTGCTGTGCGGCAAGATCTCCTCTGGAAAATCGACCCTCGCGGCCAGCCTCGCCGCGCGACCCGGCACCATCCTGGTCCGGGAGGATGCCTGGCTCGCCGGCCTCTATCCGGGCGAGCAGACCACGCTGGCCGAGTACGCTCGCAACGCCAAGCGCCTGCGCGGCGTGATGGGGCCGCACCTCGTCGCGCTGCTGCGGGCCGGCCTGTCCGTGGTGCTCGATTTCCCGGCCAATACGCCGGAGAGCCGGGCCTGGATGCGGACGGTCTTTCGCGAGGCGGAGGCGGCGCACCAGCTCCATTACCTCGAAGCCGACGATGCCCTCTGCAAGGCCCGCCTGCATCGCCGCAATGCCGCCGGCACGCATGAATTCACGGTGAGTGACGAGGCGTTCGACCTGTTCACGCGCTACTTCGTGCCGCCGGCACCGGAGGAGGGATTCACGGTCCTGCATCATCGGCAGGCCGGCACAGGCCGGGAGGAAGCCTGAGCCGCCCCTGTCACCCCGCCGTCAGCCACACCAGGTGCCCGTCCGGATCCCGCAGCAGGGCGTCCGCACCGCCGGGCCGCGGAACCGGCCCGGCCGAGACGAGCCGCCCGGCATGGGCGGCGCAGGCCGCCGCCAGGGCCTCGGCGTCCGTCATCGCGATCACCAGGCGGGTCGCCGCGATGGCGTCGGGCGCGAGGCTGGAGGCCGGCCGCGGATGGTCGCCGCGGTAGCACAGCAGCTCGACATGGGGTGGCCGGCCGTCCGGGAAGCCGAGGCCGGTCACCTCCACGGTCGGGTCGGCGACGGCGTCGAGGCGGGCCTGTTCCGGCCCGGTATTGAGCGAGCGCGACGCGACGCGCAGCCCGAGGGACTCGTAGAACGCGACGCTGCGGGCGGTCTCGGCCACCGAGATCGCCGAGTGGTCGAGGCCGAGGCAGGGATCCGTCGCGCCCGGCCGCCGCCAGGCCTCGGGCGTCGCGTCCGGCGGGAAGGCCAGCAGTTCCAGCGGATGGCCTTCGGGATCGCGGAACTTGAACGCGGTCACGCCGCCGGAGGAGGCGGGAAGCCGGACCGGACCCTCGGTGGAGATCGGGCGCCAGCCGCCCCGGGCCGACAGGCGGGCATGGGCCGACCCCATGTCGGAGACGATGATGGCGCAGTGCTGGAACAGCGGGCTGAAGCCCGGCACGTCCCCCGGATAGGGCTGCCCCGCGGGCGTCACCGCCACGAGGTCGAGGGGCTGGCCGCCGAGCCGCAGGGGCACGGTGCGCGCCTGCGCGCCCTTCAGCCCGGTCACGGCGGCGAAGTCCGCGGCCGGCGGCGCCTCGGCATCGGTGAAGCCCAGCGCCTCGCGGTAGAAGCGCGCCAGGCCCTCCGGGTCGGCGGCGGTCAGGGCGATGCGGGCGAGGCGGCGCGCCGCCACGGGGGCTGTCATGAAGTCTGTCACGGGGTCTGCACCCCGCGCCGGTCGAGGAAGATGGCATAGAGCGTGTGCGAGCCGCCGATGAACAGCCGGTTCTTGGCCGGTCCGCCGAAGGTGATGTTCGAGACCCGGTGCGGCACCAGGATCTTGCCCATCAGCTTGCCCTCCGGGCTGAGGCAATGCACCCCGTCCCCGGCGCTCGACCAGACATTGCCGTCCTCGTCGACCCGCATCCCGTCGCAATAGCCCGGCTCGATCTTATGGAAGACGTCGCCGCCGGACAGCGCGCCATCGGGCGCGACGTCGAAGACCCGGATATGCTGGCGCGGGTTCGGCTTCGACTGGTCGCCGGTCTCGGCGACGTAGAGGCGGCGCTCGTCGGGCGAGAAGGCGAGGCCGTTCGGACCGTCGAAATCGCCGGCCATCACCTGGATCTCGTTCGTCCGCGGATCGAAGCGGTAGAGCGCCGGCGGCTGCTCCGAGGCCTGCCGCCCGCCCTCGTAGTCGTTGGAAATCCCGTAGACCGGATCGCTGAACCAGATCGTCCCGTCCGACTTCACCACCACGTCGTTCGGCGAGTTCAGGCGCTTGCCGGCATGGCCGTCGACGAGCGTCGTGACCGTGCCGTCGTACTCGGTGCGATACAGGCAGCGGCCGCGATGCGAGCAGGCGATCAGCCGGCCCTCGCGGTCGCGGGTCTGGCCGTTGGCGTAGTTCGAGGGCTGGCGGTAGACGGAGAAGCCCGCCCCCTCGATCCACCGCATGGTGCGGTTGCGCGGCAGGTCCTGGAACAGCAGGCAATCGGCGTCGCCCATCCAGACCGGCCCCTCGATCCAGCGGAAGCCGGAGCCGAGCTCTTCCAGGGGCGCGTTGCCCAGGATGTAGTGCTTGAAGCGCTCGTCGTGGATCTCGAACCCGTCCATGGCGTCACCGGAACCGGCAGGCCGCCCCGGTGGTCGGGGGCTTGTCGTACTGAACGATCATCAGCACGGCGGGCTCGTTCCCGACCGTGCCGGACCGGTGGCCCTTCTTGCCGTCGACCTCGCGCACGTTCTGGTCCTCGCCGAACGAGATCTCGCCCGGCCCCATCTCGACCCGTGTCCCGTCCATCGATTCGACGAACCAGCGGCCCGAGAGCGGGACGATCCATTGCGGCTTCGGGTTCGGGTGCCAGTCCCCGGTCCAGCCGACCGGCTGCACGGTCACGAACACGGTCGCGCCGTCATGGGTCTTCTGCCCCTGCCATTGCGGCGGGGCCGGCGGCGACATCGACTTCTCCTCGAACTCGGTGAAGGCGCACCGCGTCTGGTGGCTCACCCCGTCCGCGTCGGCCCAGAGGTGCCAGTAGGGGATGTTCGGCTTCCGATCGCTCATCGGGCGGTCTCGCTGACGCTGTAGGGCTTCGACGAGGCGAAGGGGTCGGAGAGGAACGTCCCGACCGTCGCCGCCCCGGTGCCGAAGGTGACGAGCAGGAACCCGCCGGCGAGCGCGAGGTTCTTCCAGAAGTCCCAGAAAAGCTCGCGGCCCTTGCCGCCGGACCAGAAATCCCCCGGCTTCCAGAACTGCTTCCAGAGGAGTGCGGTGACGCCGCAATAGCCGGCGAGCA
The DNA here is from genome assembly GCF_001043955.1 of Methylobacterium tarhaniae. Taxonomy (GTDB): domain Bacteria; phylum Pseudomonadota; class Alphaproteobacteria; order Rhizobiales; family Beijerinckiaceae; genus Methylobacterium; species Methylobacterium tarhaniae. The sequence goes on along the minus strand of NZ_LABZ01000021.1, from coordinate 89,446 downwards.
CGAAGGCGGCGAAGCGGTCGGCGATGCCGGTGAGGATGCCGAGCGACATCACCACCTCGACGAACAGGCCGACCAGGATCAGCACGGTGGCAGGGCCGGTGGCGTGCACCGCCTGCCTGGCCTGGCCCACCGCGCCACGAAAGTTCAGGATCTTGTCGAGGGCGCTGAACGGCAGGAAGAGCATCACCAGGAGGAGCCTGACCCCGAAGGCGACCGCGATGCTGAAGGTGTCCATCGATCCGGGAACCCTGCTACCTAGCGCATCTTCCGACGAAGTGGATATTGGTTCGTCGTAGAAAATGCAGTAAAATCAAGCATCTAGAGCGGCGTCCGATCGCAGCGCGATCGGGCGCCGCTCTACGGTGCGCTGCGAAAAGCTAACTGGGGCGGGTCGACGTTCGCGCCAGCCCCGCCATCTACGCCCTCAGCACGATCGAGCGGCCATGGATCATCCCCGCGCCTGCCGCAGGAAGAGGGAGCGTCGATGAGCGAGAACCGGCATTACGACGTCGTCATCGTCGGCTCGGGGCCGGGCGGCGGCACCATGGCATGGCGGCTGGCCCAGACCGGCAAGCGCATCCTGCTTCTGGAGCGCGGCGATTACCTGCCGCGGGAGCGGGAGAACTGGGACAGCCAGGCAGTCTTCGTCGAGGCCCGCTACCAGGCGCCGGAAACCTGGTACGGCGCCGACGGCTCCAGCTTCCATCCCGGCCTGCACTACTTCGTGGGCGGCAACAGCAAGGTCTACGGCTCGGTCCTGCTCCGCCTGCGCGAGAAGGATTTTTTCGAGATCCGCCATCCGGACGGCCTCTCGCCGGAATGGCCGGTGAAGTACGACGTGTTCGAACCCTATTACCAGGCGGCGGAGGAACTCTACTCCGTCCACGGCCTGCGCGGCGAGGACCCGACCGAGCCGCCGGCCCCGAAACCCTACGCCTATCCGCCGGTCACGCATGAACCGCGGATCCAGGAACTGTTCGACGGGCTGAAGCGCGAAGGCCACCACCCGTTCCACCTGCCTGTCGGCGTGCGGCTCGAGGAGCGGGACGGCAAGCCGCTGCCGCACTCGGCCTGCATCCGCTGCGACGCCTTCGACGGCTATCCCTGCATCACCAACGGCAAGGCGGACGCGCAGGTGATCTGCGTCGACCCGGCGCTCGCGGCGCATCCGAACCTCACCCTGATGACCAACGCCTATGTCGACCGGCTCCTGACCGATCCGGCGGGGCGCCGTGTCACCGGCGTCGAGGTCAAGCGCGGCGCGGCGACCGAGGTGTTCACCGGCGACATCGTGGTGGTGGCCTGCGGCGCGCTGTCCTCGGCGCTCCTCCTGCTGCGCTCAGGCAATGACGCCCACCCGCATGGGCTGGCCAACCGCTCAGGGCAAGTCGGCCGCAACTACATGCGCCACAACAATTCGACGGTGCTGGCGATCTCCCGCACCCCGAACCCGACCAAGTTCCAGAAGACGCTCGGCCTCAACGACTTCTATTTCGGCGCTGACGACTGGGAGTACCCCCTCGGCCACATCCAGATGGTCGGCAAGTCGGACGGGGTGCAGATCCACGGCGAGGGGCTGCCGGGTTTCCTGCAATGGTTCCCGGAGAAGCCGTTCGACTGGCTCGCCCGGCATTCCCTCGATTTCTGGCTCACCACCGAGGACCTGCCGATCCCGGAGAACCGGATCTTCTACGACGGGGCCAAGGTGCGGCTCGACCTCAAGCAGACCAACGAGGAGGCCCTGCACCGGTTGAAGGCCAAGCTGCGCGGCCTGTGCGCCAAGCTCGACATCCACCCGCACCTGTTCGACCGCTCGCTCTATCTCGGCAAGGACGTGCCGATCGGCGGCACCGCCCACCAGGCGGGGACGCTCCGCTTCGGTCCCGACCCGGCGACGTCGGTCCTCGACCTCGACTGCAAGGCGCACGAGCTCGACAACCTCTACGTCGCCGATGCGAGCTTCTTCCCGTCGATCGGGGCGGTGAACCCGACCCTGACGATCATCGCCAATTCGCTGCGGGTGGCCGACCACATCATCGGGCGGCTGGGAGCGTAGGGCCTCCGGCTGCGTTCACGGTGCCCATCTCCAAGCTGCCGCGAGCCCTGTCCCGGATCTCCGACTGCGACGCTCGGATCGTCCGGGACGGGGGCCGGCGGACTCGCATGACGCACGCCACCACGTACCCAGCGCATAGGTGCGCCGCCGCTTCCCAGGATATGACGGGAAAGCCCTCGACAAGGAGCCCCCGATGTCCCTGGACCCCGCCCTGCGTGACCGCATCGTCGCCGCCGTGGCCGAGAACTTTTCCGGGCAGGTCGCCTACACCCAGGCGCTGATGCGCTTTCCCTCGACCCGCGGGCAGGAGCAGGCGATCCAGGACTTCGTGTTCCGCACCTTCCGCGAGCGCGGCTATGCCATGGACCGCTTCGCGATGGACCGGGCGCAGATCGAGGCGCATCCGGGCGGCGCGACATTCTCTCCCGAGCATTCCGAGGCGCCGATCGTCGTCGGCATCCACCGGCCGCGGGAGGAGCGGGGGCGCTCGCTGATCCTCCAGGCCCATGTCGACGTGGTCCCGCCGGGGCCGGCCGACCTCTGGACCCATCCGCCCTTCGAGCCCGTGGTGGAGGGCGACTGGCTCTACGGCCGCGGCGGGGCCGACATGAAGGCCGGCCACGCCGCCAACCTGTTCGCCCTCGACGCCCTGCGGCGCATCGGCCTGCAGCCGGCCGCCACCGTGACCCTGCAATCGGTGGTCGAGGAGGAATCGACCGGCAACGGCGCCCTGATGACCCACCTGCGCGGCTACCGCGCCGACGCGGTGCTGATCCCCGAGCCCGAGGAGGAGATGCTGGTGCGCGCCAATACCGGCGTCTTGTGGTTCCGGGTCGAGGTCCGGGGCCGGCCGGTCCATGTGCGCGAGATGGGAACGGGGGCGAACGCCATCGATGCCGCCTACCGGGTGATCGGCGCCCTGCGGCAGCTCGAAGCGCGCTGGAACGCCGACAAGGCGGGCCGCCCGCATTTCGAAGGCGAGGCGCACCCGATCAACCTCAATATCGGCCGGATCGAGGGCGGCGACTGGGCCTCCTCGGTGCCGGCCTGGTGCCGGATCGATTGCCGCATCGCGATCTACCCGGGCACGAGCGCGGCCGAGGCCGCCCGCGAGATCGAGGCGGCGGTGGCGGCCTTCGCCCGCGACGACGCCTTCCTGTCGAACAGCCCGCCGCAGGTCAGCTTCCACGGCTTCTTCGCCGAGGGCTACGTGCTCGACGAGGGCTCGGAGGCGGAAGCGGTGCTCGGCCGGGCGCACGAGGCGGCGACGGGCTCGGCCCTCAGGAGCTTCATGACCGCCGGCTACCTCGATACCCGGGTCCACGCTCTCTACGACCGGGTGCCGGCGCTCTGCTACGGGCCGAAGAGCGAGAACATCCACGGCTTCGACGAGCGGGTGAGCCTCGCCTCGCTCCGGCGCATCACCACCGCCATGGCGCTGTTCGTCGCCGAGTGGTGCGGCACGGAAGCCGCCTGATCCCCTACCAGCGTCCGGCCCGGGGCGGGCGGGCGCTCTCGTAGGTCACCGGCAGGCCGCCGAACGCCTCCGGCCGGCTCGCCGGCCGGGCGCCGGGGACGAGGCGCACCACCAGGGTCTCGCCGGCGGCGGTCCGCCGGCGCGTCACCGCCGCCTGGCCCGGAGGCAGCCCGAGATGGTCGAGCAGCGCCCGGCGCAGGGCGACCGAGGCCCGCTCGCCCGAATCCTGCGCCATCTCGATGATCATCGCGCGCCGCCCGTCCCGTGACCGGAGACCAGGGTCATGCCGAGATCGTCAAGGATCGGTTTCAGCGGAAGCATGTAGCTCTCCTCGGCGCCGCGCCCCGAGAAGACAATGCCCACCGCCCGCCTGGCAGTTCCCGTCCCGGCGGTGACGAGGGCGCCGGAATCGCCGGCGAGCGCGAAGGGCCCGTCCTCGCCGCGCACGACGTAGACCGGATCGAAGAAGACCTGACCGCGGAACTCCGCATCCTCCTCCGCCGAGTGGAAGATCGTGGTGCGGTAGCTCACCGGGAACGGGCCGACGATCTGCGATTCGATCACCCCCCGGGTGAGGCCGGTGCTGCGGCCGACCTTCTCGACCGCCTCCTCCTCGACCGGGTCGGCGGCCTCCTCCGGCGTGTCGTGGTGGCCGCCCTGGCTCGACGACAGGGCCTCGGGATCGAGCAGGCAGAACACCGCCGCGTCGCGGTTGCGCCCGGGGGCGACGCTCGCGGGATCTCCCGGCACCAGGGCCAGGGCGCGGGCATGGTGGCCGAGGGTGCGCGGGTCGGGCAGGCCGGCGCCCACGTCCTTGATCCCCGGACCGACGATCGGCGCGCCGGGCCGGGCGTTCGAGCAGCCGCCGGTGACGTGGTTGGCCGAGAGGCCGTAGAGCACGCCCTCGCCGTCCCGCACCAGGCAGCCGAGGGTGCCGGCCTCCCGCACGTTGCCGAGGCTCACCGAGCTGCCGCAAGGGTAGCGCCCGCCGAGGCCCGCCCGCGGCAGCGGCGCGGCGAGCGCCGCCGGCAAGGCGGCGTCGAGCACCGGCGGCTTGGCGACGCGGAACAGCAGCTCGCCGGTGTCCCGGAAACCCTCGGCCACCTGCGCGCTCTCCGCGAGGGTGAGCGGGCGGGCGGTGTAGATCACCACCGCACCGTCCGCGCCCCGGCCCGGATTCATCCCCACGGCGACGATCGGCTTGCGGATGAAGGCCGTGGCGGCGCTCTCCGCGAAGGCGACGGTCGCGACCGCCATCGCCGGCCCGCCGGCGATCGGCAGCCGCCCGGCCTGGAGCAGGCGGTTGCGCTCGGCCCAGGCGCGCACGGACAGGGCCCGCTCCCGCAGGGCGCGGATTTTCCGGTCGGACGCCATCAGACCGCCCGGCTCACCGCGAAGGCCGGCGAGTCGTCCGGCCCGGTGGCGTGGGAGCCGGTGAAGACCAGCCGGTACTGGCCCGGGATCGCGGGTGCCTGGAGCTTGAGCCGGAGGACCTTGACCCGCGGACCGTCGTAGCGGACCGGCTGGGGCGGGCTCGCCGGGGCCTCGCTCGGCCCGGCGCCGGTCGAGCCGCGCACCGCGACCGCCCCGTCGATCTGCCGGGCCGGGTTGAGCGGGACGACGAGCACGTCGATCTCGGCATTCGGCGCGTAGGTGAACGCATCGACGGAGAGGCGCAGCCGCGGCGTCTCGTCGGCGGTGGCGAACGGGGTCGCCGGCAGGTGCTGGCCGAACAGGCGGTACAAGGTGGTCCGGAAGCGGTCGTCGGTGAAGAAGCCGGTATGGTCGCCCGGGGTGACGTCGTTCTGGGCGTTGCCCGGCACCGCGCTCCACAGCGGCACCGTGCCGTCGCCGGCATCGTCCGCCACGACCATCCGCAGGCGGCCGCCGGATTCGACGCGCAGGCAGGTGGCGTGCCCCGAGGCGCCGAGATGGACGAGGCGCAGATGGGCCGGCCGGGCCCCGGCGGCGAGGCGCCGGTGGGTCGCCTTGGCGACGGACAGGTTCCCGCTCGCGAGGCCGAGCGCCTTGGCGACCTTCGGGTCGTAGAGGTCGAGCGGGTCGGTGGCGTTGCGGCCGGTGTTCCACAGCACCTGCTGCCCCGGGGCGGGGAGGAGCTGGTAGAGCGCCGGGTAGCGCGAATCGGCGCCGATCACGCGCAGGTCCTCGGGGCTCAGGCCCAGCGTGCCCTCGAGGCCGAGCGCCCGGGCGAGCGCCAGCGGCGCGCCGAGCTGGGGGGCGGCGAGCAGCAGCAGGTCCTGGACCCGGGCGAGCCACGGCGCGCCGGCATGGGCCGGTTCCTCCACGGCGAGGCGCGCCACCAGGCCGCCCATCGAATGCGCGACGAGGCTCACCCGAGTCGCACCGTCCGCCACGGCCTTCTGGATGCGCTGCGCCAGGGCGGTGGCGGTGTCGCGGATGTCCAGGCGCCAGTCATACGCGAAGGGGACCAGCGTGCCGCCGCCCGCCAGGGTCGCGAGGTCGGCGAGGAGCGGTTCGTAGACCGCGCGCAGGCAGACCCGGTCGATCACCGCCGTGGCGACGACGGCGGGATCGACGAGCTTGTCGATGCGGCGATAGCCGAGGGTGATCTCGGTGATGGTCGGGGGCCACACCTCCTCGCCGCCGAGGCTGAGGCGCGACCCCAGGATGCCGGGGATGAAGATGATGACGTGCATGACCTCTCCTCCCGGACGGCGCGGCGCCGCCGGCCGTGGCCGCATCATCGCGCGGAATGGCCGTCGGGGCAGCATCGCCTTTCGGAAGAGTGTTGTCCCCGATCCCGGCGACATCCGGGAGGAGCGGCGGCGGGCCCCCGCTCGGGAGGAGCGGCGGCGGGCCCCCGCTCGGGAGGAGCGGCGGCGGGCCCCCGCTCGGGAGGAGCGGCGGCGGGCCCCCGCTCGGGAGGAGCGGCGGCGGGCCGCCGCTCCTCCGGTCCGCTCAATCGAAGCTGCGCTTCGATCCCGACCCGCCGAGGCTGATCTTGCGGGTCTGGGGCGCCGCCGGGGCGGCCTGGGCGGGCTTGGGCGGCGGCAGGTGGGCCTGTCCGTGGACCACGGCGCCGATCTCGCCGAGCGCCTTCACCAGGTCCTCCTTCCCGCAGGTGCGGGCGACCGTGAGGCCGAGCTTGTGGGTGTGGCTCTTGGCGTAGAGATAGCCCGCGAGCTTGGCGCGGGTCTCCACCGGCAGGGTGGCGAGGAGGTCCGGCAGGTCCTCCGGCTCGGCCCGGTAGATCTCCCCGAGGGTCGCGAGGGGGACGGGGCAGTCGCGGTCGGCTTCGGCGCCGCTGGTGGGGTGGCCCTGGATCATGATGCGTCCTCCGGCTGATGGCGTGCCGCCGAACCTAGGGCCGTCCGCCGGATGAAGAAACGGCGGGCCTTTCCGAATCGGGGCGCTCGCGCTCCGGCGCCTCGATGCCCTATGCTGACGCAGGAGACCAGGGGGGAGCGTGGCGCATCATGGCCGGGACCAGGGAAGCGACGACCGACGAGACGGCACGGCCGCAGGGCGACCTCACGGTGCGGACCATCGCGATGCCGGCGGACACCAACGCCAACGGCGACATCTTCGGCGGCTGGGTGATGTCGCAGATGGACCAGGCCGGCGGCATCGCCGGGGTCGAGCGGGCCCAGGGCCGCGTCGTCACCGTCGCCGTCGACGGCATGACCTTCCTGCGCCCGGTCCGGGTCGGCGACGTGCTCTGCGTCTACACCCAGGTGGTCGCCACCGGCCGCACCTCGATGCGGATCCAGATCGAGGCCTGGGCCCGGCGTTTCCGCACCCAGACCCGCGAGAAGGTGACCGTCGGCGTATTCACCTTCGTGGCGATCGACGACGAGGGCCGGCCGCGCCCGATCCCGCCGGCCGCGCCGGGCCTCTCGCCGTGAGCGTCGCCCACGCCGACCCGGAGACGTTCGCCTGCCAGGCCTGCGGCGCCTGCTGCGCCTACTCGGCCGAATGGCCCCGGTTCAGCACCGAGGACGATGCCGACATCGCGCGGATCCCGGCCGCCTATGTCGACGATCCGGCCGGGCGGATGCGCTGCGAGGGCGACCGTTGCTCCGCCCTCGACGGGCGCATCGGCGAGCACGTGGCGTGCAAGGTCTACGCCGTGCGCCCCGAGGTCTGCCGCACCTGCGAGCCCGGCGATCCGGAATGCCTGATCGCCCGGCGGCATCACGGCCTGCCGGTCTAGGCGCACGAGCCCTTGTGCCCGCGAGCCCTTGCGCAATGCTCCCCGGGGCGGCACATCCCCCGGATGATCGATCATCCGACCCGGGACGTCGGCTTCGGGGTCTACCTGCACTGGCCCTTCTGCGCCGCGAAGTGCCCCTATTGCGACTTCAACAGCCATGTCCGCCACGGGCGCCTGGACCAGGCGCGCTGGCGCGCCGCCTTCGCGCGGGAGATCGCCCATGCGGCCGCCCTCGCGCCGGGCCGGACCGTCACCAGCGTCTTCCTCGGCGGCGGCACGCCCTCGCTGATGGAGCCGGCGACGGTGGGTGCGCTCCTCGATGCGGTGGCGGGGGCCTGGACCATGGCGCCCGACGTCGAGGTGACGCTGGAGGCCAACCCGACCAGCGTCGAGGCCGGCCGCTTTCGCGGCTACCGGGCGGCGGGGGTCAACCGCGTCTCGCTGGGAGTGCAGGCCCTCGACGACGCCTCGCTCCGGAAGCTCGGCCGGCTCCACAGCACCGAGGAGGCGATGCGGGCGGTCGACACCGCCGCCGCCCATTTCGAGCGCTATTCCTTCGACCTGATCTATGCCCGGCCGGACCAGACGCCGGAGGCCTGGGCCTCGGAGCTGCGCGGGGCGATCGCCCGGGCGGCCGAGCACCTCTCCCTCTACCAGCTCACCATCGAGGAGGGCACGCCCTTCTACGGCCTCGCCGCCGCCGGCAAGCTCACCGTGCCGGACGACGACACGGCCCGCGCGCTCTACGACGTGACCCAGGAGGTTTGCGCGCGAGCCGGACTGCCGGCCTACGAGATCTCGAACCACGCCCGCCCCGGCGCCGAGTCGCGCCACAACCTGCTCTACTGGCGCTACGGCGAATATGCGGGAATCGGCCCCGGCGCCCACGGTCGCCTCGTCCTGCCCGAGGGTCGCACCGGCACCGCGACCGAGCGCAACCCGGAAGCCTGGCTCGCCCGGGCCGAGGGCGAGGGCCACGGCATCGTCGAGACGGAGCGTCTGAGCCCGGGCGACCAGGCCGACGAGTTCCTGATGATGGGACTGCGCCTGCGCGAGGGCATCGACCCGGCGCGCTACGCCGCGCTCGCGGGCCGGGCCCTCGACCCGGATCGCATCGCCGGACTGGTCGCAGCCGGGCTCGTCGCCCGCAGGCCGGATGGCCGTCTCGCCGCGACCCCGAAGGGCGCGCCGGTCCTCAACGCCGTGGTGGCCGAGCTCGCCGCCTGAGCCTGTCCCGGGGCCCGCTCCGGCAAGGGCTGCCCTCGCGACAGGGTCGGGCGGCGCCGACGAGCGTGAATCCGTCGATCGGCGGGACGGCGTCACCGGTTCCGCGTTGGGCCGCAGCGGCGACGGCGCCGCCTGACGATTCCACGACCGCGCCCCTGCCGTCCGGGACGGGCCGCTCCGTCCGCACGTCCCGGTAGAAGCCGACGGAATGGAAACTCACTCCAAGCGATTGATTTCACGGTGAGATGTCTGAACGCGGGATCGCCGCTCCTTGCAGCGATCCCGGGCAAGCCCGGGATCGCCTGGAGAGGAGGACCCGCGCCAACGCGAAGACCGTCTTCGACGGTTGCATCGGGTGAAGACAACCGACGCTTCGTTTCATCCGCAAAGGACCGCGAAGCCGGTGACGAAATGATACCAACGGCCTGGATGCTGACGCAGCGAGCCGATCCCGGGCAGGCCCAAGATCGACGAGGCCGTTGCTCCATCTCAGAATTTCGCCATCAATTCAAAGTCTTGGCGGAATTTTTATAATAGAAATAAAATCACTTTTATTGAATAATGGTGCTAATATAAGACAATTAAGATGGCTGTCAAGATCATGCCGTTGTGCCTTTCGGATCGGCGAATTGATCGTTCATACAAAAAACTCTTCCATAGACATCAATAAAAAATAACAATGAGATTTTCGTCGCCTAATTATTAGACTCGTTTCTACGACATCGTGTGATATTGGAGTGATCGACGCCGCAGCGACGCTGCGTCATGATAAGAATACTAAACTCATCAGGGGTTTATTATGGCTAAGACTGGTCTTTATCTCGTCGATCTCATTATTGGCAATGTCGGTGCGGAGGGTGCCCCGACCGTTCACTTCCGGGGCTCGGTGTACGCGCCGACGGGGGTGGTCAACGGATCGGCCGAGATCACGCAGGCCATCGCTCCGCCGCAGGGCGACATCCATGTGCCCCATGTCGACGGCGTGATCCGGCACGCGGGTCTCGGGGAGGACAAGCTCCTGGTCACCCTGAAAGGCACCTACACCGTGTCGGCTCTGCCGCCGAAGATCGGAACCTATCTCGGCTACTTCGAAGCGGTGCTCGTGGTCGACCACGACTGGAACGGCACGGCGTCGATCACCTACGAAGGCAAGACCATCGATAACCTGCCGGTGAGGAGCCAGGCCTGATCGAAGGCCGGCGCACAACGCCGGCTGCGGCCCCGGGTGCCTCGGCGCCCGGGGCCTTTCCGCGCGGATGGCGTCGCGTTGGGCCGTGACTCGCGGGCGGATCAGGTGCCCGATGGCCCGAGCGCCCGGGGTGCCGGGCTGACGATCGTCGTGCCGCCGCCGCGGATCTCGAACACCGCCAACGTCCGGTCGCTGGTGCCCTCCGGGCGGAACCGGAAGGTGCCGTCGATCCCGGCGAAGCCCGACGGGTTGGTGAGCGTCGTGTCGGCGAAGCGCTGCGACCCGTATTGCCGGTTCAGCGCCGCGGCGAGGGACACGGCGTCGTAGGCCAGTGTCGCGACCCGCACCGGCTCGGTCCCGAACCGGGCCCGGTAGCGCTGGCTGAAGCCGGTGAAGCCCGCCGGATCCGCCGCGGCGAACCAGCCGCCCTGCAGGGCCGGCAGGGCGAAGACCCGCGGGTCGTTCCACACCGCGGTTCCCACCGGCTTGACCCGGGCCGGGTTGAACCCAGCGCGGGTGAGCGCCGCTCCGGCGGCGTTCAGGCCCTCCGGCGTGTCGGGCAGGAACAGCGCGTCGGCCTGCGGCGCCGGGCCGGTGATCAGCGGGGCCAGGCGCCCGACCGAGGCGGCCGGGTTGCCGGCGGGATAGCGCTCGATCGCCACGACGCGGCCGCCGCGGCGGGCCACCGCCTCGCGGAACTGCGCCTCGACGACGTTGCCGTAGACCGTATCGGGGATCAGCGCCGCGAAGGAGCGCCGCCCCGCCGCCGTCGTCCCGTCGACGATGCGGTCGACCTCGGGCTGCGGCAGGAAGCTGAGCAGGTAGACGCCGCGCGCCGCCACGCTGACATCGGTCGAGAAGGCGATCACCGGCTTGCCGGAGGGCCGCACCGTGGCGGCGGCGGATTGCACGGTGGCGGAGAAGAGCGGGCCGATGACGAGTTCCGCCCCCTCGGCCAGCGCCGCGGCCGCCGCCTCCCGGGCGCCGTCGGGCGTGCTGCGGTCGTCCTTGACCAGGATCTTCAGGTCCGGGCTCTGGGATTCCTGGAGGGCGAGGTCGGCGGCGTTGCGCAACGCCGCGCCGACGGAGGCGCCGGGACCCGAGAGCGGCAGGATCAGCGCGACCTTGACGCTGCCGGTGCCGAGCGTCGCCGCGTCGCCGGACGGACCGGCCGGCCCCTCGACGGGCGCGGTCCGGGTGGCGACGACCGGGCTGTCGACCCCGCCGCAGGCGCCGAGCGACAGGGCGGCGAGCACCAGCGCGCCCCGCCCGAAACGTCTCAGAGTGTCGAGGCCGATGCCCCCCATCGCCCGCTCCTCCGGTCCGGCTCCTGCGCGCCGCGAATCAGTCGCGGCAACCGAGCGGCAACATCCGTGCCCGGTGCATAAAGTCTGCCGGCGAAAAGTAAACGACTGTTCCCGCACGCGCCGCCATGGCGCGAGGGCCGCCGGCCGTGGCAATGTCGCGGCGATGACCCAGCGCAGCGATGATTCCCGCCGACGGTCCCCGGACCGCGCGACCGGCCGGGGCCCGGCCGTCTACACCGCCTTCGGCCTCGCCGCCGAGGCCGAGCCCCTGTCCCCCGGCCTGCACGTGGTGGCGACGCCGATCGGCAACCTGAAGGACGTGACCTTCCGGGCGCTCTCCACCCTCGCCGCGGCGGACGCGGTGCTGGCGGAAGATACCCGCGTCACCCGCACGCTGCTCGCCCATTACGGAATCACCACGCCGCTCGTGGCCTACCACGAGCATTCGGGCGAGGGGGTGCGCGAGCGGATGATCGCCCGCATGAAGGACGGGGAGGCCCTGGCGCTGGTCTCGGATGCCGGCACGCCGCTGGTCTCGGATCCGGGCTTCAAGCTGGTCCAGGCCGCGATCGAGGCGGGCCTCGCCGTCACGCCGATCCCCGGCCCCTCGGCGGCGATCACCGCGCTCGTCGCGGCGGGCCTGCCGACCGACCGCTTCTTCTTCGAGGGCTTCCTGCCCCAGAAGAGCGGGGCGCGGCGCAACCGCCTGGCTTTGCTCGCGGGCGTGCCCGGCACCCTGGTGCTGTTCGAGGCGCCCCACCGCCTGCCCGAGATGCTGGCGGACGCCGCCGAGGTGCTGGGCGGCACACGCCCCGCCGCGGTGGCGCGCGAATTGACCAAGCTGTTCGAGACCGTGCGCCGGGGCGACCTCTCGGCCCTCGCCGCCGAATATGCCGCCTCCGGCCCGCCGAAGGGCGAGGTGGTGGTGGTGATCGGGACCGCGCCCGAGGACGCGCCGGGCCCGGAGCACGATGCCGATCTCGATGCCCGCCTGGAAGCGGCGCTTGCCCGCCACTCGATCAAGGACGCGGCCAGCCTCGTCGCCGACGAGACCGGCCTGAAGCGGCGCGAGGTCTATGCCCGCGCCCTGGTCCTCGCCCGCCGCGCCGACGATGCCGGCGAGGCCTGAGGCGGCGCGCCGCCGGCTCCATCTCGCCCGCGGCCGGCGGGCCGAGCTGCTGGCGGCCCTCGCCCTCCTTCTCAAGGGCTACCGGCCGCTGGCCTGGCGCGTCTCGATCGGCGGCGGCGAGATCGACCTGATCGTGCGCCGCGGGGACGTCGTCGCCTTCGTGGAGGTCAAGGCCCGGCCGACCCTGGAGGAGGCCTCCCTGTCGATCGATGCCCGCAAGCGCCGCCTCGTCTCCCGCGCCGTCCGGGCCTGGATCGCCCGGGAGCCGTGGAGCGCCGGCCTCACCCTGCGGGCCGACGCGGTGTTCGTGGCGCCGGGCCGCTGGCCCCGCCACGTCGTCTCGGCCTTCGAACTGGAGACGGTGCGTTAATCCAAATTCACCGATTGCGTTCATCCTGCGTGCAGCGCAGCATGCCTAAGCTCGCGGGTGCGATGAGGTCGAGGGGCGGGGAGGGCACGAGATGCGCAGCGGTTTCGGGTGCGAGTCCTGCGGATCTCCGGCCGTCCGCCTGCCGGCCGACCTGAACGACGACGCCATGATCCAGTGCGACGGCTGCGGCTGCACGCTGATGGCCTGGGGCGCGTTCAAGCGCCGGGTCGAGGCGCAGGAGGCGGCCGACGCCCGCGAGCCGGCGGAGCGGCTGTCTGTCCGCGCCGCGCAGCCGGCCGCGGGCTGAGGCCGGACGCCATCCCGATGTCAGTCGAGGCGAATTCAGGCGGGAACCGAACGGTCCGCCTCTGTCCGTGATTCCGGTTTCCGCCGCGCGGCCCGGAATGACGAGGAAAGTGTTGTCTCTGTCGAGGAAATCCGACGACGGCGCACAATATCCCGTCGCCTCGCCGAAGCGAGGTCGCGGATCTCTAGCCATATCGGGAGAGCCGGGCCCCGCGGGGCCGGCGCCTCAGCCCCCCGCCGCGATGGCGGCGATCAGGGTGCGCTTGAGGTCCTGCTGGCTGAAGGGCTTCTGCACCACCGGGCGATCGCGAAACGGTTCGCGGATCCCGGCGCCGCCATAGCCGGTGGAGAAGACGAGGGGCAGGCCGCGGCGCACGATCGCCTCGGCGACGGGGTAGATCGGCTCGCCGGCGACATTGACGTCGAGGATCGCGACCACGAAGCTCTCGCTCTCGGCCATCTCGAGCGCCTTGCTCAGCCGGGCCGCCGGACCCACGACCTCGCAGCCGAAATCGAGCAGCATGTCCTCCAGCAGCATCGAGATCGCCGCTTCGTCCTCCACCACGAGGACGCGGGCACCGTTCAGGAGGTCTTCGCTTGTTTCCGTGCCCACGCCGGAGTTCTTTCCCTCAACGCCCCGTACCGAGGCCCGATCGACCTGTCCCTGCCGCGGCGGCATCCGCGCGACCGTCAGGGGTTCCATCCGCCCGCAACCCATGCGGGGCCGCGCCGGCAGACAAGACCTGCGCCGGTGAGCCGTCGCCCGGAAAGCCAGACATGTCAAGCGCACGGACCTGGGACGCGATGCAGCGGCGCCGTGATACTCCCCACCCCTTGAATCGGCGGGGCCTGATCGCAGGGGGACTCGCCGGCATGGCCCTGGCCACGACGACCGCGCGGGCCGACCGGCCGGTCGTCGTGGCCTCGAAGTCCCACGGGGAGGGCATCCTGCTCGGCGAGGTGATGGTGATGGTGCTCCAGCGCCTCGGCGTGCCGGTGACGGCCCGGCTCCAGCTCGGCCCGACCCGCATCGTCCGCACCGCGCTGACCGCCGGCGAGATCGACGCCTATCCCGAATATACCGGCAACGTCGCCTTCTTCTCCGGCACCGATGCCGATCCGGTCTGGCGTCGGGCGGACACCGCCTATGCGGCGGCGAAGGCCTTCGATGCCGAGCGGGGACTCACCTGGCTCAAGGCCGCGCCGGCCAACAACACCTGGCAGATCGCCGTCCAGGGCGACCTCGCCCGGACCCAGCGCCTCGCCACGATGGCGGATTTCGCCGGCGCGGTCCGCCGCGGGCTGATCGAGCTCGCCGCCTCGGCGGAGTTCGTCGAGAGCCCCGCGGCCCTGCCGTCCTTCGAGCGGACCTACGATTTCGTGATGCCGCGGGAGCGGATCGTGATGCTGCCGGGCGGCGACACCGCGGTCACCTTGCGGGCGGCGGCGCAGGGCATCAGCGGGGTCAATGCCGGCATGGTCTACGGGACCGACGGGGCGATCGCGGCCCTCGACGTGGTGGTGATGAGCGACCCCGCCGGCGCGCAGATCGTCTACGAGCCGGCGCCCCTGTTCCGCACCGCGATCCTCGAGCGCTACCCCGCGATCGCGCCCGCCCTCGACCGGATCTTCGCCGGCCTCGACCTCGCGACCCTGCGCCGGCTGAACGCCCAGGTGGCGGTGGACGGCGACACCCCGGAGGCGGTCGCCCGCCGCTATCTCGGATCCCTCGCGCCATGACCTCCCTCGCGCCATGACATCCCGAATCCCATGACCTCCCGAACCCCATGACCGCCCGAACCCCATGACCTCCCGAACCATGACGCGGCCCGCCGCCTGGCTCCCGCTCGCCGCCGCGGGCCTCGCCGTCGCGGCGCTGGTCGGCCTGCCGTTCCTCACCCTGGCGCCGAACCGCCTCGTGCCGGGCAGCCCCGTCGGCAGCGGCCTTGCCGGGGCGGCGGCGGGCGGTCTCGCGCTTTTGGCGGCCTTGCTGCTCGCGGGTCCGGCGCGGCCCTGGCGCGCCCGCCTCGCCCTCCTGGCGGCGCTCGCCGCCTGGTGCGCGCTGCTCGTCGGGGCCGGGCAGGGGGCCGCCGGCCTCCTCGCGGGCAAGCCGCAAGCCGCCCGCGCCGCCCTCGGATCGGGGGCGTGGCTCGCCGGGCTGGCGCTCACGGGCCTTGCCGGGGAGGCGGCCCGGGCGGCCCTGCCCCGGCGGGGCGGCCTCGTCGCCGCCCTGCTCCTCCTCGGGCTCGTGAGCCTCGCCGCCTGGGCGGGCCTCCTCGGCTCCTTATCGCTCGCGGTCGAGTACCGGGTCCGGGCGGGCGCGGTGGGAGAGGCCGTCCTGCACCATATCGGGCTCGCCGGAGCGTCGCTGCTCCTCGCCCTCGCCGTCTCCGCTCCGCTGGCGCTCCTGCACCTGCGCGACGGGCCTGCCGCGCGCCTCGTCGACGGGCTCGTCAGCGGGATCCAGGTCGTGCCGGCCCTCGCGCTCTTCGCCGCCCTGGTGGCCGGCCTGTCGGGCCTGCTCACCCTGGTGCCGGCTCTGCGGGCCCTCGGCCTCTCGGCGATCGGGCCGGTGCCGGCGGTGATCGGCACCGCCGCCTATCTCTGCCTGCCGCTGGTGCGCGGCCTCGCCGCCGGCCTCGCGGCGGCGGATCCCGACGTGCTCGCCGCCGCCCGGGCGATGGGGCTCACGCGCCGTGACGTGCTGCTGCGGGTGCGCCTGCCGCTGGGCGCGCCGCTGCTGTGGGGCGCCCTGCGGGTCGCGGCGGTGCAGAGCGTCGGCTTCGCCACCCTCGGCGGCCTCGTCGGGGCCGGCGGGCTCGGGGCGCTGATCTTCGAGGGCATGGCGCAATTCGCCCAGGACCTGATCCTGCTCGGGGCGCTCCCGGTCATCGGCCTCGCCCTCGCGGTCGATGCCGGGCTCGCCCTGCTGGCCGGCCCCGCTTCCGGGGAGGAGCCGGCATGACCCGCACCCGCGACACCCGCGCCGTCCTGCCCCTCCTGCTGGGCATGAGCCTCGCGGCGCTCAGCCTGCCGGAGGTCGCCGGCCTCCTGGTCCGGATCCTCGGCCTCCAGGCCGGCACGCCGGTTCCGGCCGGGCGCCTCGCCTGGCTCGCCCGCCAGCATCTCGCCCTGGCGCTCGCGGGATTCGCCCTCGCGGGTGGGGCCGGGCTCGGTCTCGGCATCCTGGCGACCCGCGCCGCCGGAGCGCGCCTCCGGCCCACCCTCGACACCCTGGCGGCGGCGGCCCAGGCCGTCCCGCCGCTCGTGGTGGTCGCCCTCGCCCTGCCGGTGATCGGCTTCGGCGCAGCCCCGGTCCTGCTGGCGCTGGCCGCCTACGGGCTGATGCCGGTGATGCGCGGCACCGTCGGGGCGCTGGCCACGGTGCCGGAGGAGGTCCGCCGGGCGGCGATCGGCATGGGTCTCACCCCCGCGCAACGGCTGTTCCGGGTCGAGTTGCCGCTCGCCGCCGGACCGATCCTGGAGGCCCTGCGGGTGGTGCTGGTGCTCGCGGTGGCGACCGCTGCGATCGGGGCGCTCGCCGGCGCCCAGACCCTCGGTACGCCGATCATCGTCGGGTTGCAGAACCAGAACAACCTGGCGCTGGTCCAGGGCGCCGCGGCGGCCGCGTCGCTCGCCTTCCTGACCGACGCGGCGTGGCTTGCCGCGGCGGCGGGATTGGCCCGGCTGCTGCGGGGCTGAGGCTTTACGCCGCCAGTCCGCGCTTGCGCAACAGCGGCGCGGTGCTCGGCAGGCGGCCGCGGAAGGCCGTGTAGGCGCTGCGCGCGTCGCGCAGGTTGCCGGCGCCGTAGACGTAGGTCCGCAGCCGCTCGGCGGTGGTGGGATCGAAGATGTTCCCGGCCTCCCGGAAGGCATCGAAGGCGTCGGCGTCCAGCACCTCGGACCAGAGATAGCTGTAATAGCCCGCCGCGTAGCCTTCCCCGGCGAAGATGTGCTGGAAATGCGGGGTGCGGTGGCGCATCGCGATCTCGGCCGGCATGCCGATGCGGCGCAGGGACTCGGCCTCGAAGGCCAGCGGATCGATGCCGCTCTCGGCCTCCGGCGAGAGATGCAGGTCGAGGTCGACGATGGCAGACGCCGTGTATTCCACCGTGGCGAAGCCCTGGTTGAAGGTGCGGGCGGCGAGCAGCCGGCGCAGCAGGTCCTCGGGCATCGGCTCGCCGGTGCGGTAATGGCGGGCATGGGCCCGCAGCACTTCCGGCTGCTCCAGCCAGTGCTCGTAGAGCTGGGACGGCAGCTCGACGAAGTCGCCCGCCACCGCGGTGCCGGCCAGCAGCGGATAGGTCACGTTCGAGAGGAGCCCGTGCAGGGCGTGGCCGAATTCATGGAACAGCGTGCGGGCATCGTCGAAGGAGAGCAAGGCCGGCTCGCCCTCGCCCCCCTTGGCGAAGTTCATCACGTTGACGATGATCGGCGTCACCTCGCCGGTCAGGCGCTCCTGCGAGCGGAAGCCGCTCATCCAGGCGCCCGAGCGCTTGCTCGGCCGCGCGAAATAGTCGCCGAGGAACAGGCCGATCACCTGCCCGCCCCGGTCGGCGACCTCCCAGGCCCGCACCTCCGGGTGGTACCGCGGGCAATCCGGCAACTCCTTGAAGGAGAGGCCGAACAGGCGGTGCGCCGTGTCGAAGGCGGCCTGGATCATGCCCTCGAGGGGCAGGTACGGCTTGATCTCGCCCTCGTCGAGGGCGTGCTCGCGCCGGCGCAGGCGCTCGGCGTAGTGGCGCCAGTCCCAGGGAGCCAGGTCGAAGTTCTGGCCGTCCTCGCGGGCCAGCGCCTGGAGCTGGTCGCGCTCACGTTCAGCCCGGCTTCGGGCCGGCGCCCAGACCTCCTCCAGCAGGCCGATCGCGGCCTCGGCGTTGCCCGCCATCGTGTCGTCGAGGCGGAAGGCGGCGTAGCTGGAATAGCCGAGGAGGCGGGCCCGCTCGGCGCGCAAGCGCAGGGTCTCGGTGATGATCGCCCGGTTGTCGGTCTCCCCGCCATTCTCGCCGCGGCGAATCCAGGCGGCATAGGCGCGCTCGCGCAAGTCGCGACGGGTCGAGAAGACCAGGAATGGGTCGATCAGCGAGCGCGACAGCGTGACGACGTGCCGGCCCGGCAGGCCGCGCTCCTCGGCGGCCCGGCTTGCTGCGGCGCGCAGGAAGGGCGGCAGGCCGGCGAGATCGTCCTCACCGGTCAGTTCCAGGGTGAAGGCGCCCTCGTCGGCGAGCAGGTTCTGGCTGAACTGGGTGCCGAGTTCGGCGAGCCGCGCCGCGATGGCGGCCATCCGCTCCTTCGCCTCGGCGTCCAACTCGGCCCCGGCGCGGCGGAAGCGCAGGCGGTAGCGCTCGCGCACCCGCTTCTGCTCGTCGGACAGGCCGTCCTCGGTGATGGCGGAGACCCGCGCCCACAGGTTGGCGTTGAGGTAGATGGCGCTGCCGTGACGGGCGAGCCGCGGCGACACCGCCCGCTCGACGGCCTGCAGCTCGGGGTTGGTGTGGCTGCCGGCGAGGTTGAAGAAGGTCGAGGAGACCCGCCGCAGGGCCTGGCCGGAACGCTCCATCGCCTCGATCGTGTTGGCGAAGGTCGGCGGCTCGGGATTGCCGGCGATGGCGTCGATCTCGGCGACGTGCTGGGCCAGCGCCCGGTCGAAGGCCGGCTCGTAATGCGCGGGCGCGATGCGCTCGAAGGGCGGCAGCCCGTGGGGCGTGGTCCAGGCCGGCTCGGAGAAGGGGTTGGGCTCGTGCTCCGCCGTGACGCCGCGCATGCTGATCCTCTCGCTCGAAGGGCGCGCGACGATAGACCCTGGGGCGGAGGGCGCAAGCGCGGCGAGAGGCGCAAGCGGCGAGAGGCGCGGGAACGGCCACGCTTGTCCGTCCGTTGAGGAGCGGGACCGTCCGAGGCTGTTTCAGGAGCAAGGCATGGCGCGGGATCCCCTCTCCCACACGGGCGAGGGGGGACCCGCGCCTCTTCCTTTCCTGACGCAGTGAAGCTCAGGCAAGGGGGAACGCGATGCCGGGTACGATCGTGGGGCGGGTCCTGGCTGCGCTGGTGGGCGCGACTCTCGTGGCGTGTACGGCATCCGCGCAATCGCCCGCCGCTCCGCCACCGTTGAGCCGGGTCCCAGCCGATCAGGTGCCGCTGCCGCCGCCCCGGCCCGAGGAGAGGCGGGAGCCGCCGGCCGAGAATTCCACGTCCAAGGACTCCACGTCCAAGGATTCAGCCTCCAAAGACCCGGCCGCCAAGGACACGCCCGCCAAGGACACGCCCGCAGCGCCCGTCCCGGAGCCTGCGCCACTCCCGCCCGAGCGCCCCGCCGGCCTGCCCTCCGGCCCGGCGCCGACCCCCGCCGCCATCGTGCCGGACGACACCGCCTGCCTGCGCCGGCTCGAACGCCTGGGCGTCAAGGCCGAGCCGGTGGCGCCCCTCGCGGACGGGATGTGCGGGGCGGCCAGGCCGCTGCGTGTGACCGAGCTGCCGGACGGCGTCCCGCTCGCCCCCGCCGCCACCCTCACTTGCGTTGCCGCGGAGGCGCTCGGCCGCTGGAGCACCGAGGTGCGGGTGATCGCCGAGCGCACCCTCTCCAAGGCGCCGCAGAAGGTCCAGATCGGCGGCTCCTACGAATGCCGCGGCCAGAACCACGATCCGGCCGCCAAGCTCAGCGAGCACGCCTATGCCAACGGGGTCGACGTGATGGGCTTCGTCTTCGAGGGGAGGGCGCCCGTCACGGTCGGGGCGACGCGGGAGGGCACGCCCGAGGCGGCGTTCGAGGCCGCCGTCAGGGCCCGCGCCTGCAGCTTCTTCCGCACCGTGCTCGGGCCCGGTTCCGACGCCGCCCACGCCAACCACCTCCATCTCGACGAGCGCGAGCGCACGGCCGGCCACCGCCTGTGCCAATGAGCGCGGAAAATCCGGGAACGGGACGAAGCGTCCGGCGCTTTTAGGCCTTGCTGGTTTCGTGTGCAGGAGAGTGTCGGATGCGGATGGCGGCGAGGCTCGGGGCGGCTCTGCTGGTGATGGGGCTCGCGGGCGCGGCCGGCGCCGCGGAATCGCCCCTGACGTTGGAGGCGATCAACCAGGCACAGTTCGGCACCTCGGATGGCCAGGGGAAGGGCGGAGAGAAAGGCAAGGAGAGCGGCAGGGCCAAGGAGACGAAGTCGAAGGCCGCCGACAAGCGGGCCGACCCGCTGACGGTGCGGGTGCAGGTGCTCCTCGACCGGGCCGGCTTCTCGCCGGGCGCCATCGACGGGCGCGACGGCGACAACCTGCGCGGCGCGCTCGCGGGCTTTGCCAAGGCCAAGGGCCAGTCCTTCTCCGGGCGCCTCGACGACAATCTCTGGCAGGCCCTGTCCGGCACGAGCCAGGACCCCGCGATGACCGAGTACACGCTGACCGAGCAGGACGTCGCCGGCCCGTTCGTAGAAGAGATCCCGCCGAAGATGGAGGAGCAGGCCGACCTGAAGGCGCTCTCCTACACGTCGCCCGCCGAGATGCTGGCCGAGCGCTTCCACATGAGCAAGGGATTGCTGGAAGCCCTCAATCCCGACAAGCCGCTCACCAAGGCCGGCACGGTGATCACCGTCGCGGCGGTGCCGCCGCTGGAGACCGGGCGCATTCCGGCGAAGGAGCTGCCCGAGGCGCCGAAGGTCACCCGCATCGAGGTCGACAAGGACGCGCTCCAGGTGCGGGCCTATGGCGAGGACGGCACGCTGGTCCACCTCTACCCGGCCTCGATCGGCAGCGAGGAGAAACCGGCACCGAGCGGCGTCCTGAAGGTCGAGGCCGTCGCCTTCGATCCGACCTACACCTACAACCCGAAATACGAGTTCCAGGGCGTCGAGGCGAAGCACAAGTTCACCATCAAGCCCGGTCCGAACAACCCGGTCGGCGTGGTGTGGATCGACCTCTCGGGTAACGACGGCTACGGCATCCACGGCACGCCCGACCCCGAGAAGGTCGGCAAGACCGAATCGCATGGCTGCGTCCGGCTCACCAACTGGGACGCGCGCGACTTGGCGAAACACGTCCAGAAGGGCGCCAAGGTCGATTTCGGGAAGTAGTCCCAGCCCCGCGGCATCAATCCAGAAAGTCGCGAGATGCCCCTCTCCCAAACGGGAGAGGGGCATCTCGCTCTACATTCGAACGTTGAAGCCTGTCCGAGCCGGGCCCGATCAGGCTCCCTCGACCTCTCCACCATCCCCATCGACGTCGGCCTCCGCCTCGCCTTCGCCCTCGATATGCTCCACCGACACCACCTTCTCGGTCTTGTCGGTGTTGAACACCGTGACGCCCTGCGAGGCGCGGCCGACGACCCGGATGTCGTCGACGGGCACGCGGATCAGCTTGCCGGCATCGGTCACCAGCATGATCTGGTCGCTGGTCTCGACCGGGAAGGAGGCGACGAGGCTGCCGTTGCGGGCATTGACCTCCATCGCCTTGATGCCCTTACCGCCGCGGCCGGAGATCCGGTACTCGAAGGACGAGGTGCGCTTGCCGTAGCCGCGCTCCGACAGGGTGAGGACGAACTGCTCCGCCGCCCCCATGGCGATGTAGCGGTCCTGCTCCAGGTCGATCGAGGCCGCGGCCTCCTCGGCCTCGGGCTCGGGCGCCGCCGGCAGCTCGATCGCCTCGCCGGTGGCGCGCCGGTCGGCATTGGCGCGCTTCATGTAGGCCTGCCGCTCCTCGGGCGAGGCCTCGAAGTGGCGCAGGATCGTCATCGAGATGACGCGGTCATCCTTGGCGAGGTTGATGCCGCGCACGCCGGTCGAGTCGCGGCCCTTGAACACCCGCACGTCGGTGACGGGGAAGCGGATGCACTGGCCCGCCGCCGTGGTCAGCAGCACGTCGTCGGCCTCGGTGCAGATCTCGACATGGACGATGTGGTCGCCCTCGTCGAGCTTCATGGCGATCTTGCCGTTGCGGTTCACCTGCACGAAGTCGGACAGCTTGTTGCGCCGCACGCTGCCGCTCGCCGTCGCGAACATCACGTCCAGGGTCTCCCAGGACGCCTCGTCCTCGGGCAGCGGCATGATCGTGGTGATGCGCTCCTTGCCCTGGTCGAGGGGCAGGATGTTGACCAGCGCCTTGCCGCGCGCGTTCGGCGCCGCGAGCGGCAGCCGCCACACCTTCTCCTTGTAGGCCTGGCCCTGCGAGGAGAAGAACAAAACCGGCGTGTGGGTGTTGGCGACGAACAGCCGGGTGACGAAATCCTCGTCGCGCATCGACATGCCGGCCCGGCCCTTGCCGCCGCGGCGCTGGGCCCGGTAGGTCGAGAGCGGCACCCGCTTGATGTAGCCGGCGTGCGACACGGTCACGACCATGTCCTCGCGCTGGATCAGGTCCTCGTCCTCGACGCTGGAATCCCAGTCCAGGATCTCGGTCTTGCGCGGGGTCGCGTATTCGGCCCGGACCTCCGCCAGCTCGTGCTTGACGATGCCCATGATGCGGGCGCGCGAGCGAAGGATGTCGAGGTAGTCGGCGATCTCGTCGGCGAGCCGCTTCAGCTCGTCGCCGATCTCGTCGCGGCCGAGCGCGGTCAGGCGTTGCAGGCGCAGGTCCAGGATGGCGCGGGCCTGGGTCTCGGACAGGCGGTAGGTGCCGGCCTCGCTCACCCGGTGGCGTGGATCGTCCACGAGGGCGATCAGCGGTGCGATGTCCTCCGCCGGCCAGTCGCGGGCCATCAGGGCCTCGCGGGCGGTGTTCGGATCGGGCGAGGTGCGGATCAGCCGGATCACCTCGTCGATATTGGCGACCGCGATGGCGAGGCCGCACAACACGTGGGCCCGCTCGCGGGCCTTGTTCAGCAGGAACTTGGTGCGGCGGGAGACGACCTCCTCGCGGAAGTCGATGAAGGCCTGGATCAGGTCCTTGAGGTTGAGGAGCTCCGGCCGCCCGCCGTTCAGCGCCACCATGTTGCAGCCGAAGCTCGTCTGCAGCGGGGTGTAGCGGTAGAGCTGGTTGAGCACCACGTCGGCCACGGCGTCGCGCTTCAGCTCGACGACGATGCGCATGCCGTCGCGGTCGGATTCGTCGCGCAGGTCGGCGATGCCCTCGACGCGCTTCTCGCGCACCAGATCGGCGATCTTCTCGACGAGGGATGCCTTGTTCACCTGATACGGGATCTCGGTGAAGATCAGCGCCTCGCGCTCCTTGCGCAGCTCCTCGATGTGGGACTTCGCCCGCATGATCACCGAGCCGCGGCCGGTCATGTAGGCCGAGCGGGTGCCCGAGCGCCCGAGGATCGAGCCGCCGGTGGGGAAGTCCGGGCCCGGGATGATGTCGTTCAGGCCCTCGATGGTGATGGCCGGATCGTCGATGAGGGCGATGCAGCCGTCGATCACCTCGCCGAGGTTGTGCGGCGGGATGTTGGTCGCCATGCCGACCGCGATGCCGCCGGCGCCGTTGACGAGGAGGTTCGGGAAGCGGGCGGGCAGGACCGCCGGCTCGTCCTTCGACTCGTCGTAGTTCGGGTTGAAGTCGACCGTGTCCTTGTCGATGTCCTCGAGGAGGGCCATCGAGGGTTTCGCCAGGCGCGATTCGGTGTAGCGCATCGCGGCGGGCGGGTCGCCGTCGATCGAGCCGAAGTTGCCCTGGCCGTCCACCAGCATCAGCCGCATGGCGAAGTCTTGCGCCATGCGGACGAGGGCGTCGTAGATCGACTGGTCGCCGTGCGGGTGATACTGACCCATCACGTCGCCGACGATGCGGGCCGACTTCACGTACTTGCGATCCGGCAGGTAGCCGTTCTCGTACATGGAGTACAGGATGCGGCGGTGCACGGGCTTGAGGCCGTCGCGCGCATCCGGCAGGGCCCGGCTGACGATGACGCTCATCGCGTAGGCCAGGTAGGACTGGCGCATCTCGTCGGTGATCGAGACGGGCTTGATGTCGGTCGCGGGCGGCGGCGCGCCGGTCGGGTCGTTCTCTGCCAAGGTCTGTCTCTCGTCGCGGCCCGCGCGGGCTCACATCCTCTTGCCGGACGGCTTAGCCGATTTGCGCCACCGGCACCAGCGTCAAGCGCGGAAGGCGAAGCAAATCAGCATCTTAGATGGGCGTTCCGGGGATGTTCCACAAGCCCGCCGGACGCCGGTGGACGAGTGTCCCGCGAACTCGTTAGAGATTGGCAAAGGATGCGGGAATCGGGCGCCGGTCTTCGAGGCCGCCCGAAGCGGGAGGCCGCCGCCGATGGACGCCGTCATCGATCAGGACCCGGCCGGCGACCGGCCGGAGGCGCGCCGCAAGGCCGGCTCGCGCCTGTGCCGCCCGTCAGGGCGGGTGATCGACGCGCCTGGGCGCCGGGTCGCCACGGCCCGATGATTCCGCCGATCCCGCACCGGCGTTGGCCGGTCATCTCGGCCCTCGGCATCGTGCAGATCCTCGCCTGGGGCTGCAGCTATTACCTGCTGACGGTGCTCGGCCCATCGATCGCGGCGGAGACCGGCTGGGGGCTGCCCTGGATCTTCGGCAGCCTTACCGCCGGCATGCTGGCGGCGGGCGCCGTCGCGCCGACGGCGGGCCGGATGATCGGCCGGCACGGCGGGCGGCCGGTCCTGGCGGTGTCGACCGGGCTCCTCGCCGCCGGGCTCGTGCTCCTCGGCCTCGCCCCGAACCTGCCGGTCTTCGGCCTCGCCTGGCTGGTGATCGGACTCGGGATGGGATCGGGGCTCTACGACGCCGCCTTCGCGACCCTCGGGCGGCTCTACGGCGCCGATGCGCGGCCGTCGATCACCGCGCTGACCCTGTGGGGCGGCTTCTCCAGCACCCTGTGCTGGCCGCTCTCGGCCTTCCTGCTCGCCCATCTCGGCTGGCGCGGCACCTGCCTGACCTATGCGGCGCTGGAACTCGGCATCTGCCTGCCGCTGATCCTCGGCCTGATCCCGCCCGCCGCCCCGCGGCCGGTCGCGATGGGCGGCCGGTCCGACGCGGTGTCGCTCGATCCCGCCGAGCGGCCGGTCTTCCTGGTCCTCGCCGCCCTGGTGACCTGCACCGGCATCGCCACCTCGATCTTCTCCGTCCACCTGCTGACCTTGCTCCAGGATCGCGGCCTGTCGCTGGCGGCGGCGGTGTCCCTCGGCACCCTGGTCGGGCCGTCGCAGGTCGGGGCGCGGCTCCTCGAAGTCGCCAATCGCAGCCGGCACCACCCGATCTGGACCCTCACCGGCGCCGTGGCGCTGATGGCGGTCGGGCTCGTTCTGCTGTGGGGCGGATTCTTGAGTCTCGCGCTCGTGCTGGTGATCTACGGTGCCGGCAATGGGCTCTACTCGATCGGTCGCGGCACCCTGCCGCTCGCGCTGTTCGGGCCCGAGCGCTACGCGGCCCTGCTCGGCCGCCTGGCGAAGCCGAACCTCGCCGCGCAGGCTCTTGCCCCGTCCGCAGGCGCCTACCTGATCGCCCATGCAGGGGCCGACGCGACGCTGATGGCGCTGGCGGTGCTGGGCCTGATCGACCTCGCCCTGGTCGCCCTGCTGTGGCGGGCCCGGCGCCGCGCTGCCGCGCCGGTCCGGGCCGTCGACGAAAAGCCCCTCCCGCAGGGCGGAAGGGGCTGAAAGCAGGTCGGGCGCGGCTCGCGCCCGACGATCGCACA
This sequence comes from Methylobacterium tarhaniae, assembly GCF_001043955.1. Classification (GTDB taxonomy): domain Bacteria; phylum Pseudomonadota; class Alphaproteobacteria; order Rhizobiales; family Beijerinckiaceae; genus Methylobacterium; species Methylobacterium tarhaniae. The sequence continues at coordinate 63,610 of NZ_LABZ01000021.1, read as the reverse complement.
GTGGCAGGTCGGGCGCGGCTCGCGTCCGACGATCGCTCAGTGAGTGGTGATGGTCTCGGCCGCCGCGGCGGCGCGACGCCGGCGCGGAGCCGGCTTCGCCAAGGCCCCGGCCACCTCGGCCACGGTCTTGGCCGCGGCGCTCTTGGTGGCCGGCTTGCGGGCCGCCGGCTTGCGCACGGGCTTGGCGAGAATGTCCTCCGCGCCGGCCGGTGCCTCGGTCACGGTCCGCAGTTCCCGCTCGGCCAGGAGCCAGTAATGCTCGTCGCGGCCCGGCGCGCGGCCGTCCCGCTCCCACAGGGCGTAGGCCCGCTCGCGGATGCTGGTCTCGAAGTGATCCATCCCGACCTCCTCGGTGTTCATGTTGAGCGGACCATCGCGGCTCGTGGTTAAGGAAGCCCTAACGACCACTCTCGACCTGATCGGGCGACCTGATCGGGCATGGCGCGGGATCGTCCCTCCGGTCCGGGAGCGACGATCACGCGCCCCTTCTCTCCCGGGACGGGCTTGCGTCTGCCGGAGAGGCAGCGCGGCTGACGGATGCGGGAGGCGAGGGCAGCGGGCCGGGGCATCCCGCTCGCGCATGATGGTCCGGCCCGCCGGTGACACCGTCCGAGCGGGAGCGGCAGGAACGGCGTGACGGTCGCGAGCCTGGACCCGCCCCGCGGCCCTGTCCTCGACCCAGGTTAACTCGGCGGTCGAGTCCCGACCCTCAACTGCTGTAACAATGTTGCAATCTCCCGCGCGGCGGCCTAGGTGAGGCGCATCGTCGGGCGTGGGACCTTTTCGCGATGGGCAGGCTGAGGATCGGGATGCTGCTGCTGGCCCTGGGGCTGGCATGGACCGCGCCGGTGCGGGCGGAGGCGCCCGTCCGGGTGGTGGCCACGTTCTCGATCCTCGGCGACCTCGTGCGCCAGATCGGCGGCGACCGGGTCGCCGTGACCACCCTGGTCGGACCGAACGGCGATGCGCACAGCTTCGTGCCCGCCCCGGCCGACGCGCAGGCGGTGGCGGCGGCACGCCTCGTCGTGGTCAACGGCCTCGGCTTCGAGGGCTGGATCGACCGGCTGATCAAGGCCTCCGGCACCAAGGCCGCCATGGTCGTCGCCTCGAAGGGCATCGCCCCGATCGAGGAGGAGGACGACGGCCACAGCCACAATCACGACCACGCCGTCGATCCGCATGCCTGGCAGAACGTCGCCAATGCCAAGCGCTACGTCGCGAATATCCGCGACGGCTTGGCGAGCGTCGATCCCGCGGGGAACGCGGCCTACCAGGCCAGCGCGGCCGCCTACCTCGCGAAGCTCGACGCCCTTGATGCCGAGGTGCGCGCCGCGCTCGCCGGCATCCCGGAGGCGCGCCGGCGCATCGTCACCACCCATGACGCCTTCGGGTATTTCTCGCGGGCCTACGGGATGCGCTTCCTCGCCCCCCAGGGCGTGTCGAGCCAGAGCGAGGCCACCGCCCGCGACGTCGCGGCGATCATCCGGCAGGTCCGCCGCGACAAGATCCCGGCGGTCTTCCTCGAAAACGTCTCGGACCCGCGGCTGATGCAGCAGATCGCCCGCGAGAGCGGGGCCAAGGCGGGCGGGCGCGTCTTCTCCGACGCCTTGTCCGAGCCTGGCGGCCCGGCCCCGACCTATCTCGAGATGATGCGCCACAACGTGAAGGAATTCGCCGCGGCGCTCAGCGGGTGAGGGCGCCCCCTCACCGCAGGTCGAGCGTCAGGCTCCGGAACCGCTTGCCGTCCCGCGACTCCTCGCACGGCTTGCCGTCGGACCCGATCGCCTCGCCGTCATCGCTCAAGACCTGGACCCGGTCGCCGGCGGGGCCGACCAGCACCGCCTCGGGCTGGAAGTCGGGAATTCCGGCGAAGGCCGCGGCGGCGCCCTCGACCCGGACCGGCTTGGCCGCCGGATCGCCCGACCAGCGATAGAGGTCGAACGGCTCGCCGCCGCCCCCGGCTCCGCCCGCGAGGATCAGATACAGCTTGGCGTCCGGCGCGTAGGCGAGGTCACGGATGCCGCGGCCCTTGAGATCGAGGGCGACCGGGGGCCCGAGGCGCGGGGCGGCTCCGGCGACGGCCTCGGCCGGGTTCTCCAGCGGCACCAGCAGGGCGTTCGCGTCGGTGTCGAGCGGGTTGCGCAGGCCGAGCCAGAGGGACTTCTGGTCCGGCCGCGGCGCCATCCCCTCGATGTTGAAGCCCTTGCGCTTGGGGTCGAGGTCGTCCCGGGCCGGCACGTCGAGGCCGATCCGCGCGGCGAACAGGGGCGACAGGGACGCGAAGGCCTGCGGCAGGCCTTTGACCGCGCGGCCCTTCTGCGCCAGGGCCGGCACGCCGCCCGATTCCGTCACCGTCAGGGCGACGAGGCGCCCGCGGCCGGGGCTCTGCTTGCCGCCGCGCCGGCGGCTATGCGAGCCGAGCACGTAGAGGTCGGGGCCGAGCCAGGCCGCGGATTCGAGGTCGGCCTTGCGGTCCTCGGGCGAGAGGCCGAGCAGAGGCCCGAGATCGGCACCGCCGAGCGGCAGCGCGTCGCCGCTCGTTCCGGCCCGGTAGAGCCCCGCCACCGTCGATTCGTCGTCGACCACCAGGAACCGGTCGCCGACGGTGCCGCGCGGATAGGGCACGGCCCCGGACGCCTCGCACATCCCGCGATGCTCCAGCAGCGGGCCGACCTTCACCGGCTCGGCCGAGGCGGCGGAGACCGCGAGCGACGAGACCAGGAGCGCGAGGAGCGGCAGGGGGCGGGGCATCGAGACTCTCGGATCGGGCTGAATGCTGAGGCCGGCCGGATCGGCGCTCCGACCAACGGCTCTCAGGATCATCCCGGGGCCGCGGAGGATGAGACGATCGTCGCGGGAGGTGAACGAAGTCTCGCGGAAAGAGAGCCCCGGCTCCGCGATAATCGCCTCACCCCCCGGTCATCGGCGGGAAGAACGCCACCTCGCTCGCCCCGGCGAGCGCCGTCCCGGGCTTGGCATGGACCCGGTCGACGGCGGCGCGGACGACGCCCTCGGTCTCGAAGGCGTAGGCGTATTCCTCGCCCCGGCCCTTCAGCCAGGCGACGAGGTCGGCGACGGTCGCCACCTCCGGCGGCAGGTCGAGGATCTCCTCGGGGCGGCCGATCCGCTCGCGGACCCAGGCGAAGTAGACGAGCTTCATCGTGTCTCGCTCATCTCTCGTCGTCGATGACGTGACGGATGCCGGAGCGCATGTAGTCGTAGCCGGTATAGAGCGTCAGGGCCGCGGCGAGCCAGAGCAGCACCAGCCCGACGGTGCCGTTGCCGGGCAGGACCCGCTCGCCGGCCGGGCCGGCGATCAGCACGCCGAGGGCCACGAGCTGCACCGCGGTCTTCCATTTGGCGACCCGGCTCACCGGCACGCCGACCTTCAGCTCGGCCAGGTACTCGCGAAGCCCTGAGACCAAGATCTCGCGGCACAGGATCACGATCGCGGCCCAGAGCGACCAGCCGCGGATCGTCCCGTCGGCGCAGAGCATCAGCAGGCTCGCGGCGACGAGGAGCTTGTCGGCGATCGGGTCGAGCATGCGCCCGAGCGCCGAACTCTGCGCGTAGGTGCGGGCGACGTAGCCGTCGAGATAGTCGGTGATCGCGGCGGCGACGAAGACCGCGACGGCGATCCAGCGGGCGGTGTCGTCCTGCGGCCAGAACAGCAGCGCCACCACCACCGGAACCGCGACCAGGCGGCCGTAGGTCAGGAGGTTGGCGAGGTTCAGGGCCGTCGAGCGGCGCCGGGGCAGGACCACGTTCATCGCCACCGGTGAAACCACGCGGGGGGAGGGGGCGTCAACAGACCTCGTCCCGGACTCGGCGTCACGCATCCCTCCAGCCTCGCATCCATGTCACGGATCCGCATGAAAAAAGTCGTAGATCGCCCGGGCGGTCGCGGCGTTCACGCCCGGCGCCTTGGCGAGGTCCTCCAGGGCCGCCCGCTGGATCGCCTTCACCGTGCCGAAATGGTGCAGGAGCGCGCGCTTGCGGGTCGGCCCGACGCCCGGGATCTCGTCGAGGGGGTTCTTCACCATCTCGCGCTTGCGCTTGGCCCGGTGCGCCCCGATGGCGAAGCGGTGCGCCTCGTCGCGCAGCCGCTGGACGAAGTAGAGGGTCGGGTCGCGCGGCGGCAGCCGGAACGGCGCCTGGCCGGGCACGAAGAAGGTCTCGCGCCCGGCATCCCGGTCGCGCCCCTTGGCGATGCCGACGAGCGGCACGTCGGTGACGCCGACCTCGTCGAGGGCCTTGCGGGCCGCCTCGAGCTGGCCGCGGCCGCCGTCGATCAGCACCAGGTCGGGCCAGGCCGGGAAGGCCTCGGTATCGGCCGGGTCCGGCGCGGGCTCGGGCTCCGCCGGCCCGCCCTCGGCGGCGGCGCGGGCGGCCTCGGCCCGGGTGCGCGGATGCTCCTTGACCAGCCGCGCGAAGCGGCGCTGCAGCACCTCGCGCATCATGCCGTAATCGTCGCCCGGCTTCACCTCCTCGGACTTGATGGTGAAGGTCCGGTAGTGGGTCTTCATGAAGCCGGTCGGTCCCGCGACGATCATCGCGCCGACGGCGTTCGTGCCCATGATGTGCGAGTTGTCGTAGACCTCGATCCGCCGCGGCGCGGCGCCGAGCCCGAACGACGTGCCGAGGGCCGCGAGCAGCTTGCCCTGCGAGGCGGTGTCGGCGAGGCGCCGGGCCAGCGCCTCGCGGGCGTTGCGGGCGGCGTACTCGACGAGGTTCTTGCGCTCGGCCCGCTTCGGACAATGGATCTCGACCCGGTTCTCGCTCTTGGTCGAGAGGGCGGCGGCCAGAAGCTCCGCATCCTCGATCTCGTGCGAGGTCAGGACCAGCCGCGGCGCCGGCTTGTCGTCGTAGAACTGGGCCAGGAACGAGGCCAGCACCTCGGCCGGCGTCATGCTGCGGTCGGCCTTGGGGAAATAGGCCCGGTTGCCCCAGTTCTGCCAGTTGCGGAAGAAGAACACCTCGATGCAGAACTGGCCGGCCTGCTCGTCGAGGGCGAAGACGTCGGCCTCCTCGATGCCCTGCGTGTTCACGCCCTGCACGCCCTGGATGGCGGCGAGCGCGGCGATGCGGTCGCGGTAGCGCGCCGCCTTCTCGAATTCCCAGGCGTCGGAGGCGGCCTGCATCTCGGCGGCCATGCGCTCCTTCACGGCGTTCGACTTGCCCGACAGGAAGCCCCGCGCCTCCGCCGCGAGCGCGGCGTAGTCCTCGACCGAGATCTCGTGGGTGCAGGGGCCCGAGCAGCGCTTGATCTGGTAGAGCAGGCAGGGCCGCGTGCGGTTCTCGAAATAGCTGTCGGAGCAGGAGCGCAGCAGGAAGGCGCGCTGGAGCGCGTTCACCGTGCGGTTCACCGCCCAGACGCTGGCGAAGGGGCCGTAATAATGCCCGGCCCGGCGCCGGGCGCCGCGATGCTTCACGAGTTGCGGCGCGTCGGAATCGGCGGTGAGCAGGATGTAGGGCAGGGACTTGTCGTCCCGCATCAGCACGTTGAAGCGGGGCTTGAGCTGCTTGATGAGGTTGGCCTCGAGCAGCAGGGCCTCGGTCTCGGTCGCCGTGGTGACGAACTCCATCGAGGCCGTCTCGGCGATCATCCGGGCGATGCGGTTGGTATGCGCCTGGCCCCGCGCGTAGGAGCCAACCCGGTTCTTCAGGTTCTTGGCCTTGCCGACATAGAGCACGTCGCCCTTGGCGTCGAACATCCGGTAGACGCCCGGCGAGGTCGGCAGCGTGGTCCAGAACCGGCGGATCACCGCCGTGCCGGCCTGGATCGCGCCCGCGCCGGCATCGAGGTCGAAATCGATCTCGGGGGCGGTGTCGAGGGCGTCCACGGCCTCGTCGTCCTCGATCGCGTCGAGGGCGTCGGGCGGCACGTCGTTCCCAGGCTGTCGGCTCATGCTGGCGATGTAGGCGGCCTTCGCGCCGCTGGAAAGACCGCGGCCAGGCGCTAAAAGGCCTCCCTTGAGCCTGCGCCGTCGAAGGACCGCCCCGTGACGCCCTGCCCCGCATGACGCTCCGCGATTGCCGGACGCCCCGGATCCCGCGCCTGCGGCGCGACCTGCCGCGGGTGCGGACGGTCGAGGACGTCCTCTACCTGCCGCACAGCGCGGGCCGGGGCCAGCCCTCGGCCCTGTTCGACGCCGCGCGCCGTTGTTTCGTGCCCGAGAGCGTGGATTACCGCGGGACCGGCACCACGCCCTCCTGGCAGCGCACCGACTGGCCGCAGGAATGGCCGGAGGGCGTGCCGGCGAGCGTGCCCGAGGCGCCCGAGGAGACCTACCTGTTCCTCGGCGGCGCCCACCTGCATTACGGGCACTTCCTGGTCACCACCCTGCCGCGGTTCTGGCCGCTGCTGCGGGCTCGGGGCCCGGCGCCGATCCTGTGCTACGCCCCGGCCCATGACGGCCTCTGGCAGCCCTACCGTTTCGCCATCGACATCCTGGCGCGGCTGGGCCTCGCAGTGCGCGACATCCACGCCTTCGACGCACCGATGCGCCTGCGCCGCGCGATCGTGCCGGCGCCGGCCTTCCAGGAGGAGGCCTTCGCCCACACGGTTTTTCGCGATCTGTGCCGGGAGATCGGGGCCGGCTGCTACGCTCCGGAGGAGGTCGATGCCGAGGACCGGCCGGCCTACCTCGCCAAGACCCGGCTCGCCGGCGGCGTGCGGCGCTTCGCCAACGAGGAGGCGGTGACGGAGATCCTGGCGCGGGAGGGCGTCGAGATCCTGCACCCGGAGGCGATGAGCTTCCCGGAGCAGGTCCGGCTCTTCGCCCGCCGGCGCGTGGTGGCAGGCTCCCTCGGCTCGGCCCTGCACACCGCGCTCTTCGCGCCGTCCGGGCGGCGGGTGGTGGCGCTGAGCTCCGGGCCGGCGATCAACCCGACCTTCCTGCTCGTCGACGCCTTGTGCGGCAACGCCGTGTCGTACCTCCACCAGCCGGGCACGGCGGAGACGGAGCGCGGGGCCTTCGGCGTCCAGCACGCCCTCGCCGATCCGCGGGCGGCGGCCGACGGGTTGCTGCGGCGGATGGAGACGATGGCGGCCGCGCCGGCCGGGCGGGGGATGTTGTCCGCGGCGTGGTCGCGGCTCGGCTGGAGGGCCGGGCGTGGACCGGCCTAAGCAGATCGCGCAAAAGGGGCTGCCGGTTCTGCGGAAACACTCTGCGACACCCCAAAGCCTGAGCGGACGAAGCGTCGGCCTGCCCACAATCGACGACATGGCCTGAGAGCGTGTTCGTGGGAGTCGACGATTTTCCCGCTCGCGACCTCATCCGGAGGTGCTGGCGATCGGAAATCGCGTGCGACCGTCAGGGAGCCTCGGAGGAGGGCTCCAGAATTCTGTGCGCTCCCTGGAGCCCTCCTTCGAGGTCAGTCATTGTCAATCGACTGACACCGCAGGATGAGGTCGTGGGTGGGAGGGCCGATCGCCTCAGGGCTCCACGCTGCTGTCGTGTCCCATAAGGCCTGCCGAAGCACGTTTGCTCGGCGTGCCGAGCAGATCGGGGAGGCCGTCGATACGGTTGAGCCTCGACGGCGACGGCGTGCAGGATGACCGATGGACGGGTCTCGGCCCCCGCCCGGTCGATCGTCAGTCGAACAGCGCGTCGATGTCGCTCTGGTCGACGTGGCCCGGATCCTCGTCGAGCTTCGGCCCGTTGAGCAGGCTGCTCTCGTCGTCGATGTTGACCCCGGCGCGCTCTCCGATGAGGTCCTTGAAGGCTTCGAGGCCGCCCCAGGCCTCGATCATCCGGTCGATGTGATCCTCGACGAACTTCAGCACGCTGACGATCTTGCTGATGCGCTGGCCGGTCAGGTCCTGGAAGTTGCAGGCCTCGTAGAGCACCACGGTGCGATCGAGGATCGCGTCGACGTCGGAATGGTCCTTCAGGCCGCCATTCGAGCGCAGCATCGAGGCATGGGTCTCGATATCCTCGACCGCGGCCAGGATGGTGGTGGTGGCCCGCTCGGTGGCGTCGACCACGGCATCCAGCTCGCCGGCGGCCCGGCGCACGCCCTTGCCGTCGAAGTCCTGCCGGTGCAGCACCGCGATCTCGTGCTTGGTCCGGCCGATCGCGGCCTTCATCACGTCGAGCTCGGTGCGCATGCCGTAGATCTCGGCCATTTCCCGCCGGCAAGCGTCGATCACGTCGCCGGTGGTGGTCTCGGTCAGCCGCTTCAGTTCGTTGACCGTCGCCAGGATCTCAGAGATCCGGTCGTCGTTGACCGAGGGCGGCGGAGGCGCCGCATCGGCCGGAGCATAGGAAACGCCGAGACTTTCCTCGATGCGGAAGCGCTTGTTCTTCATGAGTCCGAGAGAGCCTGCAACCGCGGCCGCATCGCACGGCCCACTGGGACAGTGTCCCGAAGATTGATTGCGAATTGCTGAATGGCCGCCCGGATCCGCCGCCGCGGTGACGAAGGATTCACGATGCGGCAGAATTAACGATTTGCCGCAAGGATTTAGGGAAGCGCTCACCACGTTCCTTCACCGCGCGGTCCCGGGCGGCCTGCTCTCCTCGCCGCGATGCCGGCGGGTCGGTCGGGCGGGTTCGGGGACGGGTGAGATGGCGGTGCGCGGGATGGTGCTGGCCGGGGCGGTCGCGGCCGGGCTGGGAGCGGGACCGGTGCTGGCGCAGGGCGCGCCGGGAGCCTATGGCGGCGGCTTCATCGAGTTCCTGATGACCGGGCAGGATCCCGCCGCCGTCGCCCGCCCCTTACGCCCGGCACCGGTCGCCCCGGACGGCACGATCCTGGCCGGGCGCGGCTACCGGCAGGCCGGCTACGCCGCCGAGGTCTACGGGCAAGCGCCGGCCTATGCCCGCGCCGCGGGCTACGCGCCGGCGGGCTCTGCGGGCGCCCCGTATTCGGGCGCGCGGGTCGGCTACGCGCCGGTCGTCCCCGGGGCCTCCCTGCATTCCGGCGATCCGGTGCCGGCCCCGGCCTATGCCCCGGATCCGTTCGAGGCGCCTCGCGCACGGGCGGTGCCGATGCCGGATCCCGAGGCCCAGGAGGGGATCGCCCGGGCGATCGACTCGCGCTTCCAGCGCCAGGAGGTCGCCTATGACGGCGGGCAGCGGCCCGGCACCGTCGTGATCGACACGCCCTCGCGGTTCCTCTACCTCGTCCAGCCCGGCGGCCGGGCCCTGCGCTACGGCATCGGCGTCGGGCGGCCGGGCTTCACCTGGTCGGGGATGAAGACCGTCAGCGCCAAGCGCGAATGGCCGGACTGGACGCCGCCGGCCGAGATGCTGCGGCGGCGCCCGGACCTGCCGCGCCACATGGCCGGCGGCCCCGCCAACCCGCTGGGCGCCCGCGCCCTCTATCTCGGCTCGTCGCTCTACCGCATCCACGGCACCAACGAGCCGCACACGATCGGACAGTCGGTCTCCTCGGGCTGCATCCGGATGATGAACGAGGACGTGATGGACCTGTACGAGCGGGTGCCGGTCGGGGCCCGCGTGATGGTGATCTGACGCGAAAAAGCCCCGCCGCGCTGCCGCGGCGGGGCCCTTCAGGCTGGACGACGCGACCGGTCAGACCCAGTCGTCGCTGCCGCTGTCGCCCATGTCGCCGTCATAGGAGGCGTCCTGGAAGCCGGCATCGTCGCCGCCCAGCGGCGCGCCGAAATCCTCGCTGCCGCCGGCATTGCCGAAGTAGTTGTTCTCGATAGTGGTCCCGCCGGCCGCACCGGCGCCGCCCAGGCCCGCCATGCTGCCGAGGGAGGAGTGGCCGCCCGCGAAGGCGTTGCTGAGCGCGCTGCCGAGCAGCATGCCGCCCGCCGCACCCGCCGCCATCGGCAGCGCCGTGGCGAGGAAGCCGCCGCCGCGCTGCTGTGGCGCCTGCGGCTGGCCGCCCCACGGACCGCCCTGCTGCGGGGCATAGCCGGGCTGCTGCGGCGGATAGCCCTGCTGCGGGCCGCCATAGCCGGGCTGCTGGCCATAGCCGCCGCCCTGGTTGCCCCAGGCGCCGCCGCGCTGCGGCGGCTGCTGCGGCTCGGGCCGCGAGCCGCCGCCGAAGATGCTGGAGAAGAAGCCGCCTCCGCCGGCGCCCTGGCCGGCCCCCTGGCCGCCGCGCTGGGCCTCGGCCCGGGCCTGCTCGAGCTGCTGGTTGAGGCTCTTGATCGCCTCCTCCTGCACGTAGACGAGCTGCGCCAGGGCGTAGGGCGCGTAGGGCTGGGCGCGGATCTTGTCGGCGATGAAGCGCTCCGCGTCGGCATCGCGGGGCTGCTGCGCGGCCTGCTCCAGTCGCTGGAATATGCCGTTGATGACGTCGCGTTCTTCGCTGTTCATGGAGCCGTACTCCTTCGGTGGCCGGCGGGCGGACCCGGCCCGGCGCCCACGAGATGGGAGGGGGGCCGGCGTTTGTCACGGGGAGGCAACGCGCGAGCGGAGCTTTTTCGCCCGTACCCTGCATTACGTTTTCGACAGGTCGTCTCATCCCGGGATCGCGGCCAGCGGGCTCCCCGCGGCCTGCGCCCGCGCATCGGCTTTCTGGCGCCCGCATCCCCTGTTAGAGGGAGGCGAAGGCGGGCACGTGCGGATGCCCGCGGGAGGAAGACGATGGATCGCAAGACGGTCGGTGGCGTGTCGGTGGCCCGGGTGCTGCACGATTTCGTGGTCGAGGAAGCCCTGCCGGGGACCGGGATCGGCCCGGAGGCGTTCTGGAACGGCCTGTCGGCCATCGTGCGCGATTTGAGCCCCCGCAACCGCGCCCTGCTCGAGACCCGCGACGCCCTGCAGGCCAAGATCGACGCCTACCATCGCGAGCGGGTCGGCAAGCCGGTGGACGAGGCGGCCTACAAGGCGTTCCTCACCGAGATCGGCTACCTCCTGCCCGATCCCGGACCGGTCCAGGTGCGCACCGACGACGTCGACGACGAGATCGCCACCATCGCCGGCCCGCAGCTCGTGGTGCCGACCTCGAACGCCCGCTACGCGCTCAACGCCGCCAATGCCCGCTGGGGCTCGCTCTACGACGCGCTCTACGGCACCGACGCGGTGTCGGAGGAGGGCGGCGCGACCCGCGCCAGCGGCTACAACCGCACCCGCGGCGCCCGGGTGGTGGCCCGGGCCCGGGCCTTCCTCGACCGCACCCTGCCGCTGGCCGGCGGCCGCCACGCCGACGTGGTGACCTACGCGGTGGAGGGCGGCCAGCTCGTCGGCAACATGAATACCGGCGACACGATCCCGCTCGCCCGGCCCGAGGCCTTCGCCGGCTATCGCGGCAAGGCCACCTCGCCGACGGCCCTGCTGCTGCGCCACCACGGCCTGCACGTCGAGATCGTCCTCGACCGGACTCACCGGATCGGCCGCTTCGACGCCTCCGGCGTCGCCGACATCGTGATCGAGTCGGCGGTCTCGACGATCATGGACCTCGAGGATTCGGTCGCCGCGGTGGATGCCGACGACAAGGTCGTGGTCTATCGCAACTGGCTCGGCCTGATGAACGGCACGCTCTCGGCCGCGGTCGAGAAGGACGGGCGCCGCTTCGAGCGCAAGCTCAACCCCGACCGGACCTACACGGCGCCGTCGGGCGAGGGCGAGGTGACGGTTCCCGGCCGCTCCCTGATGCTGGTGCGCAATGTCGGCCACCACATGTTCACCGATGCGGTGCTCGACGAGAGCGGCGCCGAGGTGCCGGAGGGCATCCTCGACGCGGCCGTGACGGCCCTGATCGCGATCCACGACCTCAAGGGCACGTCGTCGATCCGCAACAGCCGCCGCGGCTCGGTCTACATCGTCAAGCCGAAGATGCACGGGCCGGAGGAGGTCGCCTTCGCGGTCGAGCTGTTCGGCCGTGTCGAGGCGATGCTGGGCTTGAAGCCCAACACCCTCAAGATGGGCATCATGGACGAGGAGCGCCGCACCACGGTGAACCTCGCCGCCTGCATCAAGGCGGCGGAGCAGCGGGTGGTGTTCATCAATACCGGCTTCCTCGACCGCACCGGCGACGAGATCCACACCTCGATGGAGGCGGGCCCTGTCATCCGCAAGAACGACATGAAGGGTACGCCCTGGATCAAGGGCTACGAGGAGAACAACGTCGATGTCGGCCTCGCCTGCGGCCTCCTTGGCCGGGCGCAGATCGGCAAGGGCATGTGGGCGGCGCCCGACGCCATGGCCGAGATGCTGATGCAGAAGGGCGCCCACCCGAAGGCCGGCGCCTCGACCGCCTGGGTGCCTTCCCCGACCGCCGCGACCCTGCACGCACTGCACTACCACGAGACCGACGTGAAGGCCCGCCAGCAGGAGCTGGCGCGCCGGCCGCGCTCGGCTCTCGACGAGATCCTGCAGATCCCGCTCGCCCGCTCGAACTTCGCCCCCGACGACGTGCAGCAGGAGATCGACAACAACGTCCAGAGCATCCTCGGCTACGTCGTGCGCTGGATCGACCAGGGCGTCGGCTGCTCCAAGGTGCCGGACATCCACGACGTGGCGCTCATGGAGGACCGGGCGACCCTGCGCATCTCGTCCCAGCACATCGCCAACTGGCTGCACCACGGCGTGGTCTCGCAGGCACAGGTGATGGAGACGATGAAGCGCATGGCCCAGGTGGTCGACCGCCAGAATGCCGGCGACCCGCTCTACCGCCCGATGGCGCCGGGCTTCGACGGCCCCGCCTTCCAGGCCGCCTGCGACCTGGTGTTCAAGGGCCGCATCCAGCCCAACGGTTACACCGAGTACGTGCTGCATGCCCGGCGGCGCGAGGCGAAGGCCGGCGGCGCGCCGGCCTGAGGCGTGAGAGGGGAGGGCGCCCATCGTGGAGTGCGGCGCCCTCCCATGTGCCGCGGGCCGGTGGTCGCCGTCGCCGGCCCGTGGCTTTTCGGATCGCGCGCGTCACCGGGCCGCGCGGAGGCGCTCCTCCGCCGGATCGCGGCTCGGCAGGTCGCTTTGGCGTTCATCATGACGTCGATCGCGGGGCCGCGCTACGAAGCGCCCGGCGGGCTGATATAGGCTTTGACGAATTTCGGCAGCACGGACGGATAGGTGCTGCTGATGATGGCGGCGCCGATATCGCCGTCCCGCATGATGATCCCGGCAGAGGTGAGCCGGCGGCATCCGTCATCGTGGTCCTGGTGCCGGAGCAGACTTTGACCGATCCATCGTTTTTCTGGATCATGTACATATCGATCGGCGCATTCGGATAGCGTACGAACGTATTGGTTCGTCGCTTGATATACGCGTCGACCAAGTCCGACATGCAGCTCGAGTTCTTGCACGTGGACATTGCCCGCGCGATCACCACCGAGGCAACCATGAATGATCGCGCATGATTTGCGGGAGTTCACGCAAGGGTGTTTGCCGGAATGTCGCGCATGTCTCCTGCGAGACGAATCCAGCGCTACGGCACCGTTCCCGGTCAGATCCTGCATGGCGACAAGCACAGCGCCCGGTCACGATGTGACCGGGCGCTTCTCACGATTGTCGTGCGCTCCGTGGCGAGCCGCACTCGCCAAGGAGGATGCGATCGGGGATCGCCCTAGAACGGGATGTCGTCGTCCAGGTCGTCGTAGCGCTTCTGGTTGCCGCCGCTCGACGACGGAGCCGGGCGCCGCTCGCCACCGGAGGAGGAGCGCCCGCCGCTGCTGCGCCCGCCACCGCCGCCACCGCCGTAATCGCCGCCGCGGCTGATCTGGCCGCCGCCCATGTCGTCGCCGCCCATCTCGGACATGCCGCCTTCGGCGCCGCCGCCGCGGCCGTCGAGGATCGTCAGCTCGCCGCGGAAGCGTTGCAGCACGATCTCGGTCGTGTACTTCTCGGCGCCGGACTGGTCCTGCCACTTGCGGGTCTGAAGCTGGCCCTCGACGTAGACCTTCGAGCCCTTGCGCAGGTACTGCTCGGCGACGCGGGCCAGGTTCTCGTTGTAGATCACGACCGAGTGCCACTCGGTCTTCTCCTTGCGCTCGCCGGTCGCCTTGTCCTTCCAGGACTCGGACGTGGCCAGGCGCAGGTTCACCACCGGGTCGCCGGAGGCCAGACGGCGGGTCTCCGGGTCGCGCCCGAGATTGCCCACCAGGATCACCTTGTTCACGCTGCCCGCCATCACGCTCTCCTCTCGTTCCATCTCACTCGGGCGCATGCCCGGCCGACGCCGCGGACCACCGCTTCGGTCACGCGAGTTGGGCCGAACAGGCCGGGACCGGCAAGGGGAGCGGACGCCTTGTGCCCACTACACACATGCCTCAGGCCTGAGCGTGTTCTACATTTGTTCGAAGCATGAGGCAAGCGCCGTCCGGCGGTGGCCCGGACGGCGCGAAAGGCTCAGTCGAGGGCGTCGAGGGATTGCGCCACGTCGGCGATCAGGTCCTCGGTCGATTCCAGCCCGATCGACAGCCGCACGGTGTCGGGGCCGACGCGGGCGGCCTCCTTGTCGGCGGCGGGGAGCTGCCGGTGGGTCGTCGTCGCCGGGTGGATCGCCAGGGACTTGATCTCGCCGATATTGACGAGGTGCGAGATCAGGTTGAGGCCGGTGATGAATCGTTGGGCCGCCTTCTCGCCGCCCTCGAAGCCGACGGTGAAGATCGAGCCGGCGCCCATCGGCGAGTAGCGGTTCGCCATCGCCTCGCCGGGCTGGCCCGGCAGCGACGGGTAGCTCACCCAGGCGACCTTCGGGTGATCCTTGAGGAAGGCGGCCACCGCCTTGGCGTTGGCGCAGTGGCGCTCCATGCGCAGGGGCAGGGTCTCGGTGCCGGTGAGCGTCAGGAAGGCATTCATCGGCGACAGGCCGGGGCCGAGGTCGCGCAGGCCGAACAACCGGCAGGCCACCGCGAAGGCGGTCTCGGGGAAGCGCTCGGAGACGACGAGGCCGTCATAGTCGGGCCAGGGCTCGTTGATCAGGTTGTAGCGGCCCGTTCCCTTCCAGTCGAACCGGCCGCCGTCGCAGACGATGCCGCCGATCACCGTGCCGGAGCCCGACAGGAACTTCGAGGTCGAATGGACCACGATGTCGGCCCCGTGCTCGATCGGACGGATCAGGGCCGGGGAGGCCAGCGTGTTGTCGACGATCAGCGGCAGGCCGTGCTTGTGCGCCACCGCGGCGACGCCTTCGAGGTCGATCACCGTGCCGCACGGGTTGACGATCGATTCGCAGACGATCGCCCGGGTCCTGTCGGTGATCGCCTGCTCGAAATCCTCCGGCGTCAGGCCGCGGGTGAATTGCGGCACGAGGTCGTAGCGGCCCTCCAGCCGGCGCATCAGGCCGAGGGAGCCGCCGAACAGCCGCGAGGAGGCGACGTAGGCGTCGCCCGATTGCATCAGGGTCATCAGCACCAGCAGCATCGCCGACTGGCCGGAGGCCACGGCGACCGCCGCCTTGGCGCCCTCCAGCGCGGCGACCCGGCGCTCCAGCGCCGCCACGGTCGGGTTCGAGCCGCGGGAATACGAGAAGCCGGTCGCCCGCATGGCGAAGATGTCGGCGGCCTGCTCGTTCGATTCGAACACGAAGCCGTTGGTGAAGTAGATCGGCTGCGCCCGGGCGCCGGTGGCCGGATCGGGGGCGGTGCCGGCATGGACCGCCCGGGTGGCGAAATGCAGCTTGGTCGGATCGGTCATCGGGGTCGTCCGTGGAAGGCTAAGCAGATTTCGCAAAAGTGGTGGCCGGTTCTGCGACAAAAATCTGCGACAACATCACAGCTCAGGCGGCGCGGCGCACGGTGTCGTGCAGCGTCCGCACCAGGGCCGAGGGCGCGTAGGGCTTGGGGATGAAGCGCGCCCCCGGCGGCATGTCGTGGGGCCCCGGGCTGCCCATGCCGGAGACCACCAGCACCGGAATGCGCGGCCAGCGCCGGGAGACGAGGCGGGCGAGGGCGAAGCCGTTCATCGAGCCGAGCGGCATGTCGACGTCGGTCATCAGCACCTCGACGTCGGGCCGGCTCTCCAGCACCTTGAGGGCCTGGTCGGCATGGGGCGCCTCCAGCACGGTGAAGCCGGCCTCCGCCAGGGTGTCGGCGGCCTCCATCAGCAGCAGGCCGTCATCCTCGACGAGGAGCACCACCGGGGCGGCGTCGCAGGCGGGGTCGGGCCCGTCCTGACGGGAATCCTGGGGGTGTCGGTCCGGGTCAGATGTCATCGCGGGCAATGCAGGCGGGGGCGAAAGGTTGCTGCCGAATGGTGCTGCCTATGGGTCCGCATGCCGGGGGTCAAGCGTGGCCGCGGACGCAGCGTCAGCCGGTCCCGCCCCCGGATCCGCCCGCGAGGTCCCGTTTCGGGCGGTCATGTCGTGCCGTCTCGCAGGGTGCTAGGCCGTCCCGTCCTGCATCGCGGCGAGCGGCGCTTCGAGGTCCATCACGGCGCCCTCGCGGGGGAAGCGCAGGCTGACCCGGCCACCGAAGCTGTGCACTAGGCTGCGCTCGATCAGCCGCGAGCCGAACCCGCCGCGGCGAGGCGGCACGACGGGCGGGCCGCCGCTCTCCTCCCAGCGCAGGTGCAGCATCGCCTCGGCCTCTCCCGCCAGCGCCCAGGTGACGGCGACGCGGCCGGTCGGGCTCGACAGGGCGCCGTACTTCGCCGCGTTGGTGGCGAGCTCGTGCAGCATCAGCGACAGGGTCAGGACCGAGCGGGGTCCGAGGCCGACCCGGGGACCGGCGGCGGCGAAGCGGCCATCCATCGCGTCGATGTGCGGCGCCATCGCGCCCTCGACGACCGCCGCGAGGTCGGCTTCCGCCCAGGCCCCGCGGATCAGCACGTCGTGCGCATCCGACAGCGCCATCAGGCGGCCGTTGAAGGCGTCCATCGCCGATTCGAGGCTGGGGGCGCTGCGCAGGGTCTGGGCCGCGACCGCCTGGACCAGCGCCAGGGTGTTCTTCAGGCGGTGCGCCATCTCCTGCATCAGCAGCGCCTGCTGCTCCTCGGCGCGGTGCGCCTCGGTCACGTCGCGAGCCACCGCGAGCAGGCGCTCGGGGATGCCGTCGGGCCCCTGGATCGGCGAAACCACCACGTCCCACCAGCGCATGGCCTCGCGCGGGCCCGAGGGCGCGCGGAAGCGGCCGGTGCGGCCGGCACGGGCGGCGGCGAGCGCCACCTCGGCGGCGATCCGGTCGCCGGGCTCCGGCCAGGATGCGGCCCAGGTGCTGCCGATCGCCGCCGCGTCGAGGCGGCCCGCTTCGGTCAGCCACTGCACCGTGCCGTCGAGGGCGAGCACCTGGATGCTGTCGCGGCTCGCGGCCAGGAGCCGGGCGGTGAAGGCCTCGCTCGCCCGCAGGCGGGCATTCAGGTCCTCGGCGGTGGCGAGGCGCGCCTCCCACTCGGCGGGCGAGGCGGCTCGGTCGACCTCACCGGTGGGCGTCCGCGCTTCGTGAGGCGGCCTGGCTTCGTGAAGCAGGGCGCGCAGGCGGGCGATCTCCTCGCGGATCGCCTGCTGGCGCGCCGTCTCGACGCTGGAGGCGCGTTCGGCGTCGGTGTCGCGGGCGACCATCGCACCAGCCTCCAGACCCGCCCGGGCGGCATTCATCCCGACGGCGCCGAAGGCCGGGAGCCGCGGCTCACCCGGCGCCGAAACTGGTCGCGGTCAGTAGATCACGGGAGCAGGCTTGGCCGCAATGCTTGCGGGAATTTTTCCTGTGCCGCCAATTCCCTAACGGCAGATCCCTAGCGGAAGCGGTGCCGGCGGCACCGGGCCGTCGCGGGGAGGGGCCCGGCTGCCGTGCGGCCGGGCCCCGCAGCGTGCCTCAGGCGAGCGCCTGGTCGAGGTCGGCGATCAGGTCGCGCGGATCCTCGATGCCGACGGAGAGGCGCACCACCTCCGGGCCGGCGCCGGCCCGGGTCTTCTGCTCGTCGGTGAGCTGGCGGTGGGTGGTCGAGGCCGGGTGGATCACCAGCGAGCGGGTGTCGCCGATATTGGCCAGGTGCGAGAACAGCTTGAGGTTCGAGACCAGGGCCACGCCGGCCTCGTAGCCGCCCTTCAGGCCGAAGGTGAACACCGCGCCGGCGCCGTGCGGGCAGTATCGCTTGTGCAGCTGGTGGTAGCGGTCGGTCTCGAGGCCCGGATAGCTCACCCAGGCCACCGCCGGGTGGCGGCTCAGGTGCTCGGCGACCGTCTTGGCGTTGTCGGAATGGCGCTGCATGCGCAGCGGCAGGGTCTCGATGCCGTTGATGATCAGGAAGGCGTTGAACGGCGACAGCGCCGGCCCGAGGTCGCGCAGGCCCAGCACCCGCACGGCGATGGCGAAGCCGAAATTGCCGAAGGTCTCGGACAGGACCATGCCGGCATATTCCGGCCGCGGCTGCGACAGCATCGGGTAGCGGGCGTCGCCCGCCCAAGTGAACGAGCCGCCGTCGACGATCAGTCCGCCGATCGAGTTGCCGTGGCCGCCGAGGAACTTGGTGGCCGAGTGGACCACGATGTCGGCGCCGTGCTCGAACGGGCGGATCAGGTACGGCGTCGCCATGGTGTTGTCGACGACGAGCGGGATGTTGTGCCGCTTGGCCACCGCCGCGATCGCCGCGATGTCGGTGATGACGCCGCCCGGATTGGCGATCGACTCGATGAAGATCGCCTTGGTGCGCGGGGTGATCGCCGCCTCGAACGAAGCCGGATCGTCGGTGTCGGCCCAGACGACGTTCCAGCCGAAGTTCTTGTAGGAGTGGTTGAACTGGTTGATCGAGCCGCCGTACAGCTTGTTGGCGGCGATGAACTCGTCGCCCGGCTGCATCAGGGCGTGCATCACCAGGAACTCGGCGGCGTGGCCGGAGGCCACCGCGACGGCGGCGGTGCCGCCCTCCAGGGCCGCGATGCGCTCTTCGAGCACCGCATTGGTCGGGTTGGTGATGCGGCTGTAGATGTTGCCGAAGGCCTGCAGCCCGAACAGCGAGGCGGCGTGATCGACGTCGTCGAACACGAACGAGGTGGTCTGGTAGATCGGCGTCGCCCGGGCGCCGGTGGCGGCGTCCGGCGCCGCGCCGGCATGGATCGCGAGGGTGTTGAAGCCGGGCTGGCGGTCGGTCATGGCGTCCTCGGGCGTCGTCTCTGGCCGACGTGATTAGGACCCCGGAGGCCAGAGGGTCAAGCGCCGCCGTAGACCTGTAGGCTCAGTAAAACCGAACTTTTTGCTGTGCGGATGGGCCTCTCGACCATCCGGTAGAAGCAAAGTCTACAAATCGGACGGCCTTAGAAAGATCGATCTCGCTCTGGCCGAGTGCCGGGCGGACGACGAAGCCTCGCCCACCCGGCGCGATCCTCAGCGGTAATGCCGGTGCCGACGGTGATGATAATGCCGCCCGCGCATGTGGGTGCGGTAGGCGCGCCGGCCCGGATCGATGCCGAGCACGCCGTTGACGCCGCCGACGGCCCCACCGACCGCCCCGCCCACGATGCCGCCGACCGGGCCGGCGACGCGGTTGCCCTCGCGGGCGCCGCGCTGCATCCCGCCGGGAATGCCCTGTGCCTCGGCGGCGCCGGCGAGCGCGAATGTCGAGACAGCGAGGGCGGCGAGGAGCCTGAGCTTCATGATCGTCACTCCGGGGCGCGGCCGGCAGGGCGCCGGTCCGTCCAAGGCATAACGGCCGAGCCGGGCGGAAGTGGCGGACACGTCGAGCGGTCCGCCGCCGCCGTTACCGACGCGTCACAGGTCCGGCGGCTCGCCCTCAGTGGTGCTGGTGCCCGCCCCCGGCCTCCGGGGCCGCCGCGCCGATGGCACCGACCGCGAAGCGCACCGGCACCGTCCCGGCGCGGGCGAAGGTCAGGGTGCCGTCGAGGGTGTCGCCGGCCTTCACCGGGCCGGTCAGGTCCATGAACATCAGGTGGTAGCCGCCGGGCTTGAGCACCACGGTCTCGCCGGGCTTGATGACGAGGCCCGCTTCCACCGGCGCCATCTTCGCCACGCCCTTGTCCATCGCCATCTGGTGCACCTCGCCCCGGGCCGCCAGCGGGATCGAGGCCGAGACCAGACGGTCGGGCTCCTTGCCCGTATTGGTGACCTGAAGATAGCCGCCCGCCACCTTGGCGCCGCCGGGGGTGGCGCGGATCCACGGCGCCGTGACGGTGAGGTCGCCGGCCTTGATCGAGGCGGAACCGGCCGGCGCGGCACCGGCCGGCGCGGCCGCGGCCGCGGCCACGATGCGCACGCCCGGAGCCGGGGATTTCAGGTCGCGGGCGGACTGGCCCGGGGCCGGCACCTCGCGCCAGTCGACGACGGCGCCGTCGCATTCCTGGCGCACCGGGAAGTAGACCGTGCCGCCGGGAGCCACCGCGTCGGTGAGGCGGGCCTGGAACACGAACTCGTCGTACTGGTCGTCGGGCAGGGAGCCGCCTCTCCAGGCGATCTCCTTCACGCCCTCCGACACCGCGCCGTGATGCGACGGGTAGGGGCGGGCATAGGCGCCCTTCACGGTCGTGAGCTGCCAGCCGGCCTTCGGCATGGGCTTGGCCGCGATCACGCCCTCGGGAATCGTGACGGTGAGGCCGGTCGTGGCCTTGCCGTCGCAGCCATGGCCGATCTGGACCACGCCCCGATAGGTCTGGTTCGGGCTCGCCTGCGTGACGGCGAGCACCGCGTGGGCGAGGGCGGGGGCGGCAACGAGAGACAAGGCGGCGGCGAGGCCGGCGCGGAGCGGGAAGGTCATGGGGAGTCGGATCCGGCAAGTCGCGTGACGGGTGAGAGCAGCGGCGCTGCCCGACGGAGCGTCACGCGGCAGGCGGACCGCGGGCGGAGGCGGAGCGGGCGGACGGCCCGCGAGCCAGGGTCTCCACCGCGAAGGACCAGGACAGGACGATGGCGGCCCGC
This sequence comes from Methylobacterium tarhaniae, assembly GCF_001043955.1. Lineage (GTDB taxonomy): Bacteria > Pseudomonadota > Alphaproteobacteria > Rhizobiales > Beijerinckiaceae > Methylobacterium > Methylobacterium tarhaniae. The sequence goes on along the minus strand of NZ_LABZ01000021.1, from coordinate 42,882 downwards.
GGCGGCCAGGCCTGCGCCGTCGCCGGTCGCGGCGGGGTGAGCGGGGCCGGACAGCCGAGCGTGCAGCAGGCATGGGCGTGCGCGAGCGGTTCGCTCCCCGCCGGGGCCTGATGCGACGGGCAGAGGATGCCGGCGCCCGCCGCGACCGGAACCGGGTTGAGGCCGGTGAGGAAGGCCTGCAGCACCAGCCCGTAGAGCGACAGCACGGCGGCGACCGCGCGCCAGCGCGCGACCCTCCTGCCCGATGCCTGCCCGAGATCGCCCATGCGCCAGACATAGCCGAGGCGACCGGGTTCCGCTACGGCCGGGAGAGACCGCTCCCCCCGACCGCGCGTTGCACAATTACCGCAGTCCACAGGCTATGCCCAAGCTCCACGGCGGTGCCTGCCCGGCGCCACAATCTGGCCCGCTCCTCATAGTGTCTTAACCGCATCCCGGCACCGTCACGGGCCATAGAATGGGGCGCAACACGGCAGCGGAAAGTCTGTCGCCGTCGATCGTCCCGCGTCAGAGGTTCGAGAGCAGAATTCCCATGCTGACACGCGTTTCCCTCACCGGTTCGCTCGGCCTGGCTCTCCTGGCCGCCGCCGCCCTCCCGGCCCTGGCGCAGGACCGGGGCGGCGGGCTGGCCCAGGCCGAGTGGGCGCAGAACTACGATTCCGCCGCGACGATGCGGGTGCAGCGCTCCAACACGCCGATCCTCTCGCCCCAGACCCTGGCGGCCACCGAGCAGATGGTCGAGCGCTACCGCGACATCGTGGCCCGCGGCGGCTGGCAGCCCGTGTCGGGCGCCGAGCGCCTGCGCGTCGGCTCGAAGAGCCCGGCGGTCACCGCCCTGCGCCAGCGCCTGATCGTCTCCGGCGACCTCGACCCGGCGGCGGGCTCCTCGCCGGTCTACGATTCCTATGTCGAGGCCGGCGTGCGCCGCTTCCAGGCCCGGCACGGCCTGAACCAGACCGGCGCGATGAACATCACCACCGTCCAGGCGATGAACGTGCCGGCGGACGTGCGCCTGCGCCAGCTCGAGCTGAACGCGGTGCGCCTGCGCTCCTATTCGGGCAATCTCGGCGAGCGCTACGTCATCGTCAACATCCCGGCGGCCCTCGTCGAGACGGTCGACGGCGACCACGTCGCGACCCGCCACGCCGCCGGCGTCGGCAAGATCGACCGCCAGTCGCCGATCATGAACGCCAAGATCCAGGAGGTGAACTTCAACCCCTACTGGACGGTGCCGGCCTCGATCATCAAGAAGGACCTGATCCCGAAGATGCAGAAGGATCCGGCCTACCTGACCGACAACAAGATCCGCATCTTCAACGGCGACCGCGAGATCCCGCCGTCGCAGGTCAACTGGCATTCCGACGAGGCGACCCGCTACCGCTTCCGCCAGGATCCGGGCGTCGACCTGAACTCGATGGGCTTCGTGCGGATCAACATCCCGAACCCGCACGGCGTGTACATGCACGACACGCCGGCCAAGGGCATCTTCGGCGACGATTTCCGCTTCGTCTCGTCGGGCTGCGTGCGCGTGCAGAACGTGCGCGAATACGTGTCCTGGATCTTGCAGGGCACCCCGAACGCCAACCCGGACACGATCGAGGCGATCATCCAGGGCGGCCAGCGGGTCGATGCCCGGCCGGTCGCGCCGATCCCGGTCTACTGGACCTACATCACCGCCTGGTCGACCCCGGACGGCCTCGTGCAGTTCCGCGACGACATCTACAAGCGCGACGGCGCCGGCGCCCCGACCGCCTCGATGGCTGCCGCCGCTGCCGGCCCGCGCAACTTCAACCCCGACGCCGACGACGACCAGACCAACTGATCGCCGCGCGACGACCCGAACTGACGACGGCCCGGGCGTGAGCCCGGGCCGTTTTCGCATGAGTGGACATCATGACCCCCGATCCCGAAACCCGCCTCGACGCGCTCGAAGCCCGCATCGCCTACCAGGACGCGACGATCGAGGACCTGAACCGCATCGTCACCGAGCAATGGAGCGCGATCGACGCTCTGACGCGGCACGTCGCCGCCCTGCGCGAGCGGGTGCGCGAGATGGCTGAGCGCCCGGCCGAGAGCGGGGACGAGCCCCCGCCGCCCCACTACTGAAGTACGGCCGAAAAGATTTGTGACCTCGCTTTCAGTTTTTCTGAATCGCCGAGCGCTTGACGCAAATTGCGCTCAATCCTAGCTTCCCATCAAGTCAGACGGAATTGTCACCCTCTCCCGCCAGTTCGGGGCCGTGCAACGACGTCCGCGATCCAGGTGAACAGGTGCGGGACCAGAGAACGGAGTGGGTTCGTCCACGTCTTTGTCCCGCATGATCGATGCTGTTTGGATTTCGGGCGCCGCTGTGCCGCCACGGACAGACGCGGAGGGTTTCAGCTCCGCGACGTCGGTCCGGCTCGCTTCGCGCCCGAGTCCCGATCTCGACGTCTCGCTCCGGAATCTTGCCGCAAGGTCGCGGCCAGGAGCCGCAGCAGATGTCGCTCACAGACAAAGGTCCGCCGCTGCGGCCTTGGACTCCTCCGTCGCCCGCGTGTAGAAGCCGGTCGATCCCAGTAGCTTATCCCGCACCGGCGCTCCGTCCGGGCGGCTCCCGACGAACCTCGAGGCCATCATGAGCGTGGGCACCGCCGCCAATACCCGGTCCAACTCGTTCTTCTCCGCGTCGCTCGCCGACGCCGATCCGGATCTCGCCCGCGCGGTCGCGCAGGAGCTCGGTCGCCAGCAGCACGAGATCGAGCTGATCGCCTCGGAGAACATCGTCTCGCGCGCCGTGCTCGAGGCGCAGGGCTCGGTTCTCACCAACAAATACGCCGAGGGCTATCCGGGCCGGCGCTATTACGGCGGCTGCGAGTTCGTCGACATCGCCGAGAACCTCGCCATCGAGCGCGCCAAGCGCCTGTTCGGCTGCGAATTCGCCAACGTGCAGCCGAATTCCGGCTCCCAGGCGAACCAGGGCGTGTTCATGGCCACCATGCAGCCCGGCGACACCTTCCTCGGCCTCGATCTCGCGGCCGGCGGCCACCTCACCCACGGCGCGCCCCCGAACGTCTCGGGCAAGTGGTTCAAGCCGGTCTCCTACACGGTGCGCCGCGAGGATCAGCGCATCGACATGGAGCAGGTCGAGCGCCTGGCCCAGGAGCACAAGCCGAAGGTGATCATCGCCGGCGGCTCGGGCTATCCGCGCCACTGGGACTTCGCCAAGTTCCGCGAGATCGCCGACAGCGTCGGCGCCATCTTCTTCGTCGACATGGCGCACTTCGCCGGCCTCGTGGCGGGCGGCGTCCATCCCTCGCCGTTCCCGCACGCCCACGTGGTCACCACCACCACCCACAAGACCCTGCGCGGCCCGCGCGGCGGCATGATCCTCACCAACGACGAGGCGCTGGCCAAGAAGCTCAACTCGGCGATCTTCCCGGGCCTCCAGGGCGGGCCGCTGATGCACGTCATCGCCGGCAAGGCGGTGGCCTTCGGCGAGGCGCTGCGGCCGGAGTTCAAGGTCTATGCCCGCCAGGTGGTGGAGAACGCCAAGGCGCTCGCCGACACGATCATCTCGGGCGGCTACGACATCACCTCCGGCGGCACCGACAACCACCTGATGCTGGTGGATCTCCGCGCCAAGGAGCTGACCGGCAAGGCGGCGGAGGCCGCGCTCACCCGCGCCGGCATCACCTGCAACAAGAACGGCGTGCCGTTCGATCCCCAGAAGCCGACCATCACCTCCGGCATCCGCCTCGGCACCCCGGCCGCGACCTCCCGCGGCTTCGGCGTCGCCGAGTTCAAGAAGGTCGGCGAGCTGATCGTGCAGGTGCTCGACGGCCTGCACCGCGCCGGCGAGGCGGGCGATGCAGGCGCCGAGGAAGCGGCCAAGCGCGAAGTCCACGCGCTGACCGACCGCTTCCCGATCTACGGCTGAACTGAGTCCCTGATCTCCCGGCTTCCCCTTCCGCCGGGAGCGCTCTAGAACACGCCCCTTCCGGGGCCGGTCCCGCGCGCGGGACCGGCCCTTTTTCGTCAGTAGAGGAACGGGCGACCGATGCGGTGCCCCTATTGCGGCGGCCTCGACACGCAGGTGAAGGATTCCCGGCCGAGCGACGACAGCTCGGCGATCCGCCGCCGGCGGATCTGCCCGGATTGCGGCGGCCGCTTCACCACCTTCGAGCGGGTGCAGCTGCGCGAGCTGATCGTCGTCAAGCGCTCGGGCCGCAAGGTGCCGTTCGACCGCGACAAGCTGCAGCGCTCGGTCGAGACGGCCTTGCGCAAGCGCCCGGTCGAGCCGGAGCGCATCGAGCGCCTGGTGAGCGGCATCACCCGCCGGCTCGAGAGCACCGGCGAGGCCGAGGTGACCAGCGAGGCGATCGGCGAGGCGGTGATGGAGGGGCTCAAGGGCCTCGACGACGTCGCCTATGTGCGCTTCGCCTCGGTCTACAAGAACTTTCGCGAGGCCCGGGACTTCGAGGAATTGCTGGGCCACCTCGCCGCCGGCGCGGCCCAGGCGGCCGGCGCCGACGAGGCTTCCCCGGCCGACGCCTCAGTTCCGATCGATCCGGCGCCGCCGGCCCGCCGCCCGCGGAGCCGCGCGTCGTGAGCGCCCGAGATTCCGCCCAGGAGGAGGCCGACCGGCGCTACATGCGCCTCGCCCTCGCCCTTGGCCGGCGCCATCTGGGCCAGGCCTGGCCGAACCCGTCGGTCGGCGCGGTGCTGGTTGCCGGTCCGCCGGGGTCCGAGCGGATCCTGGCGCAGGGCGTGACGCAGCCCGGCGGCCGGCCCCATGCCGAGCGGGTCGCGCTGGCGGCGGCCGGGGAGGCGGCACGCGGCGCCACCCTCTACGTCACGCTCGAACCCTGCTCGCATCACGGCCGCACCTCGCCTTGCGCCGATGCCACCATCGCGTCGGGGGTCGCCCGGGTGGTGAGCGCGATGGACGATCCCGATCCCCGGGTCGCCGGCCGCGGCCATGCCCGGCTGGCCGAGGCCGGCATCGCCGTCTCGGTCGGGCTGATGGGCGCGGAGGCCGCCCGCGACCAGCGCGGGCACGTCACCCGGATCACGCAGGGCCGGCCGGCGGTCTTCCTCAAGCTCGCCCGCACGGCGGACGGCTACGCGGCGGGCGGGGAGGGGCGGCTGATGATCAGCGGGCCGCGGGCCAATGCCGAGATCCACCTGCAGCGGGCCCATTGCGACGCGATCATGGTCGGCGTCGGCACGGTGCTGGCGGACGATCCCCAGCTCACCGTGCGCCTGCCCGGGATGGCGGCCCGCTCGCCGCTGCGGATCGTCCTCGATCCAGCCTTGCGCACGCCGCCGACAGCCGGCCTGGTGCGCACCAGCGCCACCGTCCCGACCCTGATCCTCGCCGGCCGCGAGGCGCCCGGCCCGGCCGCCGAGGCGCTCAGCGCGGCTGGCGCCGAGGTGCAGCGGGTGCCGGTCACCGCGGAAGGGCGCATCGACCTGCCGGCGGCCCTGCGGTTCCTGGGCGCCCGCGGCCTCACCCGGGTGTGCTCGGAGGGCGGGCCGACGCTCGCCGACGCGCTCGCCCGCGACGGACTCGTCGACGAGTGCCTGCTCGTCACCGGCGACTGCGTCCTCGGCCGGCCCGGCCTGCCGGCGGTCGGCCCGAACCTCGCCGCGCGCCTCGCCTCCGCGGATTTCGCGGTCGCGGAGGAGGCTCGGATCGGCACCGATCTCTTCACCTGCCACGTACGGAGCCCGTAGATGTTCACCGGCCTCGTCTCGGATGTCGGCCGCGTCGTCGCGGTCTCCGGCGATTCCAAGCTGAAGCGCATCGCCATCGACTGCGCCTACGACCCCGCCGGCATCCTGATCGGCGCCTCGATCGCCTGCTCGGGGCCCTGCCTCACCGCCGTGACGGTGACCCCGCGCGAGGGTGGCTGCACCTTCGAGGTCGATGCCGCGGCCGAGACCCTGGCCCGCACCACGGTCGGAGCGTGGGGTCCGGGCACGCGGGTGAACCTGGAGCGCTCGCTCAAGATCGGCGACGAGCTCGGCGGCCACCTCGTCACCGGCCATGTCGACGGGCTGGCCGAGATCGTCGCTCGCGAGCCGGTGACCGGCCAGGCCGGCGACGTCTGGGCGCCGAGCGAGCGCTTCGTGCTCCGGGCGCCGGCCGGGTTGTCGCGCTTCATCGCCGAGAAGGGCTCGGTCTGCCTCGACGGCACCTCGCTCACCGTCAACGGCGTCGAAGGCGACACCTTCACGGTGCTGCTGATCCCCCACACCCTCGCCGTCACCACCTGGGGCGAGCGCCGGGTCGGGGACAGGCTCAACCTCGAGGTCGACCTGATCGCCCGCTACGCGGCGCGGCTGACGGAGGCGCGGGCGGCGGTCGGGCTGAGCTGACCTTCGCCCCGCATCACGCGCGCGGGCCCACACGGGAGAGCCGCGCGGCGAAGAACTCCGCCAAGGCCTCGACCTTGGCAGGCCTGGCCTGCGCGCTCGGCGTGACGAAGGAGAGCGCGCCGCCCGGCAGGTGCCATTCCGGCAGCAGCGCCTCCAGTCGCCCGTCGGCGAGATGGTCGGCGGCGATGAAGTCCGGGAGCTCGGCGAGGCCGAGCCCGTCGAGCAGAACCGGCAGCAGGGCATCGGCATTCGTCACCCGCAAGGGACCGGCGGGCACCACGCTCGCCTCCGCGCCGCCCGGCCCGGTGAAGCGCCAGACGCCCCGCCGGGCGCGGTAGGCGTAGCCGAGGCAGTGCTCCGGCCTCAGCTCGTCCGGATGCTCCGGCCGGCCGTGCCGTGCCAGATAGGCCGGTGCCGCCACGACGAGGGCCGTGACCGGCAGGAGGCGCCGCGCGACGAGCGCGGAATCCGGCAGGGCCGCGATGCGCAGGGCCGCGTCGAACCCCTCGCCGACGAGGTCGACCGTCGCGTCCGAGAGATGCAGGTCGACGGCGAGGTCCGGGTAGAGCGAGAACAGCTCCGGCAGCAGCGGCGCGACCCAGCGCAGCCCGAACGACATCGGCACCGCGAGCCGCACCGTGCCGCGCGGCCGGCGCGACAGGTCGCGCGCCGCATCCTCCGCCTCCTGCGCCTCGCGGCTGGCGCGGGCGGCGCCCTCGACGACCCGCTCGCCGAACTCGGTCAGGGCGAGCCGGCGCGAGCTGCGGTTGACGAGCCGCCCGCCCAGACGCGCCTCCAGCCGGCTCACCGCGCGGGACACGGTGGCGACCGACACGCCCGCCGCCCGCGCCGCGCCCGCATAGGAGCGCTCTTCCGCGACCTTGGCGAAGAGGGCGAGGCCCTCGAAATCCGGCAGCTTCGACATCGACAGATCTGCAACGATGGTTTGCAGACGTTGCCATATCGCAAGCGCTAACTCCGATCCATGGTCCCGCTCACACACCCGAACGGGGGAGACACGAACCATGACCGGCAAGCTCATCGACAAGGTCGCGGTGGTGACCGGCGGCACCAGCGGCATCGGCCTCGCCACCGCCCGGCTCTTCGCCCAGGAAGGCGCCCGCGTCTTCGTCACCGGCCGGCGCCGGGCGGAACTCGACAGGGCCGTCGCGGCGATCGGTCCTTCGGCCACCGGCGTGCAGGCCGATGCCGCGAAGCTCGCCGACCTCGACCGGCTCATCGCCCAGGTGCAGGCGGAGGCCGGCCGCATCGACGTGCTGTTCGCCAATGCCGGCGGCGGCGCGATGCTGCCGCTCGGCGAGATCACGGAGGAGCATTACGAGGACACGTTCGGCCGCAACGTGAAGGGCGTGCTGTTCACGGTGCAGAAGGCGCTGCCGCTGCTGGCGCCCGGCGCGTCGGTGATCCTGACCGGCTCGACGGCGGGCACCGAGGGCACGGCGGCCTTCAGCGTCTACGCGGCCTCGAAGGCGGCGGTGCGGGCGCTCGCCCGCAACTGGATCCTCGATCTGAAGGGCCGCGCGATCCGCGTCAACACGCTGAGCCCCGGTGCGACCCGCACGCCGGGCCTCGTCGATCTCGCCGGCCCGGATGCGGCGCAGCAGCAGGGCCTGCTGGACTACCTCGCCTCCCGAATCCCGATGGGCCGCGTCGGCGAGGCGGACGAGATCGCCCGGGCCGCCCTGTTCCTGGCCTCGGACGATGCCAGCTTCGTCAACGGCGTCGAACTGTTCGTGGATGGGGGCCAGGCCCAGGTCTGAGCCCGCACCGCAGGGGCGCGAAAAAAATTCGCTCCAGGCCGGAACCAGGGACTGGTGGACGCGTTTCATGCGCGCGAGGCCCGAACGGGCTCGCAGGTTGGGCGCCGGACAGAGGTGTCCGGTGGCCCTCGTCATCACGTTGCTCTCAGGAGGATGTGGTCATGAGGACCTTCGACTTCGCGCCGTTGTACCGTTCCACCGTCGGCTTCGACCGCTTGTTCTCGATGCTGGATCAGGCAGCCCGGATCGAGCCGTCGACGCAGCAATGGCCGCCCTACGACATCGAGAAGCTGGGTGACGACGCCTACCGCATCACCATGGCGGTGGCCGGCTTCTCGCAGGACGAGATCGAACTGACCCAGCACGATACCACGCTGCTCGTCACCGGCCAGAAGAAGGACAAGGACGGCGAGCGCGACTACCTGCACCGCGGCATCGCGGCGCGCGCCTTCCGCCAGACCTTCAGCCTCGCCGACCACGTGAAGGTCACGGGCGCGAGCCTGCAGAACGGCCTGCTCTCGGTCGACCTCAAGCGCGAGGTGCCGGAGGCGCTCAAGCCGCGCCGCATCGCCATCGGCGGCAGCCAGGCCTCCATCGGGCAGGACAACGCGCCCGCCCAGATCGAAGGCCATGCCGAGGATCGCTCCAAGGCCGCCTGATCTAAAAGGCCGCCTGATCTAAAAGGCCGCCTGACCCCTGTGGTCATCCACTGACGAACGGAACCCCGGAGGCCCGCGCCCCCGGGGCCTGAACCCCTTTTCGTGCCCCGTCACGCACCATCAGGGAAGATGAACCGTGTCGATGGAGATGCATCTCACCCAGGCCGGTCCCGTCCGTACCGGCCCGATGAACCCGCCTGGCGTCCAGCCGGCATCGGTCGAGGCGTGGCAGGCCCTCGTCGCGCCCGGGGACGTGTTCCGGCATCCGCGGGAGGTGCTGGCGCACCCGAATCTGTCGAGGACGGAGAAGCGTGCGATCCTGGCCTCCTGGGCATCGGATGCCTGCGCGCTGGAGAATGCGCCGGGCCTGCGCTGCCTGGCCGGCAGCCGGGCCGAGCCGGTCCCGGTCGACGCCGTGCTGGGCGCTCTCGCCGAACTCGACGACGAAGCCCCGCGCGGCTCCGGGACGCGCCCGACGCGACGGCTGTCCCCGCGGCGCCGGTCGCGCACCGCTTGGACGATCGGCTGGCACCTCCGCCCGGGCCGCCGGAACGACGACGATGACGACCCGCCGCCGTGCCCTGCCACCATCATGCCGGCGCCGCGCCCCCGGACGTTCCCCGACGCGGCGGCGCGGGCACTCTGCATCCCGGCATAGGGCAGCCCGGGAGACGCCCCGCCAAGTTCCATCGGGTGCAACTCTGCCCCGCGAAAGACGGCCGCCCGGGTTCCGGGCGGCCGCGCCTCTTCGGTCAGCTATGCGCCAGGATCGCCAGCAACAGCAGCGCGATGATGTTGGTGATCTTGATCGCCGGGTTCACCGCCGGGCCGGCGGTGTCCTTGTAGGGGTCGCCGACGGTGTCGCCGGTCACCGCGGCCTTGTGGGCCTCGGAGCCCTTGCCGCCGTGATGGCCGTCCTCGATGTACTTCTTGGCGTTGTCCCAGGCGCCGCCGCCCGAGGTCATCGAGACCGCGACGTAGAGGCCGGTGAGGATCACGCCGAGGAGCATCGCGCCCACCGCCGCGAAGGCCTGCCCCTTCCCGGCGATGGCCTGGATGACGAAGAACAGCACCACCGGCGACAAGACCGGCAGCAGCGAGGGGACCACCATCTCCTTGATGGCCGCCTTGGTCAGCATGTCGACCGCACGGCCGTAATCGGGCCGCTCGGTCCCCTGCATGATGCCGGGCTTCTCGCGGAACTGGCGGCGGACCTCCTCCACCACCGCGCCGGCGGCACGGCCCACCGCCGTCATGGCGATGCCGCCGAACAGGTAGGGGATTAGGCCGCCCAGCAGCAGCCCGACGACCACGTAGGGGTTGGACAGCGAGAAGTCGACGGTGATCCCCTGGAAGAACCGGTACTGGGTCGCCGAGGCGTTCTTGATGAAGTAGTCGAGGTCCGAGGTGTAGGCGGCGAAGAGCACCAGGGCGCCGAGACCCGCCGAACCGATGGCGTAGCCCTTGGTCACGGCCTTGGTGGTGTTGCCCACCGCATCGAGCGCGTCGGTGGACTTGCGCACTTCCTTCGGCAGGCCGGCCATCTCGGCGATGCCGCCGGCATTGTCGGTCACCGGCCCGAAGGCGTCGAGGGCGACGACGACGCCGGCCAGAGCCAGCATGGCGGTGACCGCGATGGCGATGCCGAACAGGCCGGCGAGTCCGTAGGTGACGATGATGCCGGCCACGATCACGATCGCCGGCAGCGCGGTCGATTCGAGCGAGATCGCCAGGCCCTGGATCACGTTGGTGCCGTGGCCGGTGACCGAGGCGTGGGCGATCGACTTGACCGGCCGGTAGCGGGTGCCGGTGTAGTACTCGGTGATGACGACGATCAGCGCCGTGATGACGAGGCCGGCCACCGCGCACAGGAACAGGCTGAGCGAGGTGAAGCTGTCGCCGCCCGCCGTGGTGAAGCGGGTCGAGAAGCCGCCGAACATCACCATGTTGAGGCCCGCGATCGCCGCGATCGAGAGCGCGCCGGCGCCGATCAGCCCCTTGTAGAGCGCCCCCATGATCGACTGGTTCGAGCCCAGGCGCACGAAGAACGTGCCGATGATCGAGGTGATGATGCAGGCCGCGCCGATCGCCATCGGGTAGATCAGCATCGTCTCGAGCACGTTGCGGCCGCCGACATCGACCTGCCCCGAGAAGAAGATCGCCGCCAGCACCATCGTGGCGACGAGGGTGACCGCGTAGGTCTCGAACAGGTCGGCCGCCATGCCGGCGCAGTCGCCGACGTTGTCGCCGACATTGTCCGCGATGGTGGCGGGGTTGCGCGGATCGTCCTCCGGAATGCCGGCCTCGACCTTGCCGACGAGGTCGCCGCCGACATCGGCGCCCTTGGTGAAGATGCCGCCGCCGAGACGGGCGAAGATCGAGATCAGCGAGGCGCCGAAGCCGAGGGCCACGAGCGCGTCGATGACCTCGCGGCCCGCCGGGTCGAGGCCGGCGAAGCGGGTGAGGTAGGTGTAGTAGAGGGCGACGCCGAGCAGCGCGAGGCCGGCCACGAGCATGCCGGTGACGGCGCCCGACTTGAACGCCACCGAGAGGCCGGCGCCCAGCGATTGCGCCGCGGCCTGGGCGGTACGCACGTTCGCCCGCACCGAGACGTTCATGCCGATAAAGCCGGCGACGCCCGACAGGACGGCCCCGATGAGGAAGCCGATCGCGACCTTGAGGCCGAGGAACCAGGCCAGGAGCACGAAGAGCACCACGCCGACGATCCCGATCGTGGCGTATTGGCGGCGCAGATAGGCCTGAGCGCCCTCGGCGATCGCGCCGGCGATCTCCTGCATGCGCTGCGTGCCGGCATCGCGCCGCATGACGTCGTTGATGGTGACGATGCCGTAGGCAACGGCACAGAGGCCGCCCAGGATGATGAGCAGGAGTGCGGTCATTCTACCGTCCTTGATTGTCGGGCATTCCCGCGACGTCGGACGGCCGAGATGGCGAGCGGCCGTGTACGCGCGAAGCGGGCCTCCCTCCCTGTTGAGCGGGCCCGCACGCCAGCGCGGATCCGCACTCACAGTCGTGCCAAACTTCCCATCCGAGCGCAAACGCTCCCAAGCTTCATCCGCCTGAGACTTTCGGCGTCGGTCCGAATCTTCGGAGCGGGCCTAGAAATGGCTGAACGAGCCGGAGCGGAAGCGCCGCGTGCCGCCGTCCCGCGTCCGGAAGACCGGCGGGGCGCCGCCCTCCGTCACCGTGCCGATCTCGGTCAGAGGCACGCCGGCCCGCTCGGCCGCCTCGCGCAGGGCCGGCACGGCGGCCGGATCGGCCGCGCAGAGGATCTCGTAATCGTCGCCTCCGGTGAGCGCAGTGTCGAGGAGGTCCGGCTTCGCCGCCAGCGCCGCCCGGGCGGCCTCCGAGAGCGGAACCCGCTCGATCTCGACCTCGGCGCTCAGGTCCGCGGCCCGCATCATCTTGGCGAGGTCGCCGACGAGCCCGTCGGACACGTCCATCGCCGCGCGGGCATGGGCGCGCAGGGCCGGAGCGAGGGCGAGGCGCGCTCGCGGATGCAGGTAGCGGTCGACCAAAGCGGCGCGGACCGGGAACGACACCGCCTCGCCCCAGGCGGCCGCGGGTTTCTGCCGGAGCTTCAGGCCGAGCGCCGCGTCGCCGATGCTGCCCGATACCAGGAGGCGATCGCCGACCTGCGCCGCGGCCCGCCGCACCATGGTGCCGGACGGGACCTCGCCGAGGGCGGTGATGCCGACGAGGGTGGATCCCGCCGCCCGCACGGTGTCGCCGCCGAGAAGCGGGCAACTCGCCAACGCCGCCGCCTCGCTCAAGCCGGTGCAGAACTCGGCCAGCCAGCGCTCGTCCCAATCCTCCGCCAGCGCCAGGGTGAGGAGGAAGCCCCGCGGCTCCGCCCCCTTGGCGGCGAGGTCGGACAGGTTCACGCCGAGGGCCTTGCAGGCGATCGAGGCCGGCGGGTCGTCGGGGAAGTAATGCACGCCGGCTACCACCGCGTCGGTGGTCAGCACGAGGTCGTGGCCCGGGCGCGGCGTCAGCAGGGCCGCGTCGTCGCGCAGCGACAGCCCGCCTTCACCGGCGAGCGGTGCGAAGTAGCGGGCGATCAGCTCGTCTTCGGTGGGGCGGGGCAGGTCGGGGCGGGCCATCGCGTGGCGCTCTCACGGCGGAGGTCGGGGTGGCGGCGACGCCGCCGGTCCCGGCCCGAGTCTCGGCCGACAGCTAGACCCCGGACGGGGCGTCGCAAGGATCTAACGGCAAAAGAGACTATTTTCCGTTTATCCGTGAGAGGTCATACCGTCCGCGGGAATTCGCGGCACGCCGGATCAACCGGCGCGTGAGCCCTTGGAGAAGTCCTCCGGACGCACGGCGCGACCGACCTTGTCGAGCACCGCGTTGACGAGGCCTGGCTCCTCGCCCTCGTAGAAGCTGTGGGCGACGTCGACGTATTCGGAGATCGCGACCTTCACCGGCACGTCGCGGCGGAACATCACCTCGTAGGCGCCGGCGCGCAGGATCGCCCGCACCACCGCCTCGAGGCGGCGCAAGGGCCAGCCGGCGGCCAAAGCCGCGTCGAGGCGCTGGTCGATCGCCCGCTGCTCCTCGACGGTGCCGCGCAGGAGGTCGCGGAAGAAGGCGGTCTCGGCCGGCGGGTGCTCGACCTCGTCGATGACCTGCCCGATCCAGAAGGCCTCGAACTCGGCGAGAGCGTCGATCACGCCCTTGCCGGAGATCTCCATCTCGTAGAGGGCCTGGACCACCGCGAGGCGGGCGCCGCTGCGCTCGGCGGGCTTCATCTCACTCGGTCTCCGGGTTGCGGCGGGGGGTGAAGCCGATGGTGCGGTCCTGGCGGCCCGCCTCCTCGGCCCGGCGCAGGGCCAGCACGGCCAGAGCCGCCTCCGCCGCACCGCCGCCCTTGTTCATCTCGGCCACGCGGGCGCGGGCCTGGGCCTGGGCCTCGGTCTCGACCGTCAGGATGCCGTTGCCGAGCGGCAGGCGGAGCATGACGGACAGGTCCATCAGCGCCCGGGCGCTCTCGCCGGCGACGATGTCGTAATGGCCGGTCTCGCCCCGGATGACGCAGCCGAGCGCCACCACGGCGTCGTAGGGCTTGCGGGCGCGGGCCGCCGCCTCGAGCAGGATCGCGACGGTCTGGGGGATTTCCAGCGCGCCCGGCACCGTGACGACCACGGCCTCGGCGCCTGCCGCCGCGATCACCGCCGTGGCGCCGGCGAGGAGCTCGTCGGCGATGTCCTCGTAGTAGCGGGCCTCGACGACGAGCACCCGGGCTCCGGTGAGCTGGGGGCGGTCGGCTCCGCTGTCGCGGCGTGGCGTGACCATGGCGAACTATCTGCGTCTCGAACGGGCACCGGCGCGGGCGCGGCCCGACGGGCCTCGCTGCGGTGCATCACCGGTGGGGGAGGGGAGCACTAGACCAGAAGAGGTCCGTCCCACAAGTGCCGCGGCCTTCGCAGATCGTCGCTCCTTGCCAAGCGCGGACAATCCGGTCATCCCGGGCGCCAGAGCCGGGACGCCAGACTTGGCCAGCCATCAGCGACGGCCGGGAGGAAACAGCCGTGACAACCGATATCGAAGCCCGCACGATCAAGCGCGTCAGCTGGCGCCTGATCCCGTTCCTGATCGTCTGCTACTTCGTGGCCTATCTCGACCGCGTCAATGTCGGGTTCGCCTCGCTGACCATGAACCGGGATCTCGGCATCTCGGCCACCGCCTACGGCCTCGGCGCCGGGCTGTTCTTCATCACCTACTTCATCTTCGAGGTGCCGTCGAACCTGGCGCTGGAGAAGTTCGGGGCGCGGCGCTGGATCGCCCGCATCATGCTGAGCTGGGGCCTGATCTCCGGCGGCATGGCCTTCATCGGCGGCGAGACGAGCTTCTACATCATGCGCCTCTTGCTCGGCGCGGCCGAGGCCGGCTTCTTCCCGGGCATCATCTTCTATCTCACCCTCTGGTATCCCTCGGCCTACCGGGCGCGCATCGTCTCGCTGTTCATGGTGGCGATCCCGCTCTCGAGCGTCATCGGCTCGCCGATCTCCGGCCTGCTGCTCGAGCTCGACGGCGTGCTCGGGTTCAGGGGCTGGCAGTGGCTCTACGTGATCGAGGCGCTGCCGGCGGTGATCCTGTCGGTGATGACCTACTTCTACCTCACCGACCGTCCGGCCGACGCCCAATGGCTCGCCCCCGACGAGCGCGCCTGGCTGGAGCAGACGCTGGCCGCTGAAGCCGCCCGCACGCCGCGCCAGGGTCACGTGCCGCTGACGCAGGAAATCCTCAACCCGCGGGTGCTCGCCATCGCGGTGGTGTATTTCGGCGCCGTCGCGCTGCTCTATGCCTTCGGCTTCTTCCTGCCGCAGATCTTCAAGGCCTTCGGTCTCACCAACGCCCAGACCGGCTTCGTGATGATCATCCCGTACGCCGTCGGCACCGTCGGCATGCTGTGGTGGGGCCGGCGCTCGGACGCCAAGCGCGAGCGGCGCTATCACCTCGCGGCGGCGCTCGCCTGCGCCTCGCTCTGCACCATCGGGGCGGCCCTCGTCGGCGATTCGATCGTGAAGGTGGTGCTGTTCTCGGGCGCGGCGCTCGGCATCTTCGGGGCGCTGCCGATCACCTGGACGCTGCCGACCGAGACGCTCTCTGGCGCCGCTGCGGCGGGCGCGATCGCCGTGGTCAACTCGATCGGCAACCTGTCGGGCTTCGTCGCGCCCTACGCCGTCGGCGCGATCAAGGACTGGACCGGCAGCTTCACCGGCGGCCTGCTGCTGATCGCCTGCGCGGGCCTCGTCGGCATGGTCACGGTGCTCCGGCTCAGCCATTCCAGCCCGGCCGCGGCGTCCGGCCGCGTCGGCGCGCCGGCCGAGTAGGTCCGCGGGGGATCGGGACGGCCCGTCCGAGCCGTCCCGGCACCTGAGAACACACCGGTCGGGAATCTGGAATTCCTCTGGATCCAGCCGCCTTTTCGCCCTTTATTCCGGGGCTTGGCCGTGCAACAGAGCTACCCGCGCGGCGACGCCCGGTCGCATTGCCGCCACGAGTGGGGAGGTGCTTCGGTCCGGCAGGATCGGGGAACGAGAACCCCTCCAGCCGTTTCAGCGGGCCTCGACGCCTTGCGCCGCGCAAGCGGCGGCCCGCCGCCGTCAACGATCTCTCGGGAGAGCCGGAACTTGGCCACCACCGTCGCCCCATCCGACGCCGCGCATCCCCACGGGACGACCCGCCGGGACTTCCTGTTCCTCGCCACCGGCGCGGGCGCCGTGGTCGGGGCCGCCGCTCTCGCCTGGCCCTTCGTCGCCTCGATGGCCCCCGACGCCGACACGATCGCGGCCGGTGCGCCGATCGACGTCGACCTCACGCCGATCGCCGACGGCCAGATCGTCAACGTGTTCTGGCGCGGCAAGCTGATCTTCGTGCGCCATCTCACGGAGAAGGAAGTCGCCGACATGAAGGCGGTCGCCCCGGCCAGCCTGATCGACCCGGCGCCGTTCCTCGGCCGCGTCAAGGAGGGCCACGAGCGCTGGCTCGTCGCCTACGGCAACTGCACCCATCTCGGCTGCGTGCCGATCGCCAACGCCAACGGCCTGGAAGGCTGGGCCTGCCCCTGCCACGGCTCGCAGTTCGACGCCGTCGGACGCGTCACCCGCGGCCCGGCGCCGATCAACCTGCCGATCCCGCCCTACGCCTTCCAGGGCGACACCAAGGTCCGCATCGGCGAAGGCGCCACCGCCTGATCAAGCCGATCGTGAAGCAACGTCAGACGCGGGCTGCCCCATGAGCGCACACGCCACAACCTACGTTCCCAAGAGCCGCTTCGCGAAGTGGTTCGAGGCCCGGCTGCCGATCGCAGGCCTGGTCCATTCCTCGTTCATCGCCTTCCCGGTTCCGCGCAACCTGAACTACTTCTGGACGTTCGGCGCGATCCTGATCGCGATGCTGGGCTCGCAGATCATCACCGGCGTCTGGCTGGCGATGCACTACCAGCCCTCGGCCACCGAGGCGTTCAACTCCGTCGAGCACATCATGCGCGACGTGAACTACGGCTGGCTGCTGCGCTACATGCACGCCAACGGCGCCTCGATGTTCTTCATCGCGGTGTACGTGCACATGTTCCGCAACCTCTATTACGGGTCCTACAAGGCCCCGCGGGAGGTGCTCTACATCCTCGGCGTGATCATCTACCTGCTGATGATGGCGACCGCGTTCCTCGGCTACACCCTGCCGTGGGGCCAGATGTCGTTCTGGGGCGCCACCGTCATCACCAACATCTTGGCGGCGATCCCGGTCGTGGGCGACACGATCCAGAGCCTGCTCTGGGGCGGCTACTCGGTCGGCAACCCGACCATCAACCGCTTCTTCTCGCTGCACTACCTGCTGCCGTTCATGATCGCCGGCGTCGTCGTCCTGCACGTCTGGGCGCTGCACGTCACGGGCCAGAACAACCCGACCGGGATCCCGATCAAGTCCGGCAAGGACGCCGTGCCCTTCACCCCCTACGCGACCATCAAGGACGTGTTCGCGGTGGTGGTGTTCTTCGCCTTCTTCGCCTACTGGATCTTCCTGCAGCCGAACTACCTCGGCCACGCCGACAACTACATCCCGGCGAACCCCGCCGTGACGCCGGCGCATATCGTGCCCGAGTGGTACTTCCTGCCCTTCTACGCCATCCTGCGCGCGGTGCCGGACAAGCTCGGCGGCGTGATCCTGATGTTCGGCGCGGTGATCATCCTGGCGCTGGCGCCGTGGCTCGACACCTCGCGGGTCCGCTCGGCCAACTACCGGCCGATCTACCGCCAGTTCTTCTGGGTCTTCATCTTCTGCTGCTTCCTGCTCGGCTGGCTCGGCTCGAAGCCCCCGGAGGGCGGCTACGTCCTGGCCTCGCGCATCGCCACCTTCTACTACTTCGCCCACTTCCTGATCGTGATGCCGCTGGTCGGCCTCTTCGAGACCCCGAAGCCCCTGCCGGGCTCGATCCTCGAGAGCGTCACCGGCCCGGGCAAGCAGGTCGGCTCCTCCGGCATCCCGGCCGGCGCCACCGCCGCACCCCCGACCAAGGGCTGATCGACACGCATGGGCGCGGCGGCTGCGGGAGGCATCCGCCGCGCCCCTCGACACGACGCAACGACGACGCCGCAAGGGGCATCGAGGGGAATGATCAGAACACGCGCTCTCGGCACACGCGCTCTCGGCACACGTGCTCTCCTGGCGGCTGCCTTCGCCACGTTCCTGTCGGCCGGCGCCGCCTCGGCGGCGGAGGGCGGGCCGCTGCCGCACCGCGAGAAGTGGACCTTCTCGGGGATGTTCGGCACCTTCGACCAGGCGCAGCTGCAGCGCGGCTTCCAGGTCTACCGCGAGGTCTGCGCGAACTGCCACAGCCTGAGCTACGTCCGCTTCCGCAACCTCGGTGAGGAGGGCGGGCCCGACTTCTCCGCCGCCCAGGTCAAGGCGCTGGCGGCCGAGTACAAGGTCAAGGACGGCCCGAACGATTCCGGCGACATGTTCGAGCGGCCCGGCCGCCCGGCCGACAAGATCCCGGCGCCGTTCCCGAACGACCAGGCCGCGGCCGCCGCCAATGGCGGCAAGGCACCGCCGGACCTGTCGCTGATGGCCAAGGCCCGCACCTTCGCCCGCGGCGGCCTGTGGTTCATCATCGATTGGCTGCCCTTCGTCGGCTATACCGAGCAGGGTCCCGACTACATCCACGCCCTCCTCAACGGCTACAAGGACGAGCCGCCGAAGGACGTGACCGTACCGCCGGGCGGCCACTACAACGAGTTTTATCCGGGCCACGTCATCGCGATGCCCAAGCCCCTCAGCGACGGTCAGGTGACCTACGCCAAGGGCGCCGACGGCAAGCCGGTCGTGCCGGAGACGGTCGACCAGTATTCCCGCGACGTGACCGCCTTCCTGATGTGGACGGCCGAGCCGCACCTCCTGGCACGGAAGTCGCTGGGCCTGCGGGCGATCCTCTTCCTGCTTGTCCTGGCCGGCCTGCTCTACTACGTGAAGAAGAAGATCTGGTCCGATGTCGGCGGCGAGACGCACGGGCTGCAGCCCGAGCTGCACAAGACCAGCTGACGCTGGAGCATCTTCCGACGAAGCGGATGCCGGTTCGCTGCAGAAAATGCGGTAAAATCAAAGGCCTGAAGCAGCACCCGATCGCAACGCGATCGGCCGCTGCTTCAGACGCCATCCCTTCCAGAGGCCCCGCAAGGGGCCTCTTTCGTTACAGGAGAACCCTGATGGTCAAGGCCGTGCTCGGAGTGATCGGCGGGTCGGGCGTCTACGACCTGCCCGGGCTGGAGGACGTGCGCGAGGAACGCGTCGCTTCACCCTGGGGCGAGCCGTCGGATGCCCTGCGCATCGGCCGGATCGGCGAGACCCCGGTGGTGTTCCTGGCGCGCCACGGACGCGGCCACCGGCTCTCGCCGTCCGGCATCGACTACCGGGCCAATATCGACGTGCTCAAGCGCGCCGGCGTCACCGACATCGTGGCGCTCTCGGCCTGCGGCTCGTTCCGTCAGGAGCTCTATCCGGGCCTGTTCGTGCTCGTCGACCAGTTCGTCGACCGAACCGTCGGCCGGACCTCGTCGTTCTTCGGCAATGGCTGCGTCGCCCACGTCTCGATGGCCCATCCGGTCGGCCCGGGCCTCCAGGCCCGCATCCTCGCCGCGGCGGAGGCCGAGGAGATCGCGGTCCGGAAGGGCGGAACTTACGTCTGCATGGAGGGGCCGCAATTCTCCTCCTACGCCGAGTCGCTCACCTACAAGGCGCAGGGCTACGACGTGATCGGCATGACCAACATGCCGGAGGCCAAGCTCGCCCGCGAGGCCGAGATCACCTACGCCACCATCGCCATGGTGACCGACTTCGATTGCTGGCACCCGGAGCACGGCGCCGTCGACGTCGCCGCCGTGGTGGCGGTGGCCCGCGCCAACGCCGCGAAGGCCGCCCGCCTGGTGAGCCGGCTCGCCCGCGACTTGCCCACCGAGCGCGAGCCCTGCCCGGCGGGCTCCGACCGGGCGCTCGATGGCGCGATCATGACCGCGCCGACCCATCGCGACCCGGCGCTGATGGCGAAGCTGGATGCGATCTGCGCCCGGGTGCTGGCGGACGTGTGATACCGGTTCCGGACGCTTCCTTCCGGAACTGGTATCGCAAGCCCGCGCAGGGGAGCCGGAGGCTCCACACGCCTGAGCGACGCCGAAACCCGCATCGCGAAGCGGTGAATCGGATGTCGTACGACGCCGCTGCGCGTCCCGGGGTCAGCGGGCGGGGTGTAAAGCCCGCATCCCCTCTGGCGTTTCCGCGGGCTGCCTTTTAACAAGGCAGCCCGTTTCCATTGGCAGCCCGTCTCCCACGATGACCGATACCCCCCTCCGCGCAGGCCGCGTCGACCGGCGCACCGCCGAGACCGACGTCAGCGTCGCGCTCACCCTCGACGGCACCGGCCGGGCCAGCATCGCGACGGGAGTCGGCTTCCTCGACCACATGCTGGAGCTGCTCGCCCGGCACGCCCTGTTCGACCTCGAGGTCAAGGTGACGGGCGACCTTCACGTCGACCAGCACCATACCACCGAGGATTGCGGCATCGCGCTCGGCCAGGCCTTCGCCCAGGCGCTCGGCGACAAGCGCGGCATTCGCCGCTACGCCGACCTGCACCTGCCCATGGACGAGGCACTGACCCGGGTCGCCGTCGACATCTCGGGGCGGCCGTTCCTGGTGTTCCGGACCGAATTCGCCCGCGAGAAGATCGGCGTCTTCGATACCGAGCTGGTGCGGGAGTGGTTCCAGGCCTTCGCGATGAATGCCGGGATCACGCTGCACGTCGAGACGCTGTACGGCGACAACCAGCACCACATCGCCGAGAGCTGCTACAAGGGGCTGGCACGTGCCTTGCGGCACGCGGTCGAGGTCGATCCCCGCGAGGGCGGTCGCGTGCCATCGACCAAAGGCTCGCTCTAGGGCCGCAACGACGGAGCTCGGGGGAGCCGGATGACCACCTACACCCTGCACCTGCCCGACGAGGTCGATCCCGGCGAGCCGGAGGCGCTCGACCGCGCCAAGCTGGTGCCGGACGCCTTCGTCTGGCCGGCCTTCTGGTTCTCGGCGCTGTGGTTCTTCTGGCACCGGCTCTGGCTTGCCGGGCTGATCGTGCTCGCGGCCGAGATCCTGGTCTGGGTCGCCGGTCTCACCCTGGGGTTGAGTCCGGTCGCGGGCTTCGTGATCGCCTTACTCCTGTCCTGGCTCATCGGGCTCGAGGCCTCGTCCCTGCGACGCTGGACCTACGCCCGGACCGGCCGCCCGATCCGCGACGCGGTGACCGCCTCGGACGTCAGGGAGGCCGAGGTGAAGTTCGTCGCCCGCTGGCTGCGAGAGGAGGGGACCCGTCTCGGGACCGCCGCCCCTCGGGCGGTGACGCCGGCCAACACCCGCGCCGAGAGCCCGGCCCTCGGGCTCTTCCCCGAGGCGCAGGCCCCCCGGTGAGCGCCGCAACCACCCTGACGAACGCCTCGTTGATCCAAGCCACCGCGACCCGGGAGGACCTCCGTTGAGCGCGGACACCGTCGCCATCATCGATTACGGCTCCGGCAACCTGCACTCGGCCGCCAAGGCCTTCGAGCGTGCGGCCCGCGAGACCGGGACCGATGCCCGCATCCTCGTCACCTCCGATCCGGAGATCGTGGCGGCGGCCGACCGGGTCGTGCTGCCGGGCGTCGGTGCCTATGCCGATTGCCGACGGGGGCTCGACGCCGTCTCCGGCATGGTCGAGGCGATGACGCACGCCGCGCATGCCCGCGGCCGGCCGTTCCTCGGCATCTGCGTCGGCATGCAGCTGCTCGCGAGCCGCGGCCTCGAATACGAGGTCACGCCGGGCCTCGGCTGGATCCCGGGCGACGTCGCACCGATCACGCCGTCGGATCCGGGCCTGAAGGTGCCCCATATGGGCTGGAACACGCTTCAGGCCCGCCGGCCGCACGCGCTGCTCGACGGCATCCCGACGGGCGGGGAGGGGCTGCACGCCTATTTCGTGCACAGCTACGCGCTCGCGGCATCGGAACCCGACGACGTGGTCGCGACCGCCGATTACGGCGGCGCGGTCACCGCCATGGTGGCCCGCGGCACCATCGCCGGCACGCAGTTCCATCCCGAGAAGAGCCAGACCCTCGGGCTCCGGCTGATCGGCAACTTCCTGCGCTGGCGCCCCTGACGCGGCCTGCGCTTCCACACCCTCGAGCCTTGCGGTGACGACGCGTGATCCTGTTTCCGGCCATTGATCTGAAGGAAGGGCGCTGCGTCCGCCTGGTGCAGGGCGACATGGCGCAGGCCATCGTCTTCAGCGACGATCCGGCGGCGCAAGCCGCGACGTTCCAGGAGCAGGGCTTCTCCTGGCTCCACGTGGTCGACCTCGACGGCGCCTTCGCGGGCGCGCCGATGAACGCCGCGGCGGTCGACGCCATCCTGGCGGCGGTGACGATCCCGGTCCAGCTCGGCGGCGGCATCCGCGAGATGCGCACCGTCGAGGGCTGGCTCGCCAAGGGCGTCAGCCGGGTCATCATCGGCACCGCCGCCGTGAAGGATCCGACCTTCGTGCGCGAGGCGGCCCGCCGCTTCCCGGGCAAGATCGCCGTCGGCATCGACGCCAAGGACGGGCGTGTCGCGGTCGAAGGCTGGGCCAAGACCTCGACGGTGACGGCGGAGGAGCTGGGCCGCCGGTTCGAGGATGCCGGCGTCGCCGCGATCATCTACACCGACATCGCCCGCGACGGCATCCTCAAGGGCCTCAACATCCCGATGACCCTGGGCCTCGCCGATGCAGTCAAGATCCCGGTGATCGCCTCCGGAGGACTCGCCTCGATCGAGGACGTGCACCGGATCCTGGAGCCGGACTGCGCGAAGCTGGCCGGCGCCATCACGGGCCGCGCGCTCTACGACGGCCGGATCGACCCGAAGGAGGCGCTCGCTGCCATAGCGCGGGCCAAGGCCGCGCAGGGCAAGGGCCTGCCGACGGCGTGAGGCGGAGGGCACCGCCCCGTGATAGGATCGGGGCGGCTATCCGGAGGCGTGAGACACGTGACCGCCGCGACCCGTAAATCCAAGCCGACTCCTGCCCGACCGGCTTCCCCGCCGCCGATGACGGCCTATGCCGACGACATCTACGGCTGGGCGATGGAGCAGGCCGCCGCTCTGCGCACCGGCAATCTGTCGGTGCTCGACCGTGAGAACCTGGCCGAGGAGATCGCGAGCTTGGGTCGCTCTGAGTTCAATCGCCTCGTCAGCTTCTATGCACTGGTCCAGCTTCCCATACTCAAGTGGCAACATCAGCCGAGCCATCGCTGCGCGAGTTGGGCCGTCTCGATCTCGACGCATCGCAAGCATGTGAGCCTGACGATCGCCGACAACCCAAGCCTGAAGTCGCGCCTCGACGAAGCGTTCGAGCGCGCCTATCTGCAGGCGCGGCACGATGCCATCCGCGAGACCGGCCTCTCTCCGGCGATCTTTCCGATCGACTGTCCCTTCACGCGCGACGAGGCGATGACTCGCCCGTTCATCTACGAGTGAGCCAGCGTCCCGTGCTCAAGACCCGCATCATCCCCTGCCTCGACGTCAAGGACGGCCGCGTCGTCAAGGGCGTGCAGTTCCTCGAACTGCGCGACGCCGGCGATCCCGTGGAGGCCGCCAAGGCCTATGACTGCGCCGGGGCCGACGAGCTGTGCTTCCTCGACATCACGGCGAGCCACGAGGACCGGGGCATCCTGCTCGATGCGGTGAGCCGCACGGCGGAGGCCTGCTTCATGCCGCTCACCGTCGGCGGCGGGGTGCGCAAGGTCGAGGACATCCGCACCCTGCTGCTCGCCGGGGCCGACAAGGTCTCCATCAACACCGCGGCGGTGAACGACCCGGACCTGGTGGCGCGGGCGGCGGAGAAGTTCGGTGCGCAATGCATCGTCGTGGCGATCGACGCCAAGCGGGTCTCGGGCGAGGGCGAAGCTCCACGCTGGGAGATCTTCACCCATGGCGGCCGGAAGCCCACCGGGATCGACGCGATCGACTTCGCCCGCCTCGTGGCGGGGAAGGGGGCCGGCGAGCTGCTGGTCACCTCGATGGACCGCGACGGCATGCGCTCGGGCTACGACATCGGGCTGACCCGGGCGATCAGCGACGCGGTCAACGTGCCGGTGATCGCGTCCGGCGGCGTCGGCGGCCTCGACGACCTCGTGGCGGGCGTGCGCGACGGCGGCGCGAGCGCGGTGCTCGCCGCCTCGATCTTTCACTTCGGCCAGCACACCGTCGCGGAGGCCAAGGCCCACATGGCGGCGGCGGGTTTGGCGATGCGGCTCGATCCGACGCCCTGATCGCCGGCAATCACCGCGGGACATGAGAGGGCAAGCCGCTTGACCACCCGGCACGGCCGGCCCCAGGGTTCACCCGGACACATTCACGGCAACCGCATGACCGCCTTCACCCTCGCCGACCTCGACCGCATCGTCCGCGAGCGTGCCGCGGCCTCGCCGGAGGAATCCTACACCGCCAAGCTCGTCGCCGGCGGGCCGGCCCGGCCGGCCAAGAAGCTCGGCGAGGAGGCCGTCGAGGCCGCCATCGCCGCGGTGCAGGGCGACCGCGACGGGCTGACGGCCGAGGCGGCGGACGTGCTCTACCACCTGCTGGTGGTTCTCAGGGCCGCCGAAGTGCCGCTGGAGGCGGTGATGGCGGAGCTGGAGCGGCGCACCGCCCAGAGCGGCATCGCCGAGAAGGCGGCGAGGAGGCCGGCATGACCGACGCCAGCATGATCGAGGGCGGTCTGACCGGGGCCGGCCCGGCCCCGACCCTCGGCGCGGCGCAGCTGGCGGCGAGCCTCGACGAGGCGACCGACCACCTCTCGCCCTACCGGGTCTTCGCCCGCGAGGAATGGGCGCACTTACGCGCCGACACGCCGCTCACCCTCACCGCCGAGGACGTGATGCGGCTGCAATCGCTGAACGACCCGATCTCGCTCGAGGAGGTCATCGCGATCTACCTGCCGCTGTCGCGGCTGCTCTCGCTCTACGTCGCGGCGACGCAGGGGCTGTTCAAGGCGACGCAGCGCTTCCTCCTCGCCGAGCGCGAGGTGAAGGTGCCCTACATCATCGGGGTCGCCGGCTCGGTCGCGGTCGGCAAGTCGACCACCGCCCGGGTGCTGAAGGCGCTGCTGGCCCGCTGGCCCAACACCCCGAAGGTCGACCTCGTGACCACCGACGGCTTCCTGTTCCCGAATGCCGAGCTGAACCGCCTCGGGCTGATGGAGCGCAAGGGATTTCCTGAGAGCTACGACACCCCGACGCTGCTGCGCTTCCTCGCCGACATCAAGGCCGGCAAGCGCCAGGTCGCGGCGCCGCTCTACTCCCACCTCGTCTACGACGTGGTGCCGGGGGAGACCACGGTGGTCGACCGGCCCGACATCCTGATCGTCGAGGGGCTGAACGTGCTCCAGCCGGCCCGCCTGCCGCGGGACGGCACCGCGATCCCCTTCGTGTCGGATTTCTTCGACTTCTCGGTCTACCTCGATGCCCACGAGGACGACCTGCACCGCTGGTACGTCAACCGCTTCCTGCGCCTGCGCAACACCGCCTTCCGCGACCCGCTGTCGTATTTCCGCAAATATGCCGAGATCAGCGAGGAGGAGGCGCTCACCATCGCCGACGGGCTGTGGAACCGGATCAACCTCCTGAACCTGCGCGACAACATCGTGCCGACGCGCCAGCGCGCCAGCCTGATCCTCGCCAAGGGCGCGAGCCACCGCATCGAGAGCGTGGCTCTGCGCAGATTGTAGGGGTCGCGCGCGGTTGACCTTCCCGACACCCCCCGCCAGCATGCGGGAAAAGCGGGAGGAAACCATGAGACGAACCCTTCGGTGCGCCGGCGCGGCGCTGGCCGCGATCCTGTGCGCGGGTGCCGCGCAGGCGCAGATCTCCGACGACCTGGTCAAGATCGGCGTCCTGTCGGACATGAGCGCGGCCCAGGCCGACAGCACCGGCCCGGGCTCGGTCACCGCCGCCCGGATGGCGGTCGAGGATTTCGGCGGCACGGTGCTGGGCAAGCGGATCGAGGTCGTCTCCGCCGACCACCAGAACAAGCCGGATATCGGCTCGAACATCGTCCGCCAGTGGCTCGAACTGCAGCAGGTCGACGTCGTCGCCGACGTGCCGACCTCGTCGGTGGCGCTCGCCGTCCAGAACCTCACCCGCGAGCGCGACCGCCTGTTCCTGAACTCCTCGGCCGGCTCCTCCGACCTGTCCGGCCCGGCCTGCTCGCCGAACGCGATCCACTGGACCTACGACACCTACTCGCTGGCCAACGGCACCGCCGGCCCGCTGGTGTCGCAGGGTGCCACCTCCTGGTACTTCGTCACCGCCGACTACGCCTTCGGCCACGCGCTGGAACGCGACACCAGCCAGGCGGTCGCCCGCGCCGGCGGCAAGGTGATCGGCTCGGTGCGCCACCCGATGGGGATGGCGGATTTCTCCTCGGCCCTGCTCCAGGCCCAGTCCTCGGGCGCCAAGGTGATCGCGCTCGCCGATCCGGTCGGCGACACCGCGACGGCGGCCAAGCAGGCGGGCGAGTTCGGCATCCAGCAGCAGGGCCAGAAGCTCGTCGGCCTGCTGATCGACGTGGTCGACCTGCGGGCGATCGGCCTCGAGACCGCGCAAGGCATGCTGCTCACCACGAGCTTCTACTGGGACCGCGACGACGAGACCCGGGCCTTCGCCCAGCGGTTCCTCAAGCGCCACGGCCGGATGCCGACCCAGTTCCAGGCCGGGGTCTATTCCAGCATCTCGAACTACCTGAAGGCCGTGCAGGCGGCCGGGACCGACGCGGCCAAGGCGGTCGTCGCCAAGATGCGCGAGACCCCGGTCAACGACTTCTATGCCAAGAACGGCCGGGTCCGCGAGGACGGCCGCATGGTCCACGAGATGTACCTGATGCAGGTGAAGGCGCCGGCCGAATCGAAGGGCGAATGGGACCTGCTGAAGCCGATCGCGACGATCCCCGGCGACCGGGCTTTCCGGCCGATCGAGGCGGGCCATTGCCCCTATCTCGGCAAGGCGGGGTGAGGCGGGCGCGTCGGCCGAATAAGAACGCGCCCACGCCAAGTTCGAAGGTGGAGGTGACCGGCGTGGGCGCGTGCCCGCCAAAGGGCAGTGCGCCGGAGTCTATACTGGTTTGGTGGTACAGCCATCACCCGTTTGGGGGACTTGCTTTCGGTGGCTTGCCGCCGTTCGGAGCGAGTGAGCGTCGTCATGCCTCATCCGACGCCAGCGGATAGGCGGCCTCGACCACGTAGGGCCCCCCGCCGACGGAGTCCCGCGCCGAGTACAAAGCCACCCGCCGCGCCGTGAACGAGACCCGCGGGAAGACCGGCTGCACGGCCAGGTACTGCGCCACCCCGCCCGGGCCGGCGCCGCGCTTGAGCCGGCCCACGGTGACGTGGGGCGTGAAGCGGCGGGTGTCCGGCGCCACGCCGAGCTGGCGCAGGATGCGCTCGTGCTCGGCCTGCAACTCGGCGAGGTCGGGATCGGGCACCACCCGGGCATAGAGCGAATGCGGCCGGTCGCCGCCGAACACCGCCAGCGCGTCGAGGACCAGGGTCAGGGGAGGGCGGGGCCGGATCCCGGACAGGGCCTCCATGATTTCGTCGGCCAGCCCGCCGTCGACGTCGCCGATGAAGCGCAAGGTGACGTGGTAATCGGCGGGCTCGACCCAGCGGGCCCCCGGCAGGCCGCCCCGGAAGGCGCTGAGCGCCAGGCCGGTCTCGGGCGGGACCTCGATCCCGGTGAACAGGCGCGGCATGACGAGTCACGGCCCCTTGCGCAGGCGCTTCAGGAAATCCTCGACGCTCGGCAGGATGCCGGCGACGACCCGCGCCACCCCGGCCTGCGTCGGGTGCAGGCCGTCCGGGAGGTTGAGGCTGCGGTCGCCCGCGATGCCGTCGAGGAAGAACGGGTAGAGGATCAGGCCGTAGCGCTCGGCGAGCCGCGGGTAGATCGCGTCGAAGCGCCGTCCGTAATCGGGCCCGAGATTCGGCGCCGCCCGCATGCCGGCGAGCAGGACCGGGATGCCGCGGGCCTTCAGCTTCGCGACGATCGCGTCGAGGGCCTTCTCGGTCACCGCCGGGTCGGTGCCGCGCAGCATGTCGTTGGCGCCGAGCTCCAGGATGACGCCGTCGGTCCCGTCCGGCACCGACCAGTCGACCCGGTCGAGCCCCCCCGTCGCGGTATCGCCGGAAACGCCCGCATTGGCGACCGTCACGGCGTGGCCGCGCGCCTTCAGGGCCGCCTCGAGCTGCACCGGGAAGGCGGCCGCCGCCGGCAGGCCGTAGCCCGCCATCAGGCTGTCGCCGAAGGCGACGAGGTTCAGGGGGCGCTCCTTTGCGGGCTCCTGCGCGGGCTCTCGGGAGAGGCCCTGGGCGTGAAGCGGTGCGGCGAGGGTCATCAGCAGGGAAACGATCAGAAATCCGAGTGCCGCGCGGCGGCCATCATGGCGGAACATGGATGTGCGGCCCATATCGGGCCGACGGGCCGCCTGTCCTGCGTAGGTCCGTCCCAATTCGTCATCTCCGGCGCCGACCCGATCGGTCGCCCTCCACAGATCGGCTTCCCGCCCATGACCGACAAGGCCACCGGACCGGCGATCGCGCTCGACGGCGTCGATCTCAGCCTCGGCCGCGGCGCCGCCCGGGTCCACATCCTCAAGGGCATCTCGCTGTCCGTCGCGCCGGGTGAGGCGGTGGGCCTCGTCGGCCCCTCGGGCTCGGGCAAGTCGACCCTGCTGATGACCATGGCCGGGCTGGAGCGGCCGGATTCCGGCCGGGTCGTGGTCGAGGGCACCGACCTCGCCGGGCTCGACGAGGACGCCCTGGCGCGGTTCCGCGGCCGGCGCATCGGCATCGTGTTCCAGTCCTTCCACCTCGTGCCGACCATGACGGCCTTGGAGAACGTCGCGTTGCCGCTCGAACTCGCCGACGCGCCCGACGCCCATGCCCGGGCGGCGCGGGAGCTGGAGGCGGTCGGCCTCGGGCACCGCCTGCACCATTACCCGGCCCAGCTCTCCGGCGGCGAGCAGCAGCGCGTCGCCATCGCCCGGGCGGTGGCGCCCGAACCCGCCATCCTCGTCGCCGACGAGCCGACCGGCAACCTCGACGAGGCGACCGGCGCGCAGATCATCGAGCTGCTCTTCGCCCTCAAGCGCGACCGCGGCGCCACCCTGGTGCTGGTCACCCACGATCCCGGCCTCGCCCGCCTGTGCGATCGTACGGTGCGGCTGCGCTCGGGGCTGATCGATACGGCTGTGAGCGCGTAGCCCCGATGCACGGCAGCCTTCCCAAGCTCCCCGGCGCCACGCCCGGCCGGCCCTCCCGCCTGCCGCTCACCCTGCGCCTGGCGCTCCGCGAGCTGCGCGGGGGCCTGCGCGGCTTCACGGTGCTGCTCGCCTGCATCGCCATCGGGGTCGCCACCATCGCGGGCGTCGCCTCGCTGTCGCGCTCGCTCTCCGACGGGCTCGCCCGGGAGGGCCGCCGGATCCTCGGCGGCGACGTCACCTTCGGGCTGATCCACCGCGAGGCGAGCCCGCAGGAAAAGGCCTTCCTGGAATCGCGCGGCCGCGTCTCGGTGGCGGGTTTCACCCGGGCCATGGCCTCGGCCGGGGACAGGGGCGCGGCGCTCGTCGAGCTGAAGGCGGTCGGGCCCGATTACCCGGCGGTCGGCGCGCTGGCGACCGAGCCGCCGATGCCGCCCGCCGACATCTTCGCCCTCCGCGACGGCGTCTACGGCGCCGCCGCCGACCCGGCACTCCTCGCCCGCCTCGATCTCAAGCTCGGCGACCGCCTCACGGTCGGCGGAGCCGCGATCGCGCTGCGTACCGTGCTGGTGAGCGAGCCGGACAAGATCGCCGGCGGCATCGGCTTCGGTCCCCGCCTGATGGTGTCCCTCGATGCGCTCGAGGCCTCGGGCCTCGTCCAGCCCGGCAGCCTCAACCGCTTCGTCTACCGGGTGACGCTGCCGAAAGGAGACGATGCGGCGGTCGAGCGGGTGATGACGGAAGCCCGCGCCGCCCTGCCGGAGGCGGGATGGGAGATCCGCTCGCGGCTCAACGCCGATCCGCGCTTCGCCCGCAGCATCGAGCGTTTCACCCAGTTCCTGACCCTCGTCGGGCTCACCGCGCTCCTCGTCGGCGGCGTCGGCGTCGCCAACGCGGTGCGGGCCTTCGTCGATCGCAAGCGCGCCTCGATCGCGACCCTCAAGAGCCTCGGCGCCCCGGGCAGCCAGGTGGTCGGCATCTACCTGACCCAGGTGATGCTGATCGCCGGGATCGGCATCGCCGCCGGCCTCGTGATCGGCGCGGTCCTGCCCTTCGCCCTCGACGCCGCCTTCGGGTCGCTGCTGCCCTTGCCGCTCAACCCGACCCTGGCGCCGGGCGAGCTGGCGGTCGCCGCCCTCTACGGCGTGCTGACGGCGCTCGCCTTCGCGATCGGGCCGCTCGGCCGCGCCCACGACGTCGCGGTGTCCGGGCTGTTTCGCGACACGGTCGATCCCGACCGGCGCTGGCCGCGGCCGCGCTATCTCGGGATCCTCGCCTTGGCGCTCGTCGGCCTCGTCGGCCTGGCCCTCGCCACCGC
Source organism: Methylobacterium tarhaniae (assembly GCF_001043955.1). Lineage (GTDB taxonomy): Bacteria > Pseudomonadota > Alphaproteobacteria > Rhizobiales > Beijerinckiaceae > Methylobacterium > Methylobacterium tarhaniae. The sequence goes on along the minus strand of NZ_LABZ01000021.1, from coordinate 12,439 downwards.
CTACGATCGCGGCGTGGCGCTGATCTTCATCGCGGCGGCGGGCCTCGCCTTCGGGCTCCTGCGCCTCGTCGCCTTCGGGCTGATGGCCCTGGCGCGCCGCCTGCCGCGCCCAGGGAGGGCCGCGCCGCGGCTGGCGCTGGCCAACCTGCACCGGCCCGGTGCGCTGACACCCTCGATCGTGCTGTCCCTCGGGCTCGGCATCACGCTCCTCGTGACCCTGAGCCTGATCGACGCCAACATCACCCGGACGCTGACCCGCTCGCTGCCCGCCAAGGCGCCGAGCCTGTTCTTCCTCGACATCCCGAGCCGCGATTCGGCGGCCTTCGACCAGTTTCTCGGACGGGCCGCGCCGCGGGCCAAGATCGAGCGGGTGCCGATGATGCGCGGGCGGATCACCGCGCTGAACGGCGTGCCGGCCGGGCAGATCAAGGCCGGCGAGGACGCCGCCTGGGTGCTCGACGGCGACCGCGGCATCACCTACGCCGAGGACCTGCCGGACGGCTCGCGGGTCACGTCGGGGCAGTGGTGGAAGGGCGAGGACGCCCAGAAGCCGCTCGTCTCCTTCGACGACCAGCTCGCACGCAGCCTCGGCCTCAAGGTCGGGGAGACGGTCACCGTCAACGTGCTCGGGCGCAGCCTGACGGTGACGATCGCCAACCTGCGCCACGTCGAGTGGCGCAACCTCGGCATCAACTTCGTGATGGTGTTCTCGCCGGGCACCTTCCGGGGCGCGCCGCACAGCGACCTCGCCACCCTGACCCTGCCGGAAGGGCCCGACCCCGCCCTCGAGGCCCGGATCCTGCGCGACGCGGCGAAGGAGTTTCCCTCGGTGAGCAGCGTGCGGGTGAAGGATGCCCTCGACGCGGTCAACGACCTCGTCGGCAAGCTCGTCTTCGCGATCCGCGGCGCCAGCGCGGTGGCGGTGGCGACGAGCCTGTTCGTGCTGGCGGGCGCCCTGGCCGCCGGCCACCGGGCCCGGCTCTACGACGCGGTGGTGCTCAAGACGCTCGGCGCCACCCGGGCGCGGCTCCTGTCCGCCTACACGATGGAGTACGGCGCGCTCGGCCTCGCCACGGCCGTGTTCGGCCTCGCCGCCGGGACGCTCGCCGGCTGGGTGATCCTCACCCGCGTCATGCATCTCGACTTCGCCCTCGACCTCTCGGGCGCCCTGCTCGCGGCCCTGCTCGCGGTCGTGGTGGCGGTCGCGCTCGGGCTCGCCGGCACCTGGCGCATCCTCAGCCAGAAGCCGGCGCAGTACCTACGAAATCTATAGGGATCTTAATCCTTCGGAGACCCTGCGGCGCATGGACCCCGAAAATTGACCGGACGTGGCCGGCAACAGGTCCGGCTGCGCCCTTGTGCGCGCTCTTCCAGCCCCACATATTCCGGTCAAGGCGCACGGGCCCGCGAGGGCCCGGGTGCCGATCCGACGCGTCAAGCGTCCGAGGGTCGCGTGAGAGCCTCGCACCAGGAACATCCACGCTAGAGAGCTTCCGAAGGAATCTCCCATGGCATTCGAGAACAGCCCGTTCCGGCAGGGTAACGCGAGCGGCTACGGGGCGCCCACCGGCTATGCCCCGAGTCAGGTCCAGGTCGACCAGGGCCTTCGCGCGTTCATGCTCGGCGTCTACAACAACATGATCATCGGCCTGGGCATCTCCGGGCTGGTGGCGATCGGCATCAACAAGCTGGCGGTGGCGACCTCGTCGGCGGATGCGGTGGCGCGGATCGGCTCGATCCCGCTGACCAGCTTCGGCCGCACGCTCTACGCCACGCCGCTGATGTGGGTGATCGCGCTCGCGCCGCTCGCCTTCATTTTCCTCTTCTCGTTCCGGATGGACCGGATGTCGGCCGCCACGGCCCGCACCACCTTCTTCGCCTTCGCGGCGGTGATGGGTGCGTCGCTGTCGACGCTGCTCATCCGCTATACCGGCGCGAGCGTGGTCCAGGTGTTCTTCATCACCGCGGCGGCCTTCGGTGGCTTGAGCCTCTATGGCTACACCACCACCCGCAGCCTGTCGGGCATCGGCTCGTTCCTGGTGATGGGCCTCATCGGCCTCGTCATCGCCAGCCTGGTGAACATCTTCCTGGCCTCGAGCGCCCTGCAATTCGCGATCTCGGTCATCGGCGTGCTGATCTTCGCCGGCCTGACCGCGTACGACACGCAGAAGCTCAAGGAGATGTACATCTACGGCAACTTCGACGGCGAGACCGCCGCCAAGGTGTCGGTGTTCGGCGCCCTGACGCTGTACCTGGACTTCATCAACATGTTCCAGTTCCTGCTCTCGCTGATGGGCAACCGGAACAACTAAGGAGCCTCGCGGGGCGGCACGCCGCCCCGACCGATCGAGGAGAAGCCCCGGCCCGGAGCCGGGGCTTTTTTCGTGAGCGGGCCTCCCGTCGAACCCGGATTGACGGTGCGTATTCTCTGACTTAAGTCAGGGAAATGTCGATTGACGCCATCCGCCGCATCCGCCGCTTCAACCGGGCCGTCACCGCCGAGGTCGGGGCCCTCGACACCTCGTTCCTCGGCCGCGGGCGGCCGCTCGGCGCGGCCCGCGTGCTCAACGCCATCGGGCATGGACGCGGCGAGGTGGGCAGCCTGCGCGACTATCTCGGGCTCGATTCGGGGCTGCTGAGCCGGCTCCTGCGCAGCCTGGAGGAGGAGGGGCTCGTCGTGACGCTGCCCCATCCGCAGGATGCCCGCCGCCGGGTCGCGGCCCTGACCGAGGCCGGACGGCAGGAATTCGCCGCCTACGAGGCCCTGTCGAACGACCGGGCGGCGCAACTCCTGGCCCGCGCCCCCAAGGGCGACGACCTCCTGCGCGCCATGGACCTCGTCGCCACGGCCCTCGGTCGCGAGCGGATCGCCATCGAGGAGACCGATCCCCGCTCCGAGGCGGCCCTGCACTGCCTGACCGCGTACTACGCCGAGCTCGGGCGGCGGCTCGCGACCGGCTTCGACGTCGCTCTCTCCCGCGACCCGGAGGCCGCCGACATGATGCGTCCCCGCGGCGCCTTCCTGGTCGCCCTGTCGGACGGGCTGCCGGTCGGCTGCGTCGGCCTGAAGGGCAAGGGCGGGGATCTGGCCGAGATCAAGCGGCTCTGGGTCTGCCCCTCCGCCCGCGGTCTCGGCCTCGCCCGCCGGCTGATGGAGGAGGCGGAGGCCGCCGCGCGGGACCTCGGCATCACGACCCTGCGCCTCGATTCGAACAATGCGCTGACCGAGGCGCTCCAGCTCTACCGCCGCACCGGCTGGGTCGAGATCGACCGCTTCAACGACGATCCATATCCGGATCACTTCTTCGAGAAGCATTTGCCATGACCACGGCGAATCCCCTCGACCGTTCCCGCGGCGTCCCCCGGATGACGGAGAGGGATTCATGAAGGCGCGCGCCGGACCGATCGCTCGAGGCCTGTCGGTCGCGTCTGCGCCGCGACCGAGAGGCCTCACCCCCGCGCCCCGCGCAGGATCAGCCGGCTGCCCCTGACCTCGTACGAGTTCAACCGTTCCAGGAAGCTCATCCCGAGCAGGTTCACGCTCAGGGCGCCCGGCCGGGTGACGAGGGCCGCGACGCGGCTCTCGGTGATCGGCCCGACCGACACCGTGTCGAGCACGACCGGAGCCGCGGCGGTGCGGCCGTTGGCGGTCTGGACCTGGATCCGGAAGGCGGCCGGGCCCGGGCGGATGCCGAGATGGGCGGCAGCCTCGGCAGTGAGCACCACCGCGCTCGCGCCGGTGTCGAAGGCGAAGGCCTGGAGTCGGCCGTTGACCTTGGCCTGGACCGTGAAGCCGCCATCGACCCGCCGGGCGATCACCACCTCGTCGCCGGGTCCCGGGACCGGCTGGCCCGGGCTCATCTCCCCGAGCGCCCGGAACGCCATGTCCCGCGCCTCGTCGCGATAGGCGTAGAGGCTCGCCGCTCCGGCCCCGATCCCGCACCACAGGAGGAGCGAGACGAGCCCCTCGCCGAATCCGGACCGGAACCGGTTCCCGACCCCGTTCAGCACCATCAGGGCGGCGCCGCCGGCAGCCGCGAGCCCGGCCGCCTCGTCGGGGCGCAGCCCCGCCACCTCGCGCCCGCCGACGGCGTTGAGCGCGTAGGCGCAGGCGAGGAGCAGGAGCCCGATGCCGGCGGCGCCCGGCACGGGATCAGGCCAGGGCCGCCGGGGCCGGCTCGGGCTCCGGCTCGGGATAGGAAGCGGCCAGCCGCGCCGGCAGCCCTGCCATGATGCGCAGGCGCTCCGGCTCGGACAGGGAGCCCCAGGCGGCGATCTCGTCGCCGGTGCGGCCGCAGCCCTCGCACAGGCCGGTGGCGGGATCGAGGACGCAGAGGCGAATGCAGGGGGAGGAGGCGGGCATCAGGCGGGAATCGCGATCACGAGGGCGAGGAGGGCGGCGATCTCGGCCATCTGCTGGCTCGCCCCGATCACGTCGCCGGTCTGGCCGCCGACGAGGCGCGCGGCCATCCGCGCCAGCGTCCAGGCGGCGATGACGGCGAGGAGACCGGCGAGGCACAGGCCCAGCCAGGGCAGGCCGAGGAGGCAGGCGACGGCCAGCACGGCGAGGCAGAGCGCCCAGGCGGTGGCGTGGGTCCTGCCCGTCGGCCGGCCGACCGCGTGGGCGGCCCCGTCCGGCCGGGCGGGGGGCAGTCGGCAGAGTGGCCAGAGGGCGGCGGTGCGCGACAGGGCGGCGGCGGCCAGGAACGCGACGGCGACGCGCCAGCCGATCCGGTCGGCGAGCGTCGCCAGCGCCCCGATGCGCAGGGCGTAGGACAGGACCAGGGCGGCGGCCCCGTAGGCGCCGATGCGGCTGTCGCGCATGATCTCGAGCCGCCGGGCCGGGGTCCCGCCGCCGCCGAACCCGTCCGCCACGTCGGCGAGGCCGTCCTCGTGCAGGGCGCCGGTGACCAGGGTGGTGAAGGCGAGGGCCAGGGTCGCGGCGAGGAACGGCCCGAGGCCGAGAGAGAGCGACGCCGCGAGCGCGACGGCGCCCGCCGCGCCGATCACCAAGCCGGCGAGCGGCAGCATCCTGGGCACGGTGCGGAAATCCGGCGCGGCATGGATGTCGGCCTCGCCCGGCAGGGCCGGGACCGGCAGGCGGCTGTAGAAGCGCAGGCAGACGGCGAGATCGCGCAGGGGCGGCCACGGGCCGGCGGGGGGAGGGGGCGGCTCGAACTCGTCGTCGGCCTGACCCGGCCCCGCATTCGATTCCGTCGCCATCACTCGACACACCCCGACGAAGGCGCCCCGCTCCGAGAATTCGCCCCTTCGGCTCATTTTGCTGTATCTGCACGCCACACGATAGCCCCGCAGGCGGGTTTGCCCCCTGCAAGGGGACGCTTCCGCAGGACACTTCCCCAGGGACACTTCCCATGGCCGACAGCCCGACCGACGCCGCCCCGTTCGACGACATCCGCCGCCTGATCGCCACCATGCCGGGGCCGGACGAGGCCGCCGCCGCCGAGGTTTCGGCCCGCGACTCGCTGCTGACCAAGCCCGCCGGCAGCCTCGGCCGGCTCGAATTCCTCGCCGCCTGGATGGCGGCGTGGCAGGGCAAGGCGCCGCCGAGCCTCGACCGGCCGCTGGTCTGCGTCTTCGCCGGCAGCCACGGCGTGGCGGCGCGCGGCGTCTCGGCCTACCCGTCCGCCGTCAACCGCCAGATGCTCGACAATTTCGCCGCCGGGGGCGCGGCGATCAACCAGATCTGCGCTGCCTACGGGCTCGGCTTCAAGGTGTTCGACCTCGCCATCGACATGCCGACCGGCGACATCACGACCGAGCCGGCGATGACCGAGAAGGCCTGCGTCGCCACCATGGCGTTCGGCATGGAGGCGGTGGCGGCGGGCACCGACGGGCTCGCGGTCGGCGAGATGGGCATCGGCAACACCACGGTGGCCGCGGCGATCTACGCGGCGCTCTACGGCGGCGAGCCGGCCCGATGGGTCGGCCGCGGCACCGGCATCGACGAGGCGGGCCATGCCCGCAAGGTCGCCGCGGTGGAGGCGGCGCTCGCCTGCCACCAGGGCCATCTCGACGATCCGCTGGCGGTGATGGCGCGCCTCGGCGGCCGCGAGATCGCCGCCATGGCCGGCGCTATCCTGGCGGCGCGGCTGCAGCGGGTGCCGGTGGTGATCGACGGCTACGTCTCGACCGCTGCGGCGGCTCTGCTCCACGCCATCGATCCCCGCGCCCTCGACCACTGCCTCGCCGGCCACGTCTCGGCGGAAGGCGACCATGCGGCGGTGCTCGAGCGCCTGGGCTTGCGTCCGCTCCTCGATCTGGGCCTGCGCCTCGGCGAGGGCAGCGGGGCGGCGCTCGCGCTCGGCCTCGTCAAGGCGGCGGTCGCCTGCCACCGCGAGATGGCGACCTTCGCGCAGGCGGGGGTGTCGGGGCCGATGGCCTGAGCCTCAGGCCGGCCGCGCCATCGCCTTGCGGGCCCGCCCGACCAGCGCCCAGAGCCGCGGATCGCGCTTGATCCGCCGCTTCAGGCGCGCGCCCGCCTCGGCGGCGGCGCCGAAGGCCCGGCCGCGCAGGCTCACCGGCAGCACCGCGTCGACGAGCGAGATGGTCTCGTCGCAGACGCTGGCCTTGTAGCGCGCCTCGCCGACGCCGAGATCGAGGGCGGTGCGGCCGCGCAAGGACTGGTCGCGGATCAGGGCCTGGAGCAGCAGGTCGCCGGGGCTGAAGCGGGCGAGCGCGGGATCGGGATCGAACGAGGTCAGCATGCCGCTGAAGCGGCGCGCATCGACCGCGCCCACGAAGGTGGCGAGGATGCGCCCGCTCTCCGTCTGCAGGGCGTGCAGCTCCAGGGCACCGGCCCGGCAGGCCTCGTCGAGGAAGAGCCGGGCCGCCGGGTCGGCGAAGGGATCGCTGATGCCGGCTCGCGCGAAGCGCACCGCCTTCTGGGCGAGGTAGGCCGACAGGATCGCCCCGCCCTCGGCTCCGTCCGCCGCCACCCGGTGCGCGACCGGCCCGTGCGCCGCGACCAGCCATTTCTCCTTCTGGCGCAGCTTGCGCCGGGCGTCGCCGCTCAGGCACCGCTTGAGCACCGCGTCCGGATCCGCCTCGAGCGCGAGGCCGTAGCCGTCGCTCGGCGAGGCGGGGCCCTGCGCCAGGGGGTTGGCGACGCCGTTCCAGAGGCGCGGCTGATCGGCCAGGTGGATCGCGTCGATCCCGGCCAGCGCGCCGGCGCGCCGCAGGGCCCGGCCGTAGGCCTCCGCCGGCAGGGAGGCGGCGTCCGGGCCGGCGAAGATCGGCATGTGGTAGTTCGCGTGCCGGCCGCCGATCATCCGGGCGACCCGGATGCCGGCTTCCCGTCTCACGCAGAGCGGCAGCAGCGCCTGCGGGCGGCCGGCGGGGTCGCGCAGCAGGACCGGGCAGGGACGGGCGCCGTCCAGGAGGGTGCTCGCATAGGCCCTCACCCAGGCGAAGCGCTGATAGGGCGTCATCACCACGCCGGGTGCGGCTTCGAGGTCACGCCACGGCGCCTCCGCCGCCGCGAGGCCGGGGAAGACCTCCGGCATCAGGGCGAGGGACGGCGCCGACCCGGCTGCCACGCCCTCCGCCGTCAGTCGCATCGTGCCGCCCATCGCCCCACCTCGCCCGTCCCCGATGAGCTAACGGGCAAGCGTGCAGAATCCGCAAATGGCGTAACGAAGCTTTGGCCGATCGGGGTGATCCTCCGGTCATGCTCTCCGCCGCCCGCCACCGCCTGTTCCATGCCGGCTTCGCCGCCATCGCGGCCACGGGGGCCGACCGCTGGCTCGCGCGGGCGGCGCGCGGTCGCGGCCTGATCCTCACCTTTCATCACGTGCGGCCGGACGAGGATCCGCCGGGCGCCTACGCGCCGAACCGCCTGCTCGCCATCACCCCGGCCTTCCTCGACCGCACCCTCGCCGCCCTGCGGGCGCGGGGCTTCGCGATCGTCCCCCTGTCGGAGTTGCCGCGCCGGCTCTCCGGGGATGGGGAGCCCTTCGCGGTGCTCACCTTCGACGACGGCTACCGCGACAACCTGGAACACGCCGCGCCCGTGCTGCGCCGCCACGGCGCGCCCTGGACCCTCTACGTCACCCACGACTTCGCCACCGGGACGGGCCGGCTGTGGTGGATCGAGCTCGAATGCGCGATCCGGGTCCTCGACCGGGTGAGGCTGCCGGAGATCGGGCTCGACCTCCCGGCGGCCGACGACGCCCAGAAATCCGCCGCCTTCGCGCAGGTCTATGCCTGCCTGCGGGCCGGCCCTGAGGAGGGGTTGCGTGCCGCGATCCTGGGACTGTGCGTCGAGGCGGGGATCGACGTCGGCGGCATCGCCCGCGCCCTGTGCCTGTCGGCCGGGGAGCTGCGCGACCTCGCCCGGGACGAGACGGTGACGCTCGCCGCCCACACCCTGTCGCATCCGATGCTCGCCAAGCACGATGCGGCCACGGCGCGCCGGGAGATCGTGGAGGCCCGCACGCGGCTCGGGGCGCTGCTCGGCCGGGTGCCCGAGCACGTCTCCTACCCGGTCGGCGATCCGGGCTCGGCGGGCCCACGGGAATTCGCTCTCGCCCGCGAGGCGGGCTACCGCACCGGCGTGACGACCCGGCCCGGCCACCTCTTTCCCGGGCACGCCGCCCACCTGCACGCCCTGCCGCGGGTTTCGGTCAATGGTTGCTTCCAGACCGACGCGGCCCTGCGCGCCCTGCTCTCCGGCGTGCCGTTCCTGGCCTGGAACCGGGGCAGGCGGCTGAACGTCGCCTGAGGCTCAGCGGTGACGCCGCCGCCGGTAGTGACGGCTCCCGCCTCCGCTGATCACCGTGAAGGCCGCGCTCTGGCGCCCCCCGCGCAGGCGCCGGGTCCAGCTGCGGCGGCCGCGGGGGGCGGGCTCGGCCGTCTCGCCGAGGCTCGGGGGTTCGGGCAGGCGCGGGATCGCCGCGGAGACCGCCGCCGCCGCGGCCGCGACGCCCTTCGCGGCGGGGCCGAACAGCGACAGGCACTGGTTGTAGGCGAGATCGCCCTTGATGCGCTCGCAATCGCCGACGGAGCGGGGCGCGCCCTGCGCCAGGGCGGCACCGGCGAGGGGACCGAGGAAAAGGAAGAGCGCGAGCGCGTGGCGCATGGGCCGGGGGCTACCTTGCGGGGGAAAGGGGAGGCACGAAGCGGCAAGAGCGCACGAAGCGGCAAGAGCGCTTGAAGGAAGAGCGCTTGAAGGAAGAGCGCGAACGGAAAGCGGCGGGCCTGGGACCGCGGCCCCGAGGGTCTGGCAGCCCTTTTTGGCGAAATCCCGGCTCCTGCACCGTTTGGTCCATCGTGCCGGCGTCAGGCCGGATCGCGGTCCGGCCGCTCCATCCAGCGGATCAGCGGCATCAACGGGAAGATCCAGGCGATCCCCAGGATCGCGTAGAGCACCGACTGCACCAGCGGCGGCGTCTGGGCGATGCGGCTGTCGGCGAGCGCCATGGCGAGGGGCGCATAGATCAACACGAAGGCGATCATCACGATCGCCCCGACGAAGGAGCGGGTGCGGCGGCGCATGGCGGGGCAACCTGTGGCGGTGGCAAGGAGCTGCATCACCGCCTACGCGAGGCTCCGTCCCGCCGCAATCCGGTCCGCCGACGCAGGCGGGCGGCCGGGCTATCCCGCCCGCGACAGGGGAGATCCCGCGTCGTTGCTCGCGGCGTGTCCGGCTTGAGCGGTGGCCAGCAAAGCCGCGCTGCGGGTGCGCCAGGCCGCGATCGCCCGCGCCTTGACCGGGCCGAAGCCGCGGATCTCCTCGGGTGCGGCGAGGAGGTCGCGCAAGGCGGCCGGATCCGCCCGGCCGGCCAGGGCGAGGGCGGCGTCGATCTGGGTCTCGTAGGCGGCCAGCACCGCGCGCTCCTCCCGCCGCTCGGCGATCAGCCGCAGCGGGTCGAGGCGCCGGCCGCGCAGGATCTTCAGGGCGGCGAGCCCGCGCAGGACCGGCAGCAGCCAGGGCCCGAACGCGATCTTGCGCGGTTCTGATTCGCCTCGACGAGGCCGTGCGAGGAAGGGGGGAGCGAGATGGAAGGTCGGCCGAGCCGCCCCGTCGAACTCCTCGGCGAGGCGGGCCAGGAAGGCCGGATCGGACTGGAGCCGCGCCACCTCGTACTCGTCCTTGATCGCCATCAGCTTGAACAGCGAGCGGGCGACCACGTCGGCGAGCGCGTCGCCACCCCGCTCCCGCACCGCCGCCACCCTGGCGCGGTAGCGCGCGGCGTAGGCCTCGTCCTGGTAGGCCGTGAGGTACTCGGCGCGCCGCGCGACCACGGCGTCGAGATCCTGCGCCGGCTCGACCGCCGGTGCGAGATGCGCCTCCACGAAGGCCGGGTCGGCGGCGAGCAGCCGGCCCCAGGCGAGCGCCAGGCGGTTGCCCGCCACCGCCACGCCGTTCAGCGCCACGGCCTGATCCAGGGCCTCGCGGGAGACCGGCACCAGCCCGCTTTGCCAAGCAAAGCCCAGGAGCAGCACGTTGGCGGCTTGCGCATCGCCGATCAGGCGCCCGGCCATCGCCTGCGCGTCGAGGCTGCGCAGGGCGCCCGCGCGGACGCGGCGGGAGAGCAGGCTTTCCAGCATCCCGGTATCGATGCGGGCGTTCGGGTCGCGCAGGGTCGCGCCGGTCGGGATCTCGTGGGTGTTGGCGACGATGCGGGTGCGGGCGGGATCGATCACCGCGGCGGCATCGGGGCTCGCCGCCACCACAAGGTCGCAGGCCAGGACCGCGTCGGCCCGGCCGCGGTCGATCCGCACCTGATGGAGCGCGCTCGGATCGGCGGCGAGGCGCACGAAGGAGAGCACCTGCCCGCCCTTCTGGGCGAAGCCCATGAAGTCGAGCACGCTGGCGCCGCGCCCTTCGAGGTGCGCCGCCATGGTGATGAGGGCGCCGACCGTCACCACGCCGGTGCCGCCGACGCCGGCGACCAGGATCTCGTAGGGCTCCGGCCCCAGGGCGGTGCCGGGCTCGGGCAGGGACGCGGCCCTGGCCGCGACGGTCTCGGGATCGACCGCGACCCCGGGCCGGCGCCGCGGCGTCGCGCCGTCCAGCGTGACGAAGGACGGGCAGAAGCCCTTGAGACAGGAAAGGTCGCTGTTGCAGCCGGTCTGGTCGATCGCGCGCTTGCGGCCGAACTCGGTCTCGACCGGCACGACCGAGAGGCAGTTCGATTTCCGCTGGCAATCGCCGCACCCCTCGCAGACCAGCGGGTTGATGACCGCGCGCCGCGCCGGCGGGGCGCTCAGGCCGCGCTTGCGCCGCCGGCGCGCCTCGGTGGCGCAGGTCTGGTCGTAGACCAGCACGGTCACGCCCTGCACCTCCCGCAAGTCCCGCTGCACGGCATCGAGGTCGTCGCGGTGATGCACGGTGACGCCGGGGCCGAGCGGGTCGCGGGCGGCGGCCTTCGCCACCCGGCCGGGATCGTCGGACACCACCACGACGCGGCGCGCGCCCTCGGCCGTCACCAGGCGGGTGATCTGCGGCACGGTGAGCACGCCGTCGACCGGCTGGCCGCCGGTCATCGCGACCGCGTCGTTGTAGAGGATCTTGTAGGTGATGTTGGCGCCGCTCGCGACCGCCTGCCGGATCGCCGCGTGGCCGGAATGGAAGTAGGTCCCATCGCCGAGATTCTGGAACACGTGGGTCTGGCGGGTGAACGGCGCCTGGCCCGTCCAGTCGACGCCCTCCGCTCCCATCGGCACGATGCCGGTGGTGTCGCGGTCCATCCAGTTCGCCATGAAGTGGCAGCCGATGCCGGCCCGGCCCTGCGAGCCCTGCGGCACCCGGGTCGAGGTGTTGTGCGGGCAGCCCGAGCAGAAATACGGCGTGCGCACCGGAAGCGGCCCGGGGCCGGTGGCGGGTGCAGGGCCAAGGGCGCGGTCAAGCGCGTCCGGCTCCCGGACCGTGAGGCCGAGGGCGCGCAACGTCTCCGCCAGGATCCCGGTGAGGCGCGAGGGGCGCAGCTCCTCGACCTCGGAGACGAGGGGGGCGCCCGTCCCGTCGCGCTTGCCGAGGATGCGGGGACGCTGTCGAGCGGGCAGGTCGTAGAGCCCGTCGCGCAGCTGGCGTTCGACGAGCGGCGCCTTCTCCTCGATCACCAGCACGGTCTCGACGCCGGCCGCGGCACCCGAGATTCCCGCGACGTCGAGGGGATGGACGAGGCCGACCTTCAGCACCGCGACACCGGCCCGGCCGAGCGAGTCCGGATCGTGGCCGAGGAGCCGAAACGCTTCCATCGCGTCGCCATGGGCCTTGCCGACCGTGACGACGAGGAGGCGCGGGCGTTCCGGCGCCACGACCAGCCGGTCGAGGGGGTTGGCCCGGGCGAAGGCGCGGATCGCCTCGAGCTTCCGGAGCGCCCGCGCCTCGATGGCGAGGCTCGGCAGGTCGGGCCAACGGATATGCAGGCCGCCAGGGGGCGGGGTGGTGGCGGGGGCCGCGAAGTGGGGC
>NZ_LABZ01000209.1 GCF_001043955.1 Methylobacterium tarhaniae | reverse complement strand
GGGCCGGGCCGGCGGCGAGGGCACCCAGCCGGGCGCCGGCGGGCGCGGGGCCGAGCAAGGCGGCGAGCGTGGCGACCGCGGGGAGCGCGGAGCCGAGCGCGGCGAGCGTGGTGGTGAGCGCGGCACCGAACGCGGTGACCGGGGCACGGACCGTGGCGAGCGCGGCGAGCGCGGAGCCGAACGCGGCGAGCGCGGCGGCGGCCGGTCCGAGGCCCGGGGCGCCGTCTCCCGTCTCGATACCAGCCAGCGCACCGAGTTCCGCCAGACCATCGTGCGCTCCGGCGTGCGCCCGGTGACGAACGTCAATTTCAGCCTCAATGTCGGCACGGCGGTGCCGCGCTCGGTGACGCTGCACGCCCTGCCGCCGGCGATCCTCACCCTGGTCCCGGCCTATCGCGGCTTCCGCTACGTGCTGGTGCAGGACGACATCGTGATCATCGATCCGGACACCTACGAGATCGTGGACGTGATCCCGGGCTGAGCCTCCGCGCGCCTCCGGTTCAGGCGCGCTGCTTGAGCCGGAGGATGAACACGGCGAGCTCGGATTGTCGCGACACCCCGAGCTTGGCGAAGACTTGGCGCAGCTGCGAGCGGGCGGTCTCGTAGCGGATGCCGAGGCTCCCGGCGGCCTGCACCAGGGAGCGCGACCCGTCCATCAGGAGGGCGAGCCGGGCCTCCGCCGGGGAGAGGCCGTGCTGCGCCAGGCGCTCCTGCCCGCCGCCGCCCCTGGCGGTCCTCCGGCGCAGCACCAGCAGGACGAGCTGGTCCGGCACCAGCAGCCGCGCCATCCCGAGGATGCCGCGCAGGTCCTGGCGCAGGCCGATCGCCGTGACCTGCCAAGTCTTCGGGACCTGCCAAGCCTCCTGGACCTGCCAAGCCTCCGGGACCTGCCAAGCCTCTTGGACCTGCCAAGCCTCCGGGGCCTGCCGGGTCTCCGGGCCGATCCGCACCGGGCCGGGCGCGATCCCGGGCCCGGGGACGTCGCCGCAGGCCAGGGCGACCTCGCGGGCGATCGCCTCGGCGAGGCCCGGATCCCGGACCTGGATCCTGTCGAAGGCGCCGACCCGCAGCACCTCGCCGCCGGCGATGAGGGCCTGGCCGGCGCGGCTCGCCTCGACGAGGCGCAGGTCCCGCGTCACCACGAGAGCCGGGTCGGCCACCCGCTCCAGCAGCGTCTCCCCGGCCGCGAAGGCGGCCCTCGGCGGAAAGCAGGCCCGGTTGGTCTCGATCGCCCGCCGCATCCGCGGTCCGATCCGCTGCATGATCGCGGCGAGCCGCCCGTGGTCGCGGCTCGCCCGGGCGAGGTCGTGCTGCAGGTTCAGCACCGCCAGGCGGCCGTGGGCGTCGATGAGCTTGATCCCGCTCGACGCCGTCTGGCCGCCGAGGCGCGACAGCCAGTCATTGTAGAACTCGGTGTGGTGCAGGGCCGAGACCGGCATCCGCTCCTCCGAATGCATCGGCACCATTTCGGGCGTCGACAGGACCACGGAGATCCACGGATTCACGGCGCCGTAATGCGCCTCGTAGGCCTGGACATGGGCGGGGTCCCAGCCCCAATGGACCAGGGGCAGGCCCGTCCCGGCGGCCGCATCGACGACCTGGAGCACCGGCAGCACGCCGGGCAGGAGACGGCCGATCTCGGCCATCACCGCGTCCCAGGCCGCGGGATCGCAGGCGGCGTGGTCGACCGCCAGGCCGATCGCCGCGCTCACCCGGTCCACGCGCTCCGCCTCGCCCATCGCCGCCGTTCCCGAGACCGCCCGGGCCTCCGCGCCGGTCCGACACGGTCTCACAGCACTCGCGCGGGTGTCCAGAACCATCGCCGGACCTACCGATTTCGCGAGACCGGACAGCCTCTTCTTCAGGCATCGTGCCGCTTGCCCGCGATGACGCACGGGACTAGGGTCCCGCCCGCTCGAAGACCCGCACGGCCCGAACCCGGCCCGACCGGGCATTTTTCAAAGGTTTCTGGAGTCGACATCATGGGCTTTCTGGCCGACGCCCTCTCGCGCGTGAAACCCTCCGCCACCATCGTGATGACCCAGAAGGCGCGGGACCTGAAAGCCCAGGGGCGCGACGTCATCAGCCTGTCGGTCGGCGAGCCGGATTTCGACACGCCCGAGCACATCAAGCAGGCCGCCATCGAGGCGATCCGCCGGGGCGAGACGAAGTATCCGCCGGTCTCCGGCATCGTGCCGCTGCGCGAGGCGATCGCCAAGAAGTTCAAGCGCGAGAACGGCCTCGACTACAAGCCGAGCCAGACCATCGTCGGCACCGGCGGCAAGCAGGTGATCTACAACGCGCTGCTCGCCACCCTGAACCCCGGCGACGAGGTGGTGATCCCGCGGCCCTACTGGGTGTCCTACCCGGAGATGGTCGGCCTGTGCGGCGGCACCCCGGTCTTCGCCGACACCACGATGGAGACGAACTTCAAGCTCCAGGCCGAGGAGCTCGAGCGCGCCATCACCCCGAAGACCAAGTGGGTGATCCTCAACTCGCCCTCGAACCCGTCCGGCGCCGCCTACAGCCACGCCGAGATGAAGGCCCTGACCGACGTGCTGGTGCGCCACCCCCACGTCTGGGTGCTCACCGACGACATGTACGAGCACCTGGTCTACGGCGACTTCACCTTCGTGACCCCGGCCCAGGTCGAGCCCGCGCTCTACGACCGGACGCTGACCATGAACGGCGTCTCGAAATCCTACGCCATGACCGGCTGGCGCATCGGCTACGCCGCCGGCCCCGAGCATCTGATCAAGGCGATGGACTTCGTCCAGGGCCAGCAGACCTCGGGCGCGGCGACGATCTCGCAATGGGCGGCCGTGGCGGCCCTCGAAGGCCCGCAGGACCACCTGGCGCAGTTCCGCGCCGCGTTCCAGACCCGGCGCGACCTCGTCGTGTCGATGCTGAACCAGACCAACGGCCTGCGCTGCCCGACGCCGGAAGGCGCGTTCTACGTCTATCCGTCCTGCGCCGAGCTGATCGGCAAGCGCACGCCGGAGGGCAAGGTGATCGAGACCGACGAGGATTTCGTGCTCGGCCTGCTCGAAGCCGAGGGCGTCGCCTCGGTGCACGGCTCGGCCTTCGGCCTCGGCCCGAACCTGCGCATCTCCTACGCGACCTCGAACCAGCTCCTGGAAGAGGCCTGCAGCCGCATCCAGCGCTTCTGCGGCTCGCTGCGCTGACCCACCCCGTCGGGGTGATCGCGTGATTCGACCCGGCGGGCCCGTGCCCGCCGGGTTTCTTCTCGGCGGCGGTCAAGCTCCCCCGGCCGGCGCGTTTAGACGCAAGCATCCAGGCCGCATTCCGGTTGCTCCCCGGGCCCGGTCTGGCTTACACGGGCCGTCCTCGATGCCGGCGCGCCCGGAGGCGTCCGGAACCCATCCGGGCTGTGCGGCAAAGAGGTCGGCGATGACGGGGTGGGGCGGACCAGTTCTCTGCAACCCATTCCTGTGAGGCTCAGTGGGCCGAGCAGTCGCAGGAGCGTCACGGGTTCGGGGAACAGGAACCGCGACCCTGGCGCATGGCCCACCAGATTCCCCCCGGCGCCCGGATTCCACCAAGCGCCTAAGATCCGCCGCAGGACCTAACCGCCGGCTCCCGTTGTGGGACGGGCCGGCCCCGGCGCGCAGGGGCGACCCATTAAGCAGTGTGGCCCAGGATGGGCGGCGCGGGTCGATCGACGGCTCGCCGAGATCGTGGGTCCCGACCAGTCATGTGGCGCCTTCTCACCGGCGGAATCAAAGTCATCATCGCGATCGCCGCGCTGACCACGGCCGCGAACTGGGTCGCCCTGCGCGAGAAGGACCGGGCGCCGGGCCCGGCCCTCGCCGCCGCGATCGACCCGGCCACCACCGGCACGATCCAACCCCGCAAGGCCGAGGCCGCGCCGGCCCGCCTCGACCAGCGCGGCCTCGGCCGCCTGATGTCGGAGGCGTCGGGGGAGGGCCGCCGGCGCTGAGAGCCGACCGGCCCGATCAGGCCGCGCCCGGGCATCGCCGTCACCGCGCCAGCACCGCCAGCCAGCCCGGCACCCCCACCCCGTTCTGCCGCCGGATCTCCGCCGGCTCCAGCAGGGCCACCGCAAGCCCCGCGGCGCCGGCATCCTCCCGCAGGCTCGCGACGCCGTGGGCGTAGCGCCCGTCGGCGCCGAGCACGGCGCCGCGCTCGCCGGGATGCGCCTGCACGGTGAGGGCGAACAGCCCGCCGGGCACGAGCACCCGGGCGGCCTCCCGCAGAACCGGGCCGATCTCGCGCAGGTAGATGAACACGTCGGCCGCCACCGCGAGGT
>NZ_LABZ01000208.1 GCF_001043955.1 Methylobacterium tarhaniae | reverse complement strand
AGCCCCCCGTCCCCGCCCCCGCCGCGCCCTCGACCGTCATCAGCACGCCGTTGGAATCGGTCAGGACCCTGACCTGGCCCAGGGTCAGGGCCGGCGCCTCCGAGGCGACGACCTTCTGCACCAGCGGGCGCACCACGGTCATCAGCACCACGAGGCCGAGGAAGAACAGCACCGTCATCTCGGCGATGCGCAGCACGTCCTCCTTGCTCGGCTGCAGGATCGAGGCGAGGAAGCCCTGCTCCTGGAGCTCCGGCACCGCGGGGGTGTCGGCGAAGCGCAGGTTCACCACCTCGACCTGGTCGCCCCGGGCCTTGTCGTAGCCGACGGCGGTGCGCACCAGCGCGGTGATCCGCTCCAGCTCGGGCGCCGGGCGCGGCGCGTAGGCCGGCTTGCCGTCCGGCCCGGCCGCGTAGGTGCCGTCGATCAGCACCGCCACCGACAGGCGCTTGACCCGGCCGCCCTCGTTCACCTCGGTGCGGGTGACCCGGGAGATCTCGTAGTTCGTGGTCTCCTCGTTCTTGTTCGAGGCTTCCCGGGGACCCTGGTTCTGCTGGCCCTGGTTGGCGCCGGGCAATTCGTTGCCGACGCTGACGCCGTTCTCGTTGCTCTGCGACTGCGAGTTCTCACTGCGGGTCTGGGTCGAGCGCACCACGCGGCTCTCGGGATCGAAGGTCTCCGAGCGGCTCTCGACCCGGTTGGCATCGAGCTCGGCCGTGACCTGGACCCGGGCGCGGCCCGAGCCGACGATGCCGGCGACGATCTCCTCGACCTGGTTGCGCAGGCGCCGCTCCATGCCGGCCTGGCGCTCGTCGAGGCCGATCCCGGCCTGGTCCTCCGCCCCGCGGGCGCCGTCGGCCAGGAGCCGCCCGCGCTCGTCGACGATCGAGATGCGCTCGGGCTTCAGGCCCTCGACCGCCGAGGCGACGAGGTGACGCACCGCCCGGACCTGGCCCGGATCGAGATCGCCGGCGAGCCGCACCACGATCGCGGCGCTCGGCGCCTCGCGGTCGCGGGAAAACAGCCGCTTCTCGGGCAGGACGAGATGGACGCGGGCCGCCTGCACCCGGCCGATCGCCCGGATCGAGCGGGCGAGCTCGCCTTCCAGCGCCCGCAGGTGATTGACGTTCTGGACGAAGCTCGTCGACGAGAAGGCGTCGCCCTTGTCGAAGATCTCGTAGCCGACGCCGCCGGCGCTCGGCAGGCCCTTCGCGGCGAGGTCCATGCGCAGGCGGGCGAGATCGGCCCGGGGCGCCAGCACGGTCTGGCCGGTATCGCCCTTGGTCTCGTAGCGGATGCCCCGCGTCTCGAGGTCGCGCACCACGGCGCTGGCATCCTGCACCGAGAGGTCGGTGTAGAGCACGCCCATGTCGGGGCGCGAGACCCGCAGGATGACGAAGGCGAAGAAGCCGATGAGCGCGAGGGTCACCGCACCCATCGCGGCGAGCCGCGCGGGCCCCAGCTTCGCCACCAGATCGAGAACCGGCTTCACGACGTCACGCACCCGCCAAGCGGGGCCACAGCGGCCCCAGGGCAAAATTTGCCGGGTCGTGGTTATGACTTGGTTAACGCCGCGCGATCCGATGCGCGCAGGCCCGGGACGCCGCCGGCCTGAACGAGGCCTGACGGCGTCCCGGGCCGCGACGCCGGGATCCGGGGCGCGGCTATTGCCGGTAGTGCTGGATCCGCGTCGTGCGCAGGCCGGCGAGGCCGTGCTGCTCGATCGAGTACTGCCAGCTCAGGAATTCCTCGGTGGTCAGCGTGTAACGCTGGCACGCCTCTTCGAGACTCAGGAGCCCGCCGCGCACGGCGGCCACCACCTCGGCCTTGCGCCGGATCACCCATCGGCGGGTATCGGTCGGAGGAAGGTCCGCGATGGTCAGCGGACTTCCGTCTGGCCCGATGACGTACTTCACCCTCGGGCGATGCGGTTCGGTCATGATACGCTCTACACTCGACTGACCTGTCGAGACCGACGCTAGGCACCCGCGCTTAAGATTGCTTGAATCATTTCCCTCGCATGTGATTCGTAATCCACAGCAATCCACCGAATCAGTTGCTGCCGGTGCCACCGATCGCCTCGACGCTGCTGAGGGCCACGGTGCGGTCGCCGATGGTCAGGACCGGTTCGGCGCCGGTGACGTCCACGCTGGAGATCGCCCCGCTGATCTTGGTGTCGACGCTGACGCTCGCGCCCGTGGCGTCGAGGGCCTGCACCTTCAGGGTGTACTTGCCGTCCGCGGCGAGCTGCCCGGTGGAGCTGCGGCCGTCCCAGGTGAAGCTCTGTCTGCCGGCGGGCAGCGCTTTGGTCTGGGTGGCCAACACGTTGCCCTTGGCATCCGTGATGGACAGGACGGCCTTGGCGGCGGCCCGCGCCGGGTTGAGCGTCCAGGTCGCAGCGCCCTCGGCGAGCGAGGTCGTGGCGCCGTCCGCCGTCACGGTCTTGCCGATCAGGCCGGAGGCGGTCGCCGCGGCGGACGCCTTGCTGGCGGTGATCAGGCTGCCGAGCTGGTCGTTGGTCTTGAGCTGCTGCTCGACCGAGGCGAACTGCACCAGCTGCTGGGTGAACTGGTTGGTGTCGAGGGGATCGAGCGGGTTCTGGTTCTGCAGCTGCGTCGTCAGCAGGGTCAGGAACTGGTTGAAGTTCCCGGCGATCGTGCTGGCGTCGCTTCCGGTCTTGCCGGCGGTCGGGCTGGAGAGGTTGGTCAGGCTGCTGATGCCGGCGGTCATCGGGATCTCGCGGGTTCGCTCGTCATCGGGGATCGTCTCTAGATTCGCAGGTCGAGGCCGAGGCGCTGGCCGAGGTTGCGCAGGGGCGTCAGGGCCGCCTGCGCGTCGGCCTCGGCCGGGCCGGACACGGCCCGGTCAGGCTCCCGCGGCCGGCCGGCCTGGTCGCGCTGCGGCGCGTTCTGGCCGCCGCCGTCGCGCAGCGAGAAGGTCAGCCCGGCTTCGCCGGGAGCGAGCCCGGCCTGGGCCAGCGCCTGCTGCAGGCTCCCGGCATCGCGCTGGAGCAGGGCCAGGGTCTCGGGCCGCTCCACCACGAGGTGCGCCTTCACGGCGCCGTGCTGACGGTCGATGTCGAGGCTGACGTCGATGCGGCCGAGCTCATAGGGATCGAGCCGGATCTCGAAGCGGTTGCTGCCGGCGAGCGCCCGCATCCCGATGGCGATCGGCACCGCGCTCAAGGGGGCCTGCACCGAGACCGCCGGACGGGTCTCGGTCGCCGCCGCCGAGGCGGCCGGGCCGTCGGCGCTCCTCACCTGCGGTGCGGGGGCCGAGGGATCTGGGATCGCGAGGCCGTCGGGCGCGGGCGTCGGGCCGCCCTCCTGCGGCTGGTCCTTGCGCCCGTCCGCCCGGGGCGCGGCCTCGGCCAGGAGCGCGGCAATCTGCGGATCGGCGCTCGCCGCCGCCTGGACCGCAGGGGCGGCGGCACCCGGATCGGCCGGTGCCGCGCCGGGCGCGGAGGCTGCGCCGGGGGGAGCGGCCGTCGGGGTCGGGACAGGTGCGGCGAGGAGCGCCGGGATCAGCACGGGAGGCGCGCCCGGAGCGTCCGCCGCCTCCTCGGCGTCCGTCGCGTCGCCGGGAGCGGCCTCCGCGGTCTCGCCGGATGCGGCGGCGCCGGCCCGGACCGCTTCGGCCTGCGCCGCGGCGGGCGGCGTCGCCGGACCCTGCGTGCCGCCCGCGGCGCCCGGCTTCGCAGCGGCTTTCGCCTCGGCCGAATCCCGGACCGCCTCGTCGGCGGCAGAGTTCCTGGCCGTCGCGCTCCCGGTCGTCGAATACCAGCGATCCGAGTTTCTGGCGGCCGATGCCCGGGCGGCCCTGTCCTCGGTGGCCCTGTCCTCGGTGGCCCTGTCGCCGACGGTCACGTCCCTGCGGCGGTCGGCGACCTCGTCGCCGGCCCGCTCCTGGCGGGAACGGGCCTCGGACGCGGCGTCGGCGCGCTCCGCCCCGGTCGGCGCGCCCGCCGGCGCGTCGGCCTTCGCCTTCGCCTGAGCCCGGTGGGGCGTGCCGGCGGCCCGCGCGGAGGCCCGGTCGGCCGGGCGAAACGGCTCGTGCGCGGCGGCGCGCGCCGGCCGGGCCGGCTCGCGGCCCGCCATCCGTCCTCCCTCACCCGCTCCGCTGATCTGCATCGGCGACCTCCTGGGTCCCGGCAGAGCAAGCCGCCTGCCAGTCCATCCGGCGGCGCAAGTGATTGATCCGGCATGATGATTTTTGCGCGCCGACCGGCCCGCGGCCGTGCCCCGGTCGGAATCTGCCGGGCCCCCGGCAAGAACTTCCCTGCGGGCCGCAGCGCCTCCCGCCCTGGCAGAACGCCGGTCGGATCGCTATAGACTCCGCGAGCGGCGCCGGACTCTGCCTCCGGGAGCCGCCCAATAAACCCCTCGCACGGTCATGAACTCGCTCGATCTGCACAAGGCCCCGGAGGACACCCGCGTCGTCGTGGCGATGTCCGGGGGCGTCGATTCCTCCGTCGTCGCCGCGCTCCTGAAGCGCGAGGGCTACGACGTGGTCGGGATCACGCTGCAGCTCTACGACCACGGCGCGGCCACCCATCGCCGCGGCGCCTGCTGCGCCGGCCAGGACATCCACGACGCCCGCCGCGCCGCCGAAGCCATCGGCATCCCGCACTACGTCCTCGACTACGAGGACCGCTTCCGCGAGGCGGTGATCGACCGCTTCGCCGACAGCTACCTCCAGGGCGAGACGCCGATCCCCTGCGTCGAGTGCAACCGCTCGATCAAGTTCCGCGACCTGCTCACCACCGCCCAGGACCTCGGCGCCGACGTGCTGGCGACGGGCCACTACGTCGCGAGCCGGGCGCTGCCCGGCGGTGGCCGGGCGCTCCACCGCGCCCTCGACCCGGCCCGGGACCAGAGCTACTTCCTGTACGCGACCACGGCTGAGCAGCTCGACCTCCTGCGCTTTCCCCTCGGCGAGCGGCCCAAGGACGAGACGCGGGCGCTCGCCAAGGCCTTCGGCCTCTCGGTCGCCGACAAGCCCGACAGCCAGGACATCTGCTTCGTGCCGCAGGGGCGCTACCAGGACGTGATCGCCCGCCTGCGCCCCGACGCGGTGCGCCCGGGCGAGATCGTCCATCTCGACGGCCGGCGCCTCGGCCGTCACGACGGCATCATCGGCTTCACGGTCGGCCAGCGCCGCGGCCTCAACGTGGCGGCGGGCGAGCCGCTCTACGTCGTGCGCCTGGAGCCCGGCGAGGCCCGGGTCGTGGTCGGCCCGCGCGAGGCGCTCGCCACCTCGGTGATCCGGCTGGCCGACCCGAACTGGCTCGGCGACGCCCCCCTCGCGGCGGCCCGCGACCTGGGCGTCGCGGTGCGGGTGCGCTCGACCCGCGAGCCCCGCCCCGCCACCCTCACCTGGAACCCGGACACGGACACGGCCGAGATCACCCTCGCGACCCCCGAGGACGGGGTGTCGCCGGGCCAGGCCTGCGTCATCTATGCCGATGACGGGCCCCGTGCGCGGGTGCTGGGCGGCGGCACCATCCGGCGGGTCGAGGCCGCAAGCCTGGCGGCGGCCTGACGCGCCCCCGGCCGATGCGATTTTCCGAAGATTTCTTCCGGAAATCGTATCACACACTCGCGCGTTGACGCCCGCGAGACGATCGAACTCGGAGACGATACGGACATGCTGAGCGAGCCGCGAGAGGCGGGGCCCACCACCGCCTTGATGCGCAAGGCCTACGCGCGCTGGGCGCCGGTCTACGACGTGGTCTACGACAAGCTCACCGAGCCGGCGGCCCGGGACGCGGTCGAGGCGGCTCTCGTCGGCGGGCGGCGGATCCTGGAGGCCGGCGTCGGCACCGGCCTGTCCCTGGGCTATTACCCGAAGGATGCCGAGGTCTACGGCGTCGACCTGTCGGAGGACATGCTCCGGCGGGCCAACCGCAAGGTGGCCCGGCGCAGGCTCACCCACGTCAAGGGCCTCCAGGTCATGGATGTCTGCCGCCTCGGCTACGCCGATGCGAGCTTCGACGCGGTGGTGGCGCAGTTCCTCATCACCCTGGTGCCGGACCCCGAAGGCGCCCTCGACGAGTTCCTGCGGGTGGTGCGGCCCGGCGGCATGATCGTGCTCGCCAACCATTTCGGCCAGGACCGCGGCACCGTGGCCAAGGTCGAGGAGATCGTCGCGCCGCTCTGCGAGAAGATCGGCTGGAGCTCGGCCTTCAAGGCTGCCCGGATCGAGGCCTGGGCGAAGAGCCGCGGCGTGACCTTCATCGGCGTGCGCCCAACCTTCCCGGGCGGGTTCTTCAAGATCCTGCGCATGCAGAAGCCCGGGTGAGCGCGCTGACCCGGCCCCAAGAGCCTTCCCAGCCTGAAGAGCCTTCCCAGCCTGAAGAGCCTCCCCTGCCTGAGGAGCCCCCCCTTTCCGAGAAGCAGGCCCCGTCGCCGGGGGACGACGGCCCGGAGGCCGTGGCGGCCCCGGCCTGGCGCGGCTGGCTGCGGGTGCTGCCGCTCGTCGCCCTGGTGGCCCTGTCCGTCGGCCTCCTCGTCGGCGGCATCACCCGCTGGTTCAGCCTCGACCAGCTCCTCGCCTCCCGGGCCTATGCCAAGGCCTGGGTCGCGGAGGGGTTCTGGCGTGCCTATGCCTGCGCCTACCTCGCCTATGTCGGCACGGTGATCGTCTCGCTGCCGGTCTCGGTGGTGATGACGACCCTGTGCGGCTTCCTGTTCGGCCCGGTCGCCGGCGCGCTGGTGTCGATCTCCGCCGCGACCACCGGCGCCGTCGTGGTGTTCTCGGTCGGCCGCACGGCGGCGGGCGAGGTGCTGCTGCGCCGCGCCGGCTCGCGGCTCGGCCGCCTCGCCGAAGGCTTCCGCCGCGACGCCTTCTCCTACGTGATGGTGCTGCGGCTCCTGCCGGTCTTCCCGTTCTGGATGACCAACCTCGCCCCGGCGATCTTCGGCGTGCGGCTGCGGACCTTCGCGCTCGCCACCCTCATCGGCATCAGCCCCGGCGCCTTCATCTACGCCTCGGCGGGTGCGGGCGTGGAGACTGTCGTGGCGGCCCACCAGGCGGCGAAGGAGGCCTGCGTCGTGGCCGGCGGCATCGCCTGCGACGCCGCCCTGTCGCTCCGGGCCGTCGTCACGCCGCAGCTCATCGCCACCCTGCTCGGCCTCGGCGCCCTGGCACTGCTGCCGGTCGCCTGGCGGCGCTGGCGCGGCAATCCCGGCTGAACCCCACCCCGACGTGACACGGTCACGCGCAATTCTCTAGCCGGCGTCTGGATTTTTTCCGATCCGAGAATAGCTTCCCACCCTCTCACTGCGGGAGAGGGGCCGAAGCCGACGGGCGTGTTAGTGTTCCGTCGACCGGGGTGTCCTAGCATCGTCGGGCAAGCGAGGACGTGGAGAACCGTGCATTGGGCCGATGACGCGGCGAGCCAGGGTGGCCTCCGGCGTCTCGCCGGCCGGGTCGGGCTGTCCGGTCGCCTGCTGCTGCTCACGGTGGTGTTCGTCCTCATCGCCGAGGTGCTGATCTACGTCCCCAGCATCGCGAGCTACCGGCGCTCCTGGCTCTCCGACCGGGTCGCCGCCGCGCAGGTCGCCGCCCTGGTGCTCGATGCCGCGCCCCAGCAACGGGTCTCCGACGACCTCGCGAAGCGGCTGCTGATGGGGGTGGGCGCCCGGGCCATCGCCCTCAAGGCCGGGGGGGCGCGGCGCCTCCTCAATCTCACGCCGATGCCGCCGGAGGTGGGCGAGACCGTCGACCTGCGCGAGGCCGGCTGGATCGAGAGCATCGGCGGCGCCTGGCGCACCCTGACCCGGGCCGATCCCCTGCCGCTGCGGGTGGTCGGCCACGGCATGGACGGGGTCGATTTCGTCGAGCTGGTCCTCGATCCCGCCCCCTTGCGGCGGGCGATGATCGCCTTCTCGGGGAGGATCCTGCTCGCCTCGCTGGCGATCTCCGGCATCACCGCCGGCCTCGTCTTCCTGGTGCTGCAGCTCTCGATCGTCAGGCCGGTGCGGCGGCTGGCGCGCAACATCGCGACCTTCGCGGAGGACCCGGAGGACCTGTCGCGGCGGATCTCTCCGTCCTGGCGCAGCGACGAGATCGGTGCCGCCGAGACGGCGCTCGCCCGCATGGAGACCATCCTCTCGGACGAGCTGCGCCAGAAGCGGCGTCTGGCCGATCTCGGCCTCTCGGTGAGCAAGATCAACCACGAGCTGCGAAACCTGCTCACCACCGCGCAGCTCCTCGTCGACAGGCTCGAGCACGTCGCCGATCCGGGGGTGCAGCGGGTGGCGCCGCGCCTCGTCGCGACGCTCGGCCGGGCGATCCGCTACTGCGAGGCCACCCTGGCCTATGGCCGCGCCGCCGAACGTCCCCCGGAGCGCCGTCTGACCCCGCTGCGGCCGGTCCTGCGTGACGCCCTCGACCTCGCCGGTCTGGCGCCCGGGGCCGCCGTCACGATCGAGGACCGCACGCCCGAGGGCTTGAGCGTCGATGCCGATCCCGACCAGCTGTCGCGGGTGCTGGTCAACCTGGTGCGCAACGCCGTCCAGGCGATCGGGCTTGCCGGCGCGAGCGAGGGCGCCCCTCTCGTGACGATCGAGGCGGAGCGGGTCGGCACCACCGTCACGATCTTCGTCGCCGATAACGGCCCCGGCCTGCCCGAGCGGGCCCGGGCCCACCTGTTCGAGGCGTTCCAGGGGGCGGGCCGCTCCGGCGGCACGGGTCTGGGCCTCGCCATCGCGGCCGAGCTGGTCCGGCTCAACGGGGGTTCCCTGAGCCTCGACGAGACCCGCACCGGCGCGCGTTTCCGCATCGTCCTGCCCGACCGGGAGGGCTGAACCGGGCGGTTGCCAACGTCACGCCCGGGGCCGCATCGTGCGGTCATGTCCCTGCGCGTCCCCCTCTCCGCCGTGCGCTCCTTCGAGGCAGCGGCGCGCCGCCGCTCCTTCAAGGATGCGGCGGCGGAGCTGAACCTGACCGCCAGCGCCGTCAGCCACGCCATCCGCAAGATGGAGGCGTTGCTCGGCGTCACCCTGTTCGAGCGCCAGGGCCAGGGCGTGGTGCCGACCGCCGCCGGCGAAGCGCTCCTGGAGCATGTGAGCCGCGCCTTCGACGAGCTGCATCGCGGCCTCGACCTCGTGGCGGCGCGGGGCCCGCAGCTCCTGCGCCTGCACTGCGCGCCGAGCCTCGCGGCGCAGTGGCTGACGCCCCGGCTCGCCCGGTTCCTCGCCGCCCATCCGGGCTTCGAGGTGCGGCTCGCCGCCGGGATGGACTATGCCCGCTTCGTCAGCGACGAGTTCGACGCCGACCTCGTCTACGGCCCGCCCCGAGGCGAGGGCCTGGTCACGGTGCCGCTCTGCACCGAGACGGTGACGCCGCTCTGCGACCCCGAGCGGGCGGCCCGCATCCGCACGCCGGAGGATCTCCTCGATCAGGTGCTGATCCAGAGCGACAACAAGCAGGTGCGCTGGCCGCTCTGGTTCGCCCGCAACGGCCTGCCGGCGCCTCGCCCCCTCGGGGTGCGCTTCGACCGCAGCTTCCTCGCCATCGCGGCCGCCGCCGACGGGCTCGGGGTCGCGCTCGAATCGACCCTGCTCGCCGAGCGCGAGATCGCCAGCGGCCGTCTCGTCGCGCCTTTGCGCGGGCTGGCGCAGGACGTCACTTACGTCGGCCATCACCTCGTCTATCCGGCGACGACGCGGCGACGGGCCCCGTTGCGGGTCTTCGCGCGGTGGCTGGCGCAGGAGATGAGCATCGCGTTGCCGGAGGATCTGGCATAAAAAAGACAGGTGTTTCTTATCTCGTTCGCGACTTCGGGATGAGGTCGCGAACGGGATGCCAGTGCCCGCTGCAACGGATGGCAAGCGGCCCCGGATGAATCCCATTCACCTCCCCGTGCAATTTCCGCGTTTGCCCCGCCCCCTCGCCCCGGGCACTCTGCGGTCAACGAGACGAGGGAGGAACCGTCAAGGACGGGCGGCGACCGGGGCGTGAGGCCCCGGCCGGCATGCACTCCCTCGTGCCCGACGAGCCAGGGAGGACGACGACATGCTGCTGACCGACAAGGTGTGCCTGATCACCGGCGCCGCATCGTTGCGGGGCATCGGCCGCGCCACCGCGAAGCTCTTCGCCGGCCACGGCGCCAAGGTGGTGATCCTCGATCTCGATGCCGGCCAGGCCGAGGAGGCCGCCCGCGCGATCGGCGAGGGCCATCTCGGCCTCGCCTGCAACGTCACCGACAAGGCCGCCTGCCAGGCCGCCGCCGACGAGGTGGTCTCGCGGTTCGGCCGCATCGACGCGCTGGTCAACAATGCCGGCATCACCCAGCCGCTGAAGTTCATGGAGATCGAGCCCGGCAACTACGACGCGGTGCTCGACGTGAACCTGCGCGGCACGCTCTACATGAGCCAGGCGGTGGTGCCGCAGATGCGCAAGCAGAAATCGGGCTCGATCGTCTGCATGTCGTCGGTCTCGGCGCAGCGCGGCGGCGGCATCTTCGGCGGGCCGCATTACAGCGCCGCCAAGGGCGGCGTGCTGGGCCTCGGCAAGGCGATGGCCCGCGAGCTCGGCCCCGACACGGTGCGGGTCAACAGCATCACCCCGGGCCTGATCCAGACCGACATCACCGCCGGCAAGCTCACCGACGAACTGAAGCTCGAGATCGCCAAGGGCATCCCGCTCGGCCGCCTCGGCGTCGCCGACGACGTGGCCAATGCCTGCCTGTTCCTGGCCTCCGACCTCTCCTCCTACATCACCGGCGCCGTCATCGACGTGAACGGTGGCATGCTCATTCACTGAAGGCCGGAGGCGACCCATGTCCCATGCCGATTCACCGCCGCGGCCGAACAGCCCCTCGCTCGCCGAGCGCGCCTACCGCATCCGCCGCAACGCCCTGCTGATGGGCGAGGTCCAGGGCCAGGGCTACATCGCCCAGGCGCTCGGCATCGCCGACGTGCTGGCGGTCTCGTATTTCCACGCCATGCGCTACCGGCCGGACGATCCGGAATGGGAGGGGCGCGACCGCTTCCTGCTCTCGATCGGCCACTACGCCATCGCGCTCTACGCCGCGCTCCTCGAAGCCGGGATTCTCCCGGAGGACGAGCTGGCGAGCTACGGGGCCGACGACAGCCGGCTGCCGATGTCCGGCATGGCCGCCTACACCCCCGGCATGGAGATCACCGGCGGCTCGCTCGGCCACGGCCTCGCGCTGGCGGTCGGCTTCTGTCTCGGGCTGAAGCGCAAGAAGTCGGAGTCGTTCGTCTACTGCCTCATCTCCGACGGCGAGCTCGGCGAGGGCTCGATCTGGGAGGGCGCCTGGTCGGCGAGCCACTGGAAGCTCGACAACCTGATCGCCATCGTCGACGTCAACAACCAGCAGGCCGACGGTCCGGCCTCGCAGGTCACCGGCTTCGAGCCGGCGGCCTCGCGCTTCGAGGCGTTCGGCTGGCACGTCCAGCGGGTCGACGGCAACGACATCGACGCGCTCGTCCGGGCCTTCGACGCCGCCAAGGCCTGCTCGGAGCCAAAGCCCCGCATCATCATCTGCGACACCACGATGGCGAAGGGCATCCCGTTCCTGGAGGCGCGCGAGCGCAACCACTTCCTGCGGGTGGAGCCGCAGGAATGGCAGGACGCGATCAAGATCCTGGATGCCGGGAGGCCCGCATGAAACGCTCGAAGTATACGCGCCCTGCCTGGCTCTCCGAGGCCAAGACGGGTGAACGCCTGACCACCTCGGCGATGATCGCCTCGCTGGCCGGCCCCGACCAGCGCACCGCGCCGGCCCCGTTCGGCCACGCGCTGGCCAGGCTCGCCGAGGAGCGCCCGGAGATCGTCGGCCTCACCGCCGATCTCGGCAAGTACACCGACCTGCACATCTTCGCCCAGAAGCACCCCGAGCGCTTCTACCAGATGGGCATGGCCGAGCAGCTGCTGATCAGCGCCGCCGCCGGCATGGCGCGGGAAGGCTTCCAGCCCTTCGCCACCACCTACGCGGTGTTCGCGGCACGCCGCGCCTACGACTTCATCTGCATGGCGATCGCGGAGGAGAACCTCGACGTCAAGATCGTCTGCGCGCTGCCCGGCCTCACCACCGGCTACGGCCCGAGCCACCAGGCGACGGAAGACATCGCGATCTTCCGCGGCCTGCCCAACATGACGATCCTCGACCCTTGCGACGCGCACGAGATCGCCCAGGCCGTGCCGGCCATCGCCGACCACAAGGGGCCGGTCTACATGCGGCTCCTGCGCGGCAACGTCCCGCTCGTTCTCGACGAGTACGGCTACACGTTCGAGCTCGGCAAGGCGAAGACCATCCGGGACGGCAACGACGTCCTGATCGTCTCGACCGGCCTGATGACCATGCGGGCCCTCGAGGCGGCGGACGCGCTCCGCGAGGACAGGGTCGACGTCTCGGTGCTGCACGTGCCGACGATCAAGCCGCTCGACACCGAGACCATCCTGCGCGAGGCCGGCAAGGGCGGGCGCCTGGTGGTGGTGGCCGAGAACCACACGGTCGTGGGGGGCCTCGGCGAGGCGGTGGCGGGGCTGCTCCTGCGCTCCGGCACGATCCCGAAGGCCTTCCGCCAGGTCGGCCTGCCGGACGAGTTCCTGGATGCCGGCGCCTTGCCGACCCTCCACGACCGCTACGGCATCTCGACCAACGCCATGGTACGGAGCATCCGCGAATGGCTGTGAGCGCTACGTCTCCCGTCGCATTCGTGGGCTTGGGCTCGATGGGCCTGCCGATGGCCCGCAACCTCGTGCGCCACGGCTTCTCCGTCCGCGGCTTCGACGTGCGGGCGGAGGGCCGCAGTGCCTTCGCGAGCGCCGGCGGCGAACCCGCCGACACGGTCGCGGCGGCGGCTGACGGCGCCGGGGCCCTGGTGCTGATGGTGGTCAATGCCGATCAGGCGGAGGCCATCCTGTTCGGCGAGGGCGCCCTGGAACGCCTGGATCCGGACGCTGAGGTCGTCCTGATGGCGACCTGCCCGCCGGCCGCCGTCGCGGCTTTGGCCAAGCGCGTGACCGCGACCGGCCGGGCCTTCGTCGATGCTCCCGTCTCCGGCGGGGTCGTCGGCGCCGAGGCCGGCACCCTTACCATCATGGCGGCGGCCCCCGCCGCGGTGATCGCCGAGGTGCGGCCGCTGCTGGAGGCCATGGGCGACAAGGTGTTCCATGTCGGGCCCGAGCCCGGCCAGGGCGCCACCATGAAGGCGGTCAACCAGCTCCTCTGCGGGGTCAACCTCGCGGCGGCGGCGGAGGCCCTGTCGCTGGCGGCGAAGGTCGGGATCGACGGCGCGACGGCGCTGGAAATCGTGTCGGGCTCCTCGGCGTCGAGCTGGATGCTGCGCGACCGCGGGCCCCGGATGCTGGAGGAGACCCCGCGGGTCACCAGCGCCGTCGACATCTTCGTCAAGGATCTCGGCATCGTGCTGGAGGCCGGCCGCAGCGAGAAGGCGGCCTTGCCGCTGGCGGCTCTGGCGCACCAGCTCTTCCTGGCGGCCTCGGGCCGTGGAGCCGGCGCGGAAGACGACAGCCAGGTGATCGGCTCGTATCGGGCGCTGAACGGCAAGTAATTCGAGCGCATCTCCCCTCTCCCACACCTTGCAGCGATACCGGGCAAGGATCTCTGGCAAGCCCGGCATCGCCTGGAGGGGGGCCCGCGGTTCTTCCTGAATCTGCGGCGACGCCGCGGAAAGACCGATCACGCACGTCCAGAGGCCGGCCCAACCGGCCCTCCCCATCCCCGAGGAAACCCCCAAGGAAACCCCATGAGCCACACTCTCTCCCGCCGCACGCTGCTCGCCGGCGCCGCCGCCTTCCCCCTCGCCACGGTCTTCACCCGCCCCGTGCGCGCCGCCGAGTTCGAGTACAAGCTCGCCACCGGCCAGGACCCGACCCATCCCGTCAACATCCGCGCCCAGGAGGCCCTGGCCCGCATCCGCGAGGCCTCGAACGGGCGGCTCGACATCAAGCTGTTCCCGGCCAACCAGCTCGGCTCCGACACCGACCTGCTGTCGCAGGTCCGCAACGGCAGCGTCGAGTTCTTCAATCTCTCGACCTCGATCCTCTCGACCTTCGTCGCCGCCGCGGCCTTGCCCAATACCGGCTTCGCGTTCAAGGATTACGACGACGTCTGGAAGGCGATGGACGGGGGGCTCGGGGCTTACGTCCGCGAGCAGATCGCCAAGACGCCGATCCAGACCGTGTCGAAGGTGTGGGACAACGGCTTTCGCCACATCACCTCCTCGACCCGGGAGATCAAGACGCCGGAGGACCTGAAGGGGTTCAAGATCCGCGTGCCCCCGTCGCCGATGCTGACCTCGCTGTTCAAGGCGCTCGATGCCGGTGCCGCCCCGCTCAACTTCAACGAGCTGTATTCGGCGCTGCAGACCAAGATCTTCGAGGGCCAGGAGAACCCGCTCGCCATCACGGCGACGACCCGGCTCTACGAGGTGCAGAAGAGCTGCAGCCTCACCGGCCACGTCTGGGACGGCTACTGGATGCTCGGCAACAAGAAGGCTGTCCAGCGCCTGCCCGAGGACCTGCGCGCCATCGTGTCCCGCGAGCTCGACCGCTCGGCCGACGACCAGCGGGCCGACATCGTCCGCCTGAGCGCCTCGCTGCGCCAGGAGCTCGGATCCAAGGGAATCACCTTCCTCGAGGTCGACCGCCAGAAATTTCGCGATGCGCTCGGCCGCACGACATTCTACAAGGACTGGAAGAACAAGTACGGCGACGCGGCCTGGGATCACCTCGAGGCCGTCTCCGGCAAATTGGCCTGAGGGAGGCGACAGATGCACGTCGACATCGCAACGGAGACGCCGGCCCTGCCGGCGTCCTCCGCCAAGCGCGCCTGGGCGCGCACGCTCGACAATGCCCTCGGCCCGCTGATCGAGATTCCCGCCGCCCTCCTGGTGGTGGCCGAAATCGTGGTGCTGCTCGCGGGCGTCGTCAGCCGCTACGTCTTCCACTCGCCCATCGTCTGGTCGGACGAGCTGGCCTCGATCCTGTTCTTGTGGCTCGCCATGTTGGGCTCGGTCGTGGCCTACCGTCGCGCCGAGCACATGCGGATGACGGCGCTCGTCAGCATGGCGTCCATCAAGACGCAGGCCTTCCTGGAGGCGGTGGCGCTCGCCGCCGGCCTCGCCTTCGTGCTGATGCTGCTGCACCCGGCCTACGAGTTCGCGGCGGAAGAGGTCTTCGTCCAGACGCCGGCGCTCGAGATCACCAATGCCTGGCGCGCCGCCGCCCTGCCGGTCGGCTTCGCCCTGATGCTGGTCGTGGCCGCCCTGCGCCTGATCGAATGCGCCGACTGGCGCCACGCGGTCGGCGCGGTGGCGCTGACCGGCCTCATCATCGCCGCCCTGATGCTGGCCGAGCCGAGCTTGCGCACGCTCGGCAACTGGAACCTCCTGATCTTCTTCGTCCTCGGCGTCGGCGCCCTGGTCTTCACCGGCGTGCCGATCGCCTTCGCGTTCGGGCTCGCCACCTTCGGCTACCTGATGCTCACCACGCGGGCTCCCGCCATGGTGGTGGTCGGGCGCATGGACGAGGGGATGAGCCACCTCATCCTGCTCGCCGTGCCGCTCTTCGTGTTCCTCGGCCTGCTCATCGAGATGACCGGCATGGCCAAGGCCATGGTGGGCTTCCTGGCGAGCCTGCTCGGGCACGTCCGCGGCGGTCTGCACTACGTGCTGGTCGGCGCGATGTATCTCGTCTCGGGCATCTCGGGCTCCAAGGCGGCCGACATGGCGGCGGTGGCCCCGGTGCTGTTCCCCGAGATGAAGAAGCGCGGCGCCAAGGAGGGCGACCTCGTGGCGTTGCTCGCCGCCACCGGCGCGCAGACCGAGACCATCCCGCCCTCGCTGGTGCTGATCACCATCGGGTCGGTGACCGGCGTGTCGATCACCGCGCTCTTCACCGGCGGCCTGATGCCCGGCGTCGTGCTCGGCATCACGCTGTGCATGCTGGTCTGGTGGCGCTATCGCGGCGAGGACCTGAGCCACGTCCGGCGCGCCACCAAGGGCGAGGTGGCCAAGGCCCTCGTCATCGCCTTCCCGGCGATCGCCCTGCCCTTCGTCATCCGCGCCGCGGTGGTCGAGGGCGTGGCCACCGCCACGGAAGTCTCGACCATCGGCATCGTCTACGCGATCCTGGCCGGCCTCCTGATCTACCGCCAGTTCGACTGGCGCCGGGTCTACCCGATGCTGGTCTCGACCGCCTCGCTGTCGGGGGCCATCCTGCTGATCATCGGCGCGGCGACCGGCATGGCCTGGGCGCTGACCCAGTCGGGCTTCTCGCAGAGCCTCGCGGTGATGATGAAGAGCCTGCCCGGCGGGGCGCTCGGCTTCCTGGTCGTGTCGGCGGTGGCCTTCGTCATCCTCGGCTCGGTGCTGGAGGGCATCCCGGCGATCGTGCTGTTCGGCCCGCTGCTGTTCCCGATCGCCCGCCAGGTCGGCGTGCACGAGGTGCACTACGCGATGGTGGTGATCCTGGCGATGGGCGTCGGCCTCTTCGCGCCGCCCTTCGGCGTCGGGTACTACGCCGCCTGCGCGATCAGCCGGATCCATCCCGATGCCGGCATCAAGCCGATCGTCGGCTACATGCTGGCGCTCCTGGCCGGCCTGGTCGTGGTGATCCTGGTGCCGTGGATCTCGATCGGGTTCCTGGGCTGAGCCGAGATCCTGGGCTGAGCCGAGACAGGATCGGACGACGGTCCCGACACCCTCCGCGTCATTCCGGGCTCCGCTACGCGGCCCCGGAACGACACAGTGGGTGTGAGATCCGTAGAGGGCAATCGAACGGGCTCTCTCCACATCCTGCCCCTCTCGGGGCCGGGCGCGGCCTTGACCCCCCTACTCTGCCGCCTTCGCCAGCGCCCTGGCATAGGCGCCGCTCTTCAGCGTCTTCGTCAGCCACTCGTCGACCGCCGCCTTCAGGGCCGGGTCGCGGGTCATCCAATAGGCCTTGTCGTTCTTGTTGAAGGCGTCGGGCACGGTGGCCGGGCAGAGCACGCCGGGATTCACCCGCGACTGGTAATCGACCTCGGTCCCGTCGGTGACCATCACGTCGGCGCGGTTCTGCGCGATCTCCTGGAAGATGGCGCGGTTGTCGGGAAACACCCGCACCGAGGCGTGCGGGAAGTTGGCGTCGGCGAAGCGCTGGTTGGTGCCGCCGGGATTGACCACGACGCGGACCTCCGGCTTGTCGATGTCCTTGACCGTGACGAAGCGGGCCTTGTCGGCGCAGCGTACGATCGGTCGCTTGCCGTCGGTGAGCACCGGCACCGAGAAGTCGGCGACCGACGCCCGGTCGGGCGTGACGGTGACGCCGCCCATGGCGACGTCGTAGCGGTCGGCCAGCAGGTCGTCCTTCAGGGTCTTCCAGGTCGTCGGCACGATCTCGACCTTGACGCCGAGGACCTTGGCGAGCTCGCCCGCCATGGTCACGTCGGCGCCCTTGAGGCTGCCGTCGGGCAGGCGTAACGAATAGGGGGCGTAATCGCCGGTCATGCCGACCCGCAGCGTGCCGTCCTGCTTGATCGCGGCCAGTGACCGCGCCTCTGCCGGCACGGCTGCCAGCATGCCGATAATCCCGACTACACCCGCGATCTTGCGCATCGTCACCGCCCTGACTCTCGCGTTGCTTTCCGCTCGTCTGTCGTAAGGATATCGCATGGCTCCGGTAAAGCCCGGATGACGCCTTGGCCACACGCGAACTCGACCGAGGCCATTGACTCGGCGGCGCGTAGCGGCTCCCTCCCCGCCATGGCCCCTCCGACGGACAGCCCGACATCCCGCACCGAGCGCCTGCGGCGCGCGCTCGACCGCCAGAGGCCGCGCCTGACGCAGGCGGTGCGGATGACCGCGGCGAGCCTCGCGACCTTCGGGCTGGCCGAATCCCTCGACCTGCCGCAGGCCTATTGGGCGGTCATCACCGCCCTCATCGTCACCCAGAGCAGCATCGGCGGCTCGCTCAAGGCCGCGCTCGACCGCTTCCTCGGCTCGGTCGTGGGCGCCTGCTACGGCGGTGCGGTCGCCTTCGCGATCCCGCATCACGGCGGCGCCTCGACCTTCGCGGCCCTGTTCGTGGCGGTGGCACCCCTCACCGTCGCGGCGGCGGTCTCGGCGGGCTTCCGCATCGCGCCGATCACCGCGATCATCGTGCTGCTCTCCACCACCGGCTCGACCCTGGGCCCCCTGGCCTTCGCCCTCGACCGGATCTTCGAGATCGGGCTCGGCTGCGTCGTCGGGCTCGCGGTCTCGCTCCTGGTGGCGCCGGCCCGGGCCGCCCGGGCGGTGACGGTCCAGGCGGCGGGCCTCGCCCGCCTGCTCGCCGACCAGCTCGAAGCCCTCGCCCGCCTCGATATCGAGGAGACGCCGGAGGCGAAGGCCCTGCCGCCGGCCGTGCGCCGGAGCCTCGGACGCCTCGAGACCCTGGCCGGCGAGGCGGCGCGCGAGCGCCGGAGCCGGCTCTCCGCCGCGCCCGATCCGGACCCGCTGCTGCGCACCCTGATGCGCCTGCGCCACGACCTGGTGATGCTGCGCCGCGCCGTCGCGGAGGCCGACGCGGACGTGCTGCGGGTCCACCTCGCCGAAGCCTGGGGGAATGCCGCGAACACGGCGGCCACGCGCCTGCGGGCGCTGGCCGAGGCGCTGGCG
>NZ_LABZ01000207.1 GCF_001043955.1 Methylobacterium tarhaniae | reverse complement strand
GGGGGAGGGTTCTTGGGAGCCGGACCCATCCATCGAACCGAAACATCAGCGGCGCCGCCCCCACCGGGACGCCGAGCGCCCCCGCACGCCCTCAAGGAGCCCCCCATGCCCCTCACCCTGGAGCAGGTGCAGCAATTCCTCTACCGCGAGGCCCGCTTCCTCGACGACCGCGACTTCGATGCCTGGCTGGCGCTCTACGCCCCCGACGTCGAGTTCTGGATGCCGTCCTGGGACGACGACGACCAGCTCGTCACCGATCCGCAGACCGACGTCTCGCTGATCTACTACGACAGCCGCAGCGGCCTGGAAGATCGCGTGTTTCGCATCCGCACCGAGCGGTCCAGCGCCACCAGCCTGCCGGAGCCGCGCACTTCGCACAACATCTCCAACGTCGAGATCCTGGAGCAGGACGAGACGACCTGCAAACTCCGCTTCAACTGGCTGACTTTCAATTACCGCTACAAGACGGTGGATACGCATTTCGGCACGTCGTTCTACACCCTCGACACCGGCGGAGAGACTCCGCTTATCAAGAAAAAGAAGGTGATCCTGAAGAACGATTACATTCACCACGTCATCGACGTCTATCACATCTAGGGAGGGCGCCATGCATAATATTGCGCTCAATTTCGAGGACGGGATCACCCGCTTCATCGCCTGCCGGCCGGGTGAGACGGTGGCGGACGCGTCCTACCGCCTCGGCATCAACATCCCGCTCGATTGCCGGGACGGCGCCTGCGGCACCTGCCGGGTCCATTGCGAGTCCGGCCGGTTCGATCCGGGCAGCTACATCGAGGACGCGCTGACCGACGAGGAAGCGGCTCAAGGTTACGGCCTCGCCTGCCAGATGCGGCCGAGGACCGATCTGGTTCTGGCGGTGGCGGCCTCGTCCGAGGTCTG
>NZ_LABZ01000206.1 GCF_001043955.1 Methylobacterium tarhaniae | reverse complement strand
GGGGGGGGGCGCCACCCCCGGGGGGGCAGATCCGTCCGGCCACCCGCGCCAGCGGCGCTGTGCCGCCCCCCTCCACTCCCCCCACGGCTTTGTCCGGCCCGGGGGTTTCGGCCGGGGCGAGGGGGGGGGACGTCAAGAAGCCCCCGGCCGCACGCTTCGCCCTGCCGAAATCCGCGGCGCTGACCAAGGCCGTGGAGGCGCTGAAGGCGGGCGACAGCGCGACGCTGGCACGGGTGCCGGACGGATTCGACGCCCTGGTGGTGGCCGACCTCGCCCGCGCCCTGTCGCAGGTGGCCGAGGGGCCGGCGGTCCTGGTCCACGTCGCCCGGGACGGCACCCGCTCGGCGGCCTTCGCCAGCGCGCTCTCCTTCGTGGCGCCCGAGATCGAGGTGATGAGCGTCCCGGCCTGGGACTGCCAGCCCTACGACCGGATCTCGCCGAATCCCGCCATCGCGGCGCAGCGCATGACCGCCCTGTCGCGGCTCGCCCGCACCCGCTCCTCGGCCGAGAAGCCGCGCATCCTCACCACCACGGTCAACGCCCTGGTGCAGCGGGTGCCGCCCAAGTCCCGCATCGCCGTCGAGACCTTCTCGGCCGCCCCCGGCAACGCGCTGGACACCGACCAGATCGTCGCCTGGCTCGAGGCGAACGGCTTCCTGCGCACCGGCACCGTGCGCGACACCGGCGAATACGCGGTGCGCGGCGGCATCATCGACCTGTCGCCGCCCGGCTTGGCCAACCCGGTCCGCCTCGACTTCTTCGGCGACACCCTCGAATCGATCCGCGCCTTCGACCCCGAGACCCAGCGCACCATCGGGCAGCTGCGCTCCCTCGACCTCGTGCCGATGAGCGAGGTGCAGCTCACCACCGAGACGATCCGGCGCTTCCGCCAAGGCTACGTCACGACCTTCGGCGCCGCGACCCGCGACGACCGGCTCTACGAGACGATCAGCGAGGGAAGGCGCTATGCCGGCCTCGAGCACTGGATGCCGCTGTTTTACGATCACCTCGACACCCTGTTCGACTACGTCGCCGGCGTGCCGCTGATCCTCGACCACCAGGCCGACGACGCGGTGGCCGAGCGCCTGTCGCAGGTGCAGGAATATTACGACGCCCGCTGCGAGGCCCTGAAGGAGCGCCAGAGCGGCACCGCCCCCTACAAGCCGTTGAAGCCCGACGCGCTCTACCTCTCTCCGAACGAGTGGGCGAAGCGCATCGACGGAGCGACGGTCGCCCGCCTCGCCCCCTTCGACGTGCCGGAGGTCTCAGGGAGACGCCTCATCGACTGCGAGGGCGTGCCCGGCCGCAGCTTCGCCCCCGAGCGCGCGCAGGAGGGCGTCAACGTCTTCGACGCGGCGGTAGGGCATGTCCGCGACCTGCAGGCGTCCGGCCATCACGTCGTCCTGGCGGCGTGGTCCGAGGGGTCGCGCGACCGGCTCTGCGGCGTACTGACCGAGCACGGCCTGCCGAAGCCGAAGACCATCACCCGGCTCTCCGATATCCTGGCGATGAAGCGCGGCCAGGATATCGGCGTCGCGGTCTGGGGCCTGGAGGGCGGGTTCTCGGCCGGCCAGCTCGCCGTGGTGGCGGAGGGCGACATCCTCGGCGACCGGCTGGTGCGGCCCAAGCGCAAGGCGAAGCGCCCCCAGGACGTGATCCTGGAGGTGCAGGCGCTGGCGCCGGGCGACCTCGTGGTCCATGCCGATCACGGCATCGGGCGGTTCGTCGGCCTCAAGACCGTGACCGCGGCGGGCGCCCCCCACGATTGCCTGGAGATCCAGTATAGCGGCGGCCTCTTGCTGCTGCCGGTCGAGAATATCGAGCTTCTCACCCGCTACGGCTCGGAGGATGCCGAAATCGCCCTCGACAAGCTCGGCGGCGGGGCTTGGCAGGCGCGCAAGGCCAAGCTCAAGCGCCGGATCATGGAGATGGCCGGCGCCCTCATCAAGGTCGCGGCCGAGCGCTTCCTGAAGACGGCACCCAAGATGGCGCCGCCGGAGGGCACCTATGGCGAGTTCGCCGCCCGCTTCCCCTACGAGGAGACCGAGGACCAGGAGGCGGCGATCGCCGCGACGCTGGGCGACCTCACCTCCGGCCGGCCGATGGACCGGCTGGTCTGCGGCGATGTCGGTTTCGGCAAGACCGAGGTGGCTTTGCGCGCCGCCTTCGTCACGGCCCTCTCGGGCAAGCAGGTGGCGGTGGTGGTGCCCACCACGCTGCTCGCGCGCCAGCACGCCCGCACCTTCGAGGCCCGGTTCAAGGGGCTGCCGGTCAACGTCGCCCAGGCCTCCCGCTTCGTCGGCAATGCCGAGCTGAAGAAGGTCCGGGAGGGGCTGGCAGATGGCAGCATCGACATCGTGGTCGGCACCCACGCGCTGCTCGCCAAGAACATCACGTTCAAGGATCTCGGCCTCATCATCATCGACGAGGAGCAGCATTTCGGCGTCGCCCACAAGGAGCGGCTGAAGGCGCTGAAGGCGGAAGTGCACGTGCTGACGCTGTCGGCGACGCCGATCCCGCGCACGCTCCAGCTCGCCATGACGGGAGTGCGCGAACTCTCGATCATCGCGACGCCGCCGGTCGATCGCCTGGCGGTGCGCACCTTCGTGATGCCGTTCGATCCGCTCTCGATCCGCGAGGCGCTCTTGCGCGAGCGCTACCGCGGCGGTCAGGCCTTCTACGTCGTGCCGCGCATCGAGCACCTGGAGGAGGTCAAGCGCTTCCTCGACCGCGAGGTGCCCGAGGCCAAGGTGGCGGTGGCCCACGGCCAGATGGCGGCGGGCCAGCTCGAGGACGTGATGACGGCCTTCTACGAGGGCCAGTACGACATCCTGCTCGCCACCACGATCGTCGAATCGGGCCTCGACATCCCGACCGCCAACACGCTGATCGTCCACCGCGCCGACATGTTCGGCCTCGCCCAGCTCTACCAGCTGCGCGGCCGCGTCGGCCGCTCCAAGGCCCGGGCCTACGCCCTGTTCACCACGCCGGAGGGCAAGACCCTGACGGTGCAGGCGGAACGGCGCTTGAGCGTGCTGCAATCCCTCGACACGCTCGGGGCCGGCTTCCAGCTCGCCAGCCACGACCTCGACATCCGCGGCGCCGGCAACCTGCTCGGCGACGAGCAATCCGGCCATGTCAAGGAAGTGGGCTACGAGCTCTACCAGCAGATGCTGGAGAGCGCGGTGGCGGCGCTCAAGTCCGGCAACGCGCTCCCGACCGACGAGCAATGGTCGCCGACCATCGCGCTCGGCGCCCCCGTCACCATGCCGGAGGAGTACGTCTCGGATCTCTCGGTGCGGCTCGGCCTCTACCGCCGCCTCGCGACCCTAGAGAACGATCAGGAACTGGAGAGCTTCGGCGCCGAGATGATCGACCGCTTCGGCCCGATGCCGCCGGAGGTGGAGCAACTCCTCAAGATCGTCACGATCAAGATCCTGTGCCGCGAGACCAATGTCGAGAAGGTCGAGGCCGGCCCGAAGGGCATCGTCATGCACTTCCGCGACCGGTCCTTCGCCAACCCGGCCAAGCTCGCCGGCTACATCGCCGACCAGCGCTCCTTCGCCAAGGTGCGCCCGGACATGAGCGTGGTGTTCATCCGCGATCTCGCGACGGTGGCGGAGCGGCTGAAGGAGACGACGGCGATCCTGCGGGATCTGGTGAAGCTGATTACCAGGAAGAAGGCGGCGTGAGGGGCGCCCCCGCCTGTCACCCTTTCCCGGACGCCTCAGCCGTCCGGGAAAGGGTGTGAAACTCGAGTGTGAGGCGAGCGGGCCGCGATGTCCGGCGACGTGGAAGGCCTGCTGGCCCGCGCACCGATCGGTCTGGACGGACGAATGGACCTCCGCCCGGGGCGACCTGACCGATGATCGGCCGGAGGCGAGGAAGGCTTGCGGCGGCTAAGCCACGGCAACGGGGGCCGGTCTGGTGAGCCGAACTTGGCGACAGCGCGAACAAGAGCCTTCCACAGCCGGACTGATGCTGCCCATCTCTCTCTGTCCGTCGGGATGGGCTCAGGAGAGACCTTCGCTCACCGCACGCTCGCGCAACGCCGCCAGCGCCCTCACGACGTGGGGCCTTGCCGCAGCGGAGGACATCCAGGGCGGCAGTCGCGACATCATCGTCCTGTTGCGGTAGAGGCCCTGGACGGGCCTTTCTCGCAGGTTGGCACCGAGCCACTCGGCCAGCGCATCGAGATGCGCGAGGTTATAGACCCAGAGTTGCTGCCCCCTGACCCGTGCCGTCAGGTAGAGCGGCAGGCCGAACCGACCGTCCGTCGCGCAACCGACACGCTGGGGCGTGCCCCGCGTCGATCCCTCGGCGGAGTGAGCGCAACGCAGACACACGAGACGGAATCTCCCCCGGGCCGCAACGTCCATCACGCGCGCCGGCCCCGCACAGCTTGGGCAGACCACCCAGATTTTTTCTCTGAAGTCCCAGATGGTCAAGCCGATGTCGCGCGCACGACGTGGCCTGGACATGATGGCGGCACGCATTCCTGTCGCCTTCGGCCCTGCTCCGGCAAGAGGCGTTGCCGAGGTATTATGGCACGAAGGCTCAATTACGCAAGGGAGTTACCTATTGTGCAAGGAGTGTGATGATGTCGAGGGTGCGGCAGGGGAAATAAAAAGCCTCTCGGCACCAATCATCTCAGTCAGACATGCTCTAACGTGCCGCCCCCTGCGGCATCTTCACGATCTTCCCATCCGGCAGGATGATGTCGCCCGGGCTCTGGCCGGCCTCGCAGGGGCCGAGATAGGTGGCGTCGATCACCATCTTGCGCCGGACGGGCTCCTTCATGTTGGGGATGCCGGTCAGCGTCGTGTCCACGTCCATGTGGACCTTGCTGGCGAAGTCGCCGGTGATCACGCTGGTGCCGCTGGCCGAGATCGGGCCGATCTTGCACTCGGTCTCGCCCGTGTAGCCGGTGCTCGTCTTGACGAAATCGCGCTTGGAGCACTGCCCGGCACCGAGCGCGCCCTGCGCCATCTGGTCGGTCTTCTCGTCGATGCACTGGCGGGCGGTCGTGTTGCCCTCCGCCGAGACGGTCTTGCTCTCCCACAGGCCGGCCTTGCGCGCCGGCAAGGTGTCGGCGGCGGCGAGCGTGCTCGCCGCGACGAGGGTGATCCCGACGAATCCGCCACCGATCAGACGCATGGGCATGGAGCCTCCCTGGTTGGCGCGGCTCCCCGGCCGCCTTGGCGGGAGGGATTAACCCAAGCGGATTAGGCGCTCAAGGCTCAGGAGCTCAAGGCAGGAGCGGAGCACGCCCCGCCCCTCCCCGATCACGCTCCTTGCGCCGCCGCGACCCGCAGCCCCGAGAACCCGATCAGCTTGCGGGCCTCCTCGTCCCACAAGGCCAGCCCGAGGCAGCGCAGGCTGTCGCGCAAGGTCAGGCGGCCGACCTCGCCCAGCGTCGCGTGGCCGTCGAGGCATTCCTGGAGGCGGTAGTTCGGGATGCGGCTGTTGAGGTGATGGACGTGGTGCAGGCCGACATTGCCGGTGAACCATTGCAGCACCCGCGGCAGGACGTAGTACGAGCTGCCGCCGAGCGCCGCGCGGTGGAAGTCCCAGGCCTCGGGTCCCTCCCAGACGGTTTCCTCGTACTGGTGCTGGACGTAGAACAGCCAGCCGCCGATCCAGGCGGCCACGCTGACGACCGGCAGGAGCACCCACAGCACCGGCCCGATGCCGCCGGTCGCGAGGGCGAGGAGCGCGATCATCGCGGCGAGCGCGAGGTCGAGGGCGAGCACGTCCCGCCACGCCGTGCGCCAGGGCAGGCCGACGCCGGAGGGAAACCGCTGCAGGACCAGGAAGTTGAGCGGCGAACCGAGCACGATGAGGATGAACGGGTTGCGGTAGAGGCGATAGCGGAGCCGGTTCCAGCGCGACAGGGCGAGGTATTCGCGCACGGTCAGCGTGTGGATGTCCCCCGTGCCGCGGCGGCTGAGGTCGCCGGTCGAGGCGTGGTGCAGGGCATGCGCCCGCTTCCAGCTGTCATAGGGTGTCACCGTCAGGAGGCTCAAGGCCCGGCCGAGCCAGTCGTTGGCGGTGCGGGAGGGCAGGAACGAGCCGTGCCCGCAATCGTGCTGGATGATGAACAGCCGCACCAGCAAGCCGCCGGCCGGCACGGCGAGCGGCAGCATCCAGGCTCCGTGACCATTCGCGGCCGCCCAGAGCATGAGGGCGCAGAGGGCGAGATAGGGCAGCAGGGTGTCGGCGACCTGCCGGAGCGCGAGCCTGGGGACGGGATCCCGATAGGCCGCGCAATGGCGGGCCACCTCGCGCGCGAGAGCCGCATGGTCGGGCCGCGAGGTCCCATCCCCGGCCCGGCTGAGCGCGGCGGGGTTCGATGTATCGTCGGTCACGGGTCGGGGGCGATCCTGTCTGTCGGAGCGGTCGGTCGCGGGGGACCTCGGAGGGGGAGGCCGCGTGCGGAGATCGGCACCGGCCGCCCCGCCCGCGTCCCAGTAGCATCCTTCGCGCCGGCAGAAAGGAGGCCTGCCCGCGACACGATCGTTCCCGCTGGACGCCGGAATTCCTGCCCGGATGCCGGTCGATCGCTTCAGGAGACCGTTGCGCGGCCCCTCCCCCGCTGTGGCAGGGCCGGAATCCAGCACGCCCGGGAGCGTGCCGACGAAGGCAGGCAGGCGCCTCTCAGGCGTCCATCCGGTCCCGCGCCGGCACGTCGATCGGCCCGACCTGCGCGGCGCGCAGGCCCGCCGCCATCGCCTGCAGGCGGGTCTGCGGGTCCTCGGGCTGGATCACGCCGGCCGACATCACCAGCTTGGCCGCGTCGTCGACGCTGATCGAGAGTTCGATCACCTCGGAGCGGGGCAGGTAGAAGAAGAAGCCGGTGGTCGGGTTCGGCGCGCAGGGCAGGAACACGCCGACATGGTCGTTCTCGGAGCCGAGCGCCGTCTGCACGTCGGGTCCGGCCGGGGCCGACAGGAACACGATCGACCAGGTGCCCTTCACCGGGAACTCGACCAGGCCGACGGTGCGGAACGAGGTGCCGCTGGTGGAGAACAGCGTCTCGAAGACCTGGCGCAGGCCGCGATACAGGCCCGAGATCACCGGCGTGCGGGCGAGCAGCACCTCGCCGAACTCCACCACCGAGCGGCCGACGAGGTTGGCGGTCAGCGCGCCGAGCGTCGTCA
This sequence comes from Methylobacterium tarhaniae, assembly GCF_001043955.1. Taxonomy (GTDB): domain Bacteria; phylum Pseudomonadota; class Alphaproteobacteria; order Rhizobiales; family Beijerinckiaceae; genus Methylobacterium; species Methylobacterium tarhaniae. The sequence continues at coordinate 1,495 of NZ_LABZ01000206.1, read as the reverse complement.
GCGCCACGAAGGCGATGAGGAGGCCCAAGCCCGGCACGCTGAACGGCAGGTAATGGTCCGGCAGGTAGGCCGAGGGCACCAGCGGCTTGACCCAGCCGTCGATCAGGCTGATGCACCACCAGGTGATGTAGATCGTGATCGCCAGGGGGCCGGCGACGATCACGCCGGTGAAGAAGTAGTTCCGCAGGCGACCGCGGACGCTGACCCGCTTGCGGGTGGCCGGCGGGTCCGGATCGGGGATCAACGGCGACGGTTCCGACACGATCTGCGATTCTCGACCCGGGCGGGCGCCCCCTGCCCCCGAAGAGGTAGCGGTTTGCTGCGTTGCGCTCAAGGCGGGGAAAGCCCTTTGTCGGCCCGGCGGCGGCCGGATCCGGCCGCCCTGCGGGCGGTCCTGCGTCAGTCCCTGGCCGATCCGGCGGTGGCCTGGAGCCTCGGCGGCTACGGGGCGGGCGCCCCCTTCCGGCGCCGCCCCGACGAGCCGGTGCAGGCGCCCGGAGGCGGACGTCCCGGCCTCGTCACGCCCCGCGGCGCCCTGGTCCTGGCGGAGGTCGACGCCCTCGTGCCGGTGGCCTACGAGACGGCGCTCGGCGGTGACGCCTGGAGCCAGGCGCTCGCCCTGTGCCGGCCGCTCGCCCTCCTGCCGCCCTGCCCCGTCCCGCGGCTGAGCGAGATCGGCCCCGACGCGGAGGCGGCGTGCGGCGAGGACCGGGACGGCGTGCTGTTCTGCCTCGGCCTGCCCCTGCGCCAGGCCCGGCTCCTCGCCCGGGTGCGGGGGGACGCCGTGCGGGTGATGCGGGCGGCCTGCGGGCGCCCGGTCGACGCCGCCCTCTGGGGCAGCCTGCCGGATTTCGGGGCCGTGCTCGTGGCCGCGCAGGGCCGCGCCCGCGTGGAGGTCGTGCTGCCCGACGCCCATCCGGGACCGCGTGCGCACTGGTTCGACAAGCTCCTGCGCCTCGGCCGCCTGCACGCCGCCACGGCCCCGATCCCGGCCGGCCTCGCCCCGGTGATCCACCTCCATCCACCCCATCCGCTGACGGAGGGCGGATACGATCCCGGCCGCCACGCCACCTTCCAGGGCTGGCTGGCGCGCTGGGGCGATCCGGCGCTCGTCGCGCTCAAGGACAGGGTGCTCGCCGGGGAGGCGGTCGAGGTGCCGGGGACGCGGGCGGCCCGGGCGGTGGTCCGGGTCGCGCGGGCGCAGCGGCGATACTTGGCGCCGATCCGATCTGCGCGGTCCCGGAACGACTGGACGGATGACGACGCTCCGGAGGCCTGAAAACAGCCCCGGCGACCAAGAAAAAGGCCGCCCTTGCGAGGCGGCCCGAAGTCTAGGGAGGAAACGCCCAAAGAGGGCTGCAGGGCCGCGACGCCATCGCGACCTTGCACTGCACAAGATAGGGGGTCGGTCTGCGTTCGCAAGTGCGAAAGCGCACCTCCAGCCCATTTTCTCCCAAACGATCGTGCCCGCCTTATACCGCCGCGCTTAGGTTTT
>NZ_LABZ01000205.1 GCF_001043955.1 Methylobacterium tarhaniae | reverse complement strand
CCCACGCCTGGTCCACCCGCGCCCGCCGATTGCCCATCCGCTATGAGCGCCGCGCCGACATCTACGAGGCCTTCACGGTCCTGCAGGCCAGTCTCATCACGCTCCACCAAATCGAGCGGTTCTGTTAGGCGCTCTTAGAGAGGTGTAGCTGACCGAGAGCGGGAGAGTCCGCCTGCGCGGCTTTCACAGCGCTGTAGCCGGCGGGACCTCTCGCGGGGGTGGCCATCGGCGGTGACGGGTTAGGATCGGGTTGCTGACACCAACCCCGAACCCGGGAGACCCCCGATGACCGATGCCGTTATGAGCCTGCGGGCGCTGGCTGAGAAGAGCGCCGACGCGGATGTGCTGCGCGAGATGATCGGGTTTGCCGCGCAGCGCCTGATGGAACTGGAGGTGGGCGGCCTGACCGGCGCGGCCCAAGGCGAGAAGACCCCGGAGCGGCTGGCCCAGCGCAACGGGTACCGTGACCGAGACTGGCAGACGCGAGCCGGCACGGTCGAGCTGCGCATCCCGAAGCTGCGGACGGGGAGCGACTTCCCGAGCTTCCTGGAGCCGCGTCGCATGACCGAGAAGGCGCTGACAGCCGTGATCCAGGAGGCCTACATCCAGGGCATCTCGACCCGCGCGGTCGATGACTTGGTCCAGGCGCTGGGCGGGACGGGCATCTCCAAGAGCCAGGTCAGCCGGCTGTGCCAGGAGATCGACGAGCGGGTGAACGCCGTCCTCGACCGGCCGATCGAGGGCGAGTGGCCCTATCTCTGGATCGACGCGACCTACGTGAAGGTGCGCCAGAACCACCGGATCGTCTCGGTGGCGGTCATCGTGGCGGTGGGCGTCACCACGGATGGGCGACGCGAGGTGCTGGGGCTCGACATCGGCCCGTCCGAGGCCGAAACCTTCTGGACGGAGTTCCTGCGCAAGCTGGCCCGGCGCGGCCTGCGCGGGGTCAAGCTGGTGATCTCCGACGCTCACGAGGGCATCGAGGCCTCGGTCGCCAAGGTGATGACCGCCTCCTGGCAGCGCTGCCGGGTGCACTTCATGCGCAACGTCCTGGCCCATGCCGGCCGCTCGGGCCGGCGCGTCGTCTCGGCCTTCATCGCCACCGCCTTCGCCCAGGAGGACGCCGAGGCCGCTCGCCAGCAGTGGCGGCGGGTGGCCGACCAACTCCGGCCCAAGGTCCCAAAGCTGGCGGCCCTCATGGACACGGCAAAGACCGACGTGCTGGCCTACATGGGCTTCCCAGCCGCCCATCGTGCCAAGCTGCACTCGACCAACCCGTTGGAGCGCCTCAACGGCGAGATCAAGCGGCGCACCGAGGTCGTCGGCATCTTCCCCGACGAGCCCTCGATCCGCAGGCTCGTCGGAGCGATCCTGCTCGAACAGAACGACGAGTGGGCGGTGCAACGCTGCCGCACCATGACCCTGGGAAGCATCGCTCCGATCGGCGATGATCCTCTCGTCAGCCTGCCAAACCTCGCAGTCTGACCAGTCCGGCCCTGCCGGTCATCGTGGTGGACCAGACCCAGCTACACCACGCCTTGGGACATGATCGTCGGACGGCGACGACAACGGGTTTCCCCGACGATCAAAGCCCCGGATCGGATCCTCTACAACAACACCTTGTTGGGTCGGTGTCCTTCGACGGCCGGGAGGAGCCTGTGAGGCGTCTCCCCGTCGCAGGACTTGCCGTCGGCTCGCTTCTCCTCATCTGCCAGCCGGCACGTGCCGGCACGTGCCTCAGCGTGGGGCTCGAGGATGATGTCGGCCGCGACATTCATCCCGGCGGCCTGCTCGGCGACGATGAAGCGGGCCTCCGCATGGGCGACGATGCAGGGCCGCGCGAACAGCGCCGGATCGGTGAGTCGGGCGATCGTCGCCTGGAACGAGGACCGTGTCGCCTCGACGAGCGGGAGGAACTGCTTGGGAAAGGATTCGCGCGAGACCGGTCAGAGCCGCGTTCCCGAGCCGCCGCAGAGGATGATCGGATGAGTCACGCTCGCGGGGGGAGTGCCGTGGCCCATGGCCTCGTCACCTCTGGGGTTTGGTCACCGATGGCATCGTGCTGTCCGCCTTGGAAACGACACGGGACGCCTGGGCCTCGAGGCCGTGCGCATCGCCCCTTGGTCGGAGCATGAGCCGACGGGGTCATCCGCGTGGCCGGCTACAGCGGGATCCTCGCGCGGATGCGGGTGCCCGATGGCGCGCGCGGCTGCACGTCGAGCACGCCGCCGAGCGCCGTCACGCGCTCGCGCATCGCCACCAACCCGTAACCACCGGTCTGACCCGGACGCGGGATCATCCTCGGCTGCCGAACGGTGATGCCGGCGCCGTCATCCTCGACGGACAGGATGACGACCTTGCCCACATGCGCGAGGCGGACCGTCACCTGGCGGGACGTCGCCGCATGCTTGGCGATGTTCGTCAGCGCCTCCTGGGCGATCCGGTACAGGCCGTCCTCGACATGGGCCGGCAGCCCGATCTCGTGTCCTGCGACGTCGAAGGTGCAGCGTATGCCTGTGATGTCGCTCCAGGCTTCGGTCAGCGCGCGGAGGGCCTCGATCAGCCCGAACTCGTCGATGCCGCCCGGCCGCAAGTCGGTGACGATCTGACTGATGTCGGTCGAGATATCGTTGCAGATATCCTTGATCTGCCGCAGCTTGTCCTTGCCGTCGCTGGTGGTGACGTCAAGAGAGAGGGACTGAATGGTCAGGTTGATGAAGACGATCTTCTGTCCGATGTGATCGTGCAGATCCTGTGCCAGGCGTCGCCTTTCCTCCGAACGCGCCTGCTGGACCACCTGCGTATCGTGGCCGGTGAGCGGCTCCGCGCCGTGAGTCGCGCTCAGCCTCTGACGCAGCCGGTCGAGCCGTCCCGTCCAGCGACCGATCCAGCTGCGGCCCTCATCCCGCACCAGGCGGGTCAGCGGAGGCGGCCGACCGGCCGCCGGGGCACGCGCGTTGTCGGGAACAGGGGATTGCGTCATGACATGGCGCTCCCGAACCAGCCCTGCAGGATGCCGTACTGGACGATCTTCGCGCGCGAGCGAACGCCGAGCTTGTCGCTGGCGCGCGCCTTGTAGGTCTCCACGGACTTGTCGGTGATCCCGAGGCGCGCCGCCGCCTCCTTGGTCGTGAAGCCAAGGGCGATGAGGCGGATGACCTCCTGCTCGCGCTGCGTCAGCGTCCGGGCGTCCAGTTGGGCCACTTCCCGGGAGGCCGGCTCCGCCAAGCTCGCCGTCACGAGATGCGCCGCGATCGCGGGGTCGAGATAGACGCCGCCGCTACGGACCGCCCTGACCGCTTGGCCGAGCGTCTCGCTGGCCGACCGCTTGAGCACGTAACCACGCGCGCCGGCCGACAATGCCTGCTGAACATAGACACGATCCTCGTGAGCCGAGAGCATGACGATCCGCGTCGCCGGCACGTCCTTGGCGACCTGCTTGGCCACCGCGATCCCGTGCAGATCCGGCAAGGCAATGTCGAGGACCGCAACGTCGGGCTTCAGTTGACCGATCAGTCGCAGCGCCTGGCTTCCCGACCCTGCCTGGCCCACAACTTGCAGTCCTTCACAAGCCTCCAGCAGCGCCGTCACCCCGTTCAGTAAGAGAGGATGATCATCAGCCAGCAGGACACGCGTCACGCGAGGAAGCGCAGTGCACGAACCATTCATCTGCCGCTGTTCTCCTTCGTGTGACGGACACCAGATCCTCCCCAGAACATGTTATTTTCAATCCACCAAAGGTTGTATTGCCTACCAATGGTTGCATTACCGTTACATGCTATAACAATCTAGCGCGGCGTGACCAATGTCAATACCCGTGTGAGAATTTGAAGTCTCCTCCTTTAGTTTCATTCTTGTGGATTTATGCGATAATCGACAAGCCACTCGACATCTTAGTCAAAGAAAAGTCGAGACGATACCGAACTATGACGCTCAACTCTCGCTGTCGTCTAGCTTAAAATACATTTATTGCAATAAACATTTTCATATGATTTTCTCGGTAATGCGACGAGGCAAAACTTCAAAGCCATCCGCTTTCAAAGCCCTTGGAAACCAAGGCTATCATGCCGACAAATTTCGTATTTTGGCGAAACGCAGCCGAAACGATCGCTCCTCGTCTTGAAAAAGAGCGGCGGAATGACGCGATGGGATCGAGCGGGCGATGCCTGTGCTGCATGAACGATGCTCAGCACGCGCAGCAACTCGTGAAGATCATGGCGACCTGTTCAGTGCTCTCTAGGGAAGTCATCAATGCGCCTGCACCGGTCAGCTCCGTCCGCCAATTCGTGCATAGAAGCATCGGAGCCCCGAAAAGCGTTCCTGATTGCGGCTCCCCAATGCCGGTCAAAATATCGTGATGTCTTAAAAAACCGGCAACGAGGCGATTCGTGCCTTGTGCACTGCAGCGATCAGCGTTATGGTGGCAGGCTGTCCGAATTCTCCGAGAACACTTGCGCGTCGGCTGGCCGAAGCAATACGGCAGGATTGCGGCCGTCCTGGCAGAACAGGGACAGCGATGGCGGGGATCAACGCCCCCTGATCGCTCCGCTGGAGATGCATTTGCTAGTCGCCAGCCATATTTTGCTCACGCGGCCGGCCTGGGCCGCACGCGACGCGAGCCGGCGTGGCGGATCGGATCCGTCGTCTGAGACGGGAGGCCGGCCTATGAACCGGACCCGACCGCGAGACCGGTCGCATCGCGATGCGCCGTCCGTCCGCCCGATCGGACCTCAGGCATAATCGGGAATGTCGTAGGACTGGACGAGTTCGCCGACGCTGTTGCGGATCTCGAGCCGCCATTCCGACTGGTCGAAGACGAGGTGCCCCTGCGACCGCAGCTCGCGCAAGGTCCCGAGCGCTTCGCAATAGGCCTGCCCGATGTCGTCGGCGTCAATGCCGTGCTCGCCTGCGATCTTCGCCGAGATATTGACAAGATAGATAAAGAAGCGCTCTGCCATCGACCAGCACCGGACCCGCGACCTCGCGAGCAGTCGTTGCCTGATCGCGTAGCATACAGGACGTGGTAGCACGTGGACGGCGTCCTGCCTTGTCAGGGAAATACGACGTTACGCGGGACGACCCTGGCCAAGCACGGTCTCGGCCTCGATCGTCGAGACGCGGGCGGTCGGCTGGTAGTCGAAGCCGCCCTGCCGACCGAACGATTCCACACCCAGGGCCTGCATGGCCGAGAGGGCCGCGGAGACGCGACGCTCGGCCTGGTCGACGTAGATCGGATAGGCGTAGGGGACGATCCTCGCGCCTTCGAGGACGAGATCGCCCTGGAACAATCCGGCGGCGGCCGTGACCTTGCGAAAATCCGCCTCCGCCGCCTCCACCTTGCCGCCGACCTGGCTGGCGATCACCTCGACGCCGAAATACTCGCGCGCGTCGGACGGCCCGTAGAAGTCCGAGTACATGGTCAGGCGCTTCCACGCGCCCTCGTGCGAGAAATTGTACAGAATCGGATAGTCGAACCCGCGCCGGCCCTTGAAGCTGAAGAACAGGCTGATCAGCGTCACGCTGTCGAAGTTCAACCCGAGGTCGAGGCCGCACAGGGACAGCGTGCGGTCGATCGGGATGGTCGAGACCATGCGCTGCGATCGTACGAGGCGGGAGCCGAGGGACAGCTCGAACTGCGTGCCCGACCGGCGCAACGCCGCGGGCTTGGCGCCGAGCAGGATGTCGACCCCCTGCCCCCGGAGGCGCTCGGCCGCGATCTCGTAGAGCGGCTGGAAGCCCTCCCGCGGCCGGACCAGCTGCCGATTGGTCGGCGCCGTCCGCCGTCGCGGGCGCACCCGGCGGGAGAGGCCGCGCAGCGAGGCATGCTCCGCGATCCACATCATCCGCTTCTGCGCGAAGCCGAGGTCGACGCGCTCCGCCTCGATGCCGAAGAAGCGCTCCATGTACTTCTCGAGCCCGGATCGCCGCAGCAGGTCCTCGCCGATCCAGTAGCGGGCGAAGTCGCGCGCATTCCCGATCCGGGCGTGGAACAGGCGGGCATAGATCAGCGAGCCGAAGATCGCCGCGCAGCTGCGCAGGCCCGAGCGCACGATGTCGTCCTTGATCGACAGCGGGTAGCGGGTCACCATTCCCTGCGGATTCAGCTTGCCCCAGCTCGGCTCGACGGGGATGTAGGACGGCAGCATCTCCGGAAAGTGGTCGAGCAGCGGCGAGTCGTCCTGGAAAATGAAGCTGCCGATGTCGAAGGTATAGGGCCCGATGCTGCAATCGATGTGATTGCCGCCGAGCCGGTCGAATTCGTCGACGATCAGGATCCTGCGGCAACCCTGGCGCAGCAGGACGGAGGCGGAGACGAGACCGCTGATGCCCGCGCCGAGCACGATCGCCTCATAGCTGTCACAAGCCGCACCGGCGGGGCGGGAGGGCTCGGTCTGGCAGGCCATGGCCTCGATTCCTCGTCGTTCGAATGACGTCGATCCTCATATCGACGCCGGTGCGTCCGGCGCATCGGCTCCGGCGCCATGGTCTTTGGGGGCCCTGGACCGGATATCCGCCAAGAGTCCCGGCCAAGTGTTCCGGCCAAGAGTCCCGGCTCGTCCCGGCCGGGGCGAACAGTCGAAATCGGCCCCGCACGGCCTTCCCGCTCCGTGCAGTCGCAGGTCGTTCAGGTGCGCATGGGGCCGTCCGACCGACCGATGATGCATCCGGCGGCACCGGATGCTGAAACATTGACCATCGGCCTCTTCCATGAAGGCCTGTACACTGATTAGCCCGGATCAGGGGACTTGTCGATACAGAACGGGTTAAATGCTGATTTAGACAATACTCCGGACCCGGACCCCGAGCGCGTACAGGCACGCCACGTAGAGCAGCGCTCCCGCCGCGGCGACCGAGGCGAGCTGGGCGAGGATGGCCCAGCCCTGCTCGATATGGAGCTGCCGCAGCGCGCAGACCCCGACGGCCATGATCACGCAGGAGGCCACGACCTGCCAGAGGTTCCTGAGCTGCACGCCGACCGGCAGGGCGATCAGGTTGCGCACGAAGAGCGTCGAGAGGACGAACATGACCACGGACAGCAGGATGCGGGCGTAGATCACGCCGTCGATGCCGGCGACGGCGTAGCCCGCCGGCACGGCCGCGAGCCGGATCGCGAGATCGATCAGGTTCGCCACGAAGAGGTTGCGCGGGCGGTCGAGGGCCAGGCAGAGCGAATAGGTCGGCTGGTAATACGCGATCAGCAGGACCGCGAGGGAGAGCAGGGCGAGGTATTGGCCCGCGTCGCTCCAGGCCGGGCCGAGCGCGAGGGAGACGATGAGGTCCGAGGTCAGGGCAATGCCGACGGCCGCCGGCGCCGCGATCAGCATCGTGAGCTTCGAGACCTTGAGGAAGGCCGCCTGCAGGCGGGGGCGGTCGTCGTGGATCTGCGCGAAGGCGGCGAAGACCGGCTGCATCGCCGGGCCGATCACGCTCTGGGTCGGCAGGACCGCGAAGTCGCTCGCGACCGTGTACTGGCCGAGCTCGGTCTTCGGCAGATGGTAACCGAGAAAGACGCGATCGAACTGCCAGTTGAACGCCGCCAGGATCTGGGACGAGCTGAACCAGCCGATGAAGCCCGAGAAATCCGAGATCGCGGCGAGCGAGATCCGCGGCCGGTACGGCGCCAGGGCATAGGAGACCAGCGTCGGAACGATCGAGGAGGCGATGGAATTCGTGACGATGGCCCAATAGCCGCCCTGCGCATGCAGCACCGCCAGGGCGAGGCCGGTCGCGACGAGCTTGCCGCCGAAATCGGCGAAGAAATAGTATTGGAAGTTGAGGCCACGATAGTATTTGGCCATGGCCGGACTGTACAGGCTGCGGAAGATCGGCCCCAGCGCGATGACCAGGGTGACCGCGAGCAGCTTCGGATCATGGTAGAAGATCGTCATGGGCCAGGCGGCCAAGGCGACGAGCAGGCCGATGAACAGCCCGCGCAGGAGGCCCAGGGTGAAGGCGGTGTCGAGATGCGCCCGCGTGACCTCGGGCAACCGCGTCAGGGCCTGCGCGATCGGCACCTCCAGCACGATGTCGATGATCGCGATCAGCGACAGCGCCAGGGCGACGAGCCCGAAATCCGCCGGCCCGAGCGTCCGGGCCAGGATGAGGAGCGTCACGAAATCCACGCCCCGCCCGGCCAGCCGCGTGGTGATCGTCCAGCTGGCCCCGCGAAGGGTCCTCAAGGAGAGCATGGACGATTCCTCGTCGGTGGGCAGAGCCGGGCCCGGGACGGCGCCCGCATCAGCATCGGCCCGGTTCGGCCGGCACGGGCGTCGCGCGGGGCGCCTGCTCGCCGCGCGCAGCGGCGTAGACCGCGAGGGTTTCCCTGGCCACGCGCTCGATCCGCATGCGCTCGATGCCGACCTGGCTGCGCTCCCTCCACAACCGCAGGGTCTCGGGCGCCTCGATCAGCGACAGCAGGGCCTCGGCGAGGGCCGCCGGGTCGCGCGGCGGCACCAGGAGGCCCGCCCGTCCGTGCTCGAGGAGCTCGGGAATGCCGTCGACGCGGGTCGCCACGATGGCGCAGCCCGCCTCGCGCGCCTCCGACAGGACGAGCGGGGCCGGATCGGCGTGCGAGGGAAGGACGAAGATGTCGGCGCCCGCCATCCACGGATACGGGTTGTCCTGTCCGCCCTCGAAGCTCACCGCCTCGGCGCAGGGGCTGCGGGCCACGGCGGCGACGTAGTCGGGCCGGGTCGGACCGTCGCCGACGACGTACAGCCGCGCCGCGGGGTTGCGGGCATGCACGAGGGCGAAGGCGGCAAAGAGGTCGTCCAGCCCCTTGCGCGGGTGCAGGCCGCCGACGAACACGATCGCCGGGGTGGTCAGGGGCCGCGGCGTGCGGTCCTGGCCCCGCAGGCGCGCCGCCCCGATCGTCCCGTTGAGGACGACGTCGATCCGGGATCCGGCGATCCCGCGCGCCTGCATCGAACGGGCGACCGCGGCGCTGACCGCAATGACCCGGCGGCCGAGCCCCATCAGGATCGCGCTCTTCTCGAACTCGTTGTGGACCGTCGTGACGAGTCGCGTGCGGCCGAACGCGCAGAGCGGGAAGGCCAGCACGGCGCTGGTCATCATGTGCGCGTGGACCACGTCGGGCCGGAAGCGGCGCAGGAGCGGCCAGAGCGCGCCGAGCCCCCGCGCCACCCCGACGATGCTGCGCTGATGGCCGACCCGGTACGTCGCGACGCCGAACTCCGCCAGCAGGCGGTCGAAATCGCCGCCTTCGCTCGCCACGGCGACCTCATGGCCCATCTCCGCCTGCGCGCAGGCGAGGTCGATCGCCACGTGGACGTGGCCGTTGAGCCGCCGCGTATGATTCAGAAGATGCAGGATCCGCACGATGCCCTTCCCAATCCTGGCCGAAGCCTGATTCCCCGGGCGGACGCCGCCCCGTTCCGGTCCGCGCGACCGGTCAGACGTACACGCTCACCTCGTCCACCCGCAGGTGTACGAGCTTGTCCTCGTCCCGCAGGGGATCGGGGTACGGCACGTCCGTGCGCAGCGCGAGGGTGAGGAGCGGCCAGAACACGTCCCCGTCCCGGTCGAGCTCGGCGGAGCGCCCGATCGCCCAGCGCAGCGGCGCCCCCCCGGGTTGCGGCACCGGCTTGCGGTCGAGATAGGGAATGCAGGCCTCCTCGGTGACCAGCATGCCGTAGCGGTGATACCCCTCGGTCAGGTCGACCGGGGCCTGCACGCCCACTCCCTCGTGATGCTCCCCCGGCTGCCCCCATTCGTGCAGGTAGGTGCCGTACAGCATCGGCTCGAAGCCCTTGTGCTCGATGACGTCGATCTCGATGCTCGTCTTCGGATACAGGATGCTGCGCCCGTTCATCATCCAGAAGGCGCTCCATGCCAGCGGATGCCGGGGGACGTGCATGCGCGCCTCGAAATAGCCGCGCCGCCAGCCCTTCATGACGATCCCGTTGCGCCGGGCCGTCTGCAGGTTGCCGGAGATCCACTGGAACTCGGGCAGCTGGTTGCCATGGTAGCCGTAGACGCGCATGGGCCGGCCGATATGCTTGGCCGAGATCTGCAGCGCCCGGCCGTCATCGGCCAGCGGGTCGTCCACGATCGCGTAGGGGTTGAAGCCCTCGGCGCCGTTCAGCGGCGCGAAGGCCGACCGGCCGTAGAAGCCTGAATCGAAGGTCGTGGCCTTGGGCCCGGCATGCCAGGTCCCCTCATCCAGGCGGGTGAAGTCGTCCCGGAACGCCAGCGAGCGTCCGCGCGTCGGGTCCTCACGGAGATCGGTCCCGGCCGCCGCGGGGTGGGAGGCGGGCAGGATCGCGGCCGCGGCCGCGGCGCCGAGAAACATCCGACGGTCGAGCCGCCCGGTCATCGCTCGGCTCCGCCGCGGATGCGCGCGGGGCGCGGGGTGCAGGATTCGCATCAGGGGAACACCGCGGCGCGGATCAGGCCGCCGAGAGAGCGCCGCCCGACGCCGAAGCGGTAGGCGAGGAGCTTTTGCGCCCGTCGGCGCGAGGCAAGGATGGTCGCGAGGTACAAGGCCACGACGGCGAGCCTGCCGCGCAGCCGGGCCGGCTCCGACGCGAGGGTGGCGACGAGGCGCAGGCCGTCGCCCAGGCCCGGCCGACGCCCCGACGCGATCGCGAGCGCGAAGCTGCTGGTCTGGAAGTAGAAGGTCCGCCGGGGCTCGACGAGGGCCGCACCGGGCCGGTGCCGCGCCACGATCGTGCGCAGATGCGCCATCCGCTGCAGGAACCGGTCGAGGTCGCGCTGCAGCACGCGCGGCTCCGGCGCCCGGCCGAGCCCCGAATCGTTGCGGTCGTGGACCCGGTAGAGCGCCAGGTCCTCGTCGAGGCTGACGACGTCGCCGAGGAACGGCGCGGCGAACAGGATGACTCCGTCGACCGCCGGCTCGTACCCGGCGTCGCGCAGGACGTCGCACAGGTCGCGTCGGAAGACGTTCCCGGAGGTCGGCGGGCTCTGGTAGACGCCGGTCGCGAGGACCCGGGCCGCCAGCGCCCCGGAGTCGCGGAACCGCGGGAGCGCCGGATAGCGTGCGCCGAGCACGGTGCCGTCCGCGGCGATGCGGGTCAGCGAGTACTGGAGCTTGGCAACGTTCCCGTCGAGCTGCGGCAGGATCGTCGCGAGCGCCTCGGGCTTGAGCTCGTCGTCGGCGTCGAGGAACAGGACGAAGGGCGCGCGGGTCTGGTCGAGCCCGTGAAGGCAGGCCGCGCGCTGGCCGCCATTCGCGATGCGGCAGGCGCGGACGCCGCTGCGCGCGATGACGTCCCAGGAGCCGTCGGTCGAGCCGTCATCGACCACGACGAGTTCGTAGTCGGACACGGTCTGAGCCCGCACGCTCGCGATCGCCCGGCCGACATAGGCCTCGTAGTTGAAGCATGTGATGACGATGGCGATCCTGGGAACTTCCGTCATACGCCATTCACCGCACGAACCGACCGACACCGTCCCTGCCGAGATTCCACGAATTCCGGCAGGATCAAGAAGGCGTCGTATTCAGTCGTCGAGGTAGCCGGCGCTGCACATAACAACAAGTCAGCCTGGAAAAACGCTGACGGTCCGTCGTAGTTTTCCTGACAGGGCCGATGTTGTGTCGCGAGCGCCGGGCTGAGATGGAGAGGCGAGTCCTGCGCGCGACCGCTTTCCGGCGCGGCCGCTGCCAGGATGGCGGCGGCGAGGACGGCGGAATGAAGCTCAAGGTTCTCTACATGCTGCCCCCGACCCGCTCCTTCGCCGGGATCGAGCGGGTCATCCACGCGGTCGCGGCGGAACTCGTCCAGCAATACGGCGAGCAACTGGACGTGTCCGTGCTCTACATGACGACCTACGAGGGGATGGACCGGCTGGTCATGCCCTACCGGCTCATCCAGCGCAGCGTCACGACGCGGACGAGCCTCATCCGCACGATGCGGTCGGTGGCCCTGGCCGAGCGCTACGACCTCATCATCGTGCCGCAGGTCGAGGCGACGGTCATCGCCTGGCTGTCCTGCCTCGGAGCCCGCCGCCGGATGGTCGTCTACCTGCACGGGAACCCGGATCGCGAGATGCGCTCGGCCAAGGCCCGCATCCTGTTCGAGACGATGCGCTACGTCGTGCTGCATCGGCTCGCCGGCGTGTTCGGCGTGTCGAAGATGCAGCTTGCCGCCTTCGCCCGCGCGTTTCCCAGCCGGGTGGCGCATTACTGGCTGCCCAACCCGGTCCGCCGCTTCCCGGTCCCGCCGCCGGCCAAGCGGGCGGCGGGCGCCCCCGTGACCTTCGTCACGGTCGCCCGGCTCTCGTATCAGAAGGGCCAGGATCACCTGCTGCGCGCCTTCGCGCGGGTGCAGGCGGCCCGGCCGAACGTCCGCCTCGCGCTCGTCGGCTACGGCGAGGACGAGGCGCTGTTGCGAGGAGAGATCGCGCGGCTCGGCCTCGACGACAGGGTCTCGATCCTCTACCGGCCGAGCGACCCGGGGGATGTTCTCGCGTCGAGCGACATCTACGTCTCGCCGTCGCGCTGGGAAGGTTGGTCGCTCGCGATCTGCGAGGCGCTGCGCTTCGGCCTGCCGGTGATCGCGACCGACTGCCCGTTCGGGCCGAGCGACATCCTGACCGACCCGCGCCTCGGGCGACTGATCCCTCCCGATGACGAGGCGGCTCTCGCCGCGGCGATGATCGAGGGCCACGACCGCCTCGCCGAGGAGCAGGCCCATCGGGCCTATCGGATGGCCCATATCGACCGCTATTCCGTCGAGACCGTCGTCGCGGACCATGCGCAGGCCATCATGCAGGTCTGTCAGGCCGGCACGCGGCCGGATCCGGTCGCGTCGCCGGACTGGTCCCGGGAGGCCGTTCCGTCCGCCGGCGGTCCGGGCCGGTGAACCGTCCGGCGCCCCCCCTCCCCGGGTCGCCGGCGCGCGATCCCCTATCCGGTACCACGACGGAGGCGGGCCCTGCCCCCGTCGAGAGTGCGAGGCTGGCACCGCATGAGCTTTGAGCCGATCGGCGCGATCACCGTTGGTCTCGGCCTGCTGTGCCTCCTGCTCGGCCGGCACGCGACGGTGCTCGGCTTCGTCGTCTTCTGCACGCTGGGATCGGCGGCAGCGATCCTGATCGGCGGCGCGAACGTACCGCCGGCCCATCTGTTCCTGGTCTTCCTGCTGGTGGCGACCCTGTGCTGGCGCAAGCTGCTCGTGAACGCCGTGACGAGCCTCAAGACGTCCGAGCCCGGCTTCTGGCTCCTCTGCCTCGTGACCTACGGGATCCTCAGCAGCTACATCCTGCCCCGGCTGTTTGCCGGCTCGACCTTCATCGTGCCGCTCGGCTCCTCGGACCATCTGGCGACGCTCGATGGCATCGTGCCGCTCGGTCCGGTCTCGAGCAACCTGACGCAGCCGATCTACCTCCTCGGCGACCTGGCCTGCTTCGTCACCATCATGGCGGTCGGATCCACCCAGCGCGGCTTCGCGACGATCACGACGGCGCTGATCGCCTACGCCTTCGTCAATCTCTGCTTCGGGGCGCTCGATCTCCTCACGAGCGCCACCGGGACGCAGGACGCGCTGCAGATCATCCGCAACGCCCAATACACGTTCCACGACGAGGAGAGCGTCGGCGACATGCGGCGCATCATCGGCTCCTGGCCCGAGGCGTCGGCCTTCGCCAGCATGACCCTCACGGCCTTCGCCTTCACGGCGACGATGTGGCTGTACGGGCGCCGGTCCCTGACGACGGGGGCGATCGCGCTGATGTCGCTGCTGTTCGTCGTCCTCTCGACGTCCTCGACGGGGCTGGCCGGCGCGGCGGTCATGCTCGTGGTCTTGTACGCCATCGCCCTGACCCGCTGTGGCACCCAGCGGGAATACTGGAACGCGTCGGCGATCGTCGTGTTCGCGCCGCTCCTCGTCGCCGTCATCGGGCTCTATGTGATCTCCGAAGCTCACATCTTCGCGCGGATCTACGACTACGTCGACACGCTCATCCTGAGCAAGTCGACGACCAGTTCGGGCTTGCAGCGCAGCTACTGGAATGAGGTGGCGCTCGGCAACTTCCTCGACACCTTCGGGCTCGGTGTCGGGCTGGGCACGAACAGGACGTCCAGCTTCCCGCTGGCGCTGCTCTCCAACATCGGGGTGCCGGGGCTCCTGTTCTACCTCGTCTTCATCGCGATGGTCTTCGGCTCGCGGCGAGGCATGCCCCGGACCTTCGCCGCCGACGTCCGGGGGGCGGCCCGGGTCGCCTGTTTCTCGGCGCTGACGGCCGGCATCCTGGCCGGCCCGACCGTCGATCAGGGCCTTCTGTTCTACGTCTTCGCCGGCTTGGCCTGCGCCGCGCCGGAACGCGAGAGGGCCACGGACGGCGCGCCCGCCTTGCGGTGACGGCGGGCGCCCCAAGGCGACACGCCCCTCCCCCGCGCAATACCAAAGGTCGTTCAAAACGACCTTTGGTTCCGTTCTCGAATTTTCGCCAAGCCTCCGGCTTGGCATCGAGAATTCGAGATGGATCATCGGCCCGATGCGTCAGCATCCTGGGCCGATGGTATAAGTTCCTGCACGCGTCACGCGAGCGCCCCCTCCTGCCCCGCCCGACGCGCGGGAGGCCGGACCGGTCGCCGGCCGCCATCGTCCCCCACGGCATCGTCCGCGCCGCATCCTCGTCCTGCCGTGCGGCGGATCCGCGAGCCAGCCCGTCTCGCCCGATCAGCGGACCCGATGCGCCGATCGACCGAGGCCGGCGCCTCAACGAGAAGTCCTTTCGGGCCTCCACCTTTGTGGGGGTAACCATCCGTTAAGAAATTGCCCTTAGTTCTCGAAGGGCGGGGCGTTGAATGCCTGACTGCGTCGGGCCAGAGGCTGAGCCTCGGTCGACGGCCCGCCCAAAACCGCGTCCAAGGCGAGATCCCGCATTGCGCGCGTAGGCCGGGTGCCGCAACGGGCCCGATCTGCGTGCTGGTCGTCGTTCACGAAGAAGCGGGCCGGCATCGCGGCCCGTACGGTGAGTTCTCTTGGCCGGACCTGACCGGAACAGGCAGTCCGATCCAGAGCCAGCCCGCTCTTTGCCATGTCGACACTCTGCGTGGCGACGGTCGATCAATCGCCGATGGTGCTCGGCTCGACGCGACCGAGGTCGCGACCGCTCCGCCGAAATCCGGGTTGCCCGATGGTCGTCGTGCCGATGCAGGCCGTGTCGGAAGCCCGAGGCATCGCCGCGGCCGCGAACGGACGGCACATGTCGGATGCGCCTCCGCATCGTCCCGCCAGGGACGACGCCGCAAGACAAAGGCCGGGCGCGACGAACCGAACCCGGGCTGTGTGGGTCGATGTGCCTCCAGGCAGGTGGACGGAACCACATCGCCCGGGCGAACCCGCGGTCCGGCCTGTGTCGGGCGCTTCGGGGACATCGCCAGCCCGCACCCGCCTCTCGCATGCTCCGCGCGCCGTTCCGAACCGCCTGTCGCGGGGATCGCCGCTCGCGCTCGATCTCCTGAAAGGATGCAAACCGTGCTCGATCTGACGGGTTACAAACTGACCTTCGACGACGAGTTCAACGTTCGCAGCATCTCGCAGGTCGCCGGCGCGACCACCTGGGGCGACATCCGGGCACAGGACCGGGGCGATGCCAACGCGGATGTCGGCTTCGGCGCATCGTCGTTCGTCGACGCGGCTTCGGGCTACGATCCGTTCTCGGTCTCCGGCGGCGCGCTGACGATCACGGCCGTGCCGGATGTGACGCCCTACGGCGTGCCCGGCAGCTGGGAATCGGGCCTCATCACGACGCAGGGCAAGTTCTCGCAGACCTACGGCTATTTCGAGATCCGCGCCGATTTCTCCGCCCTCCCCGGTGCCTGGGATGCGTTCTGGCTGCTGCCCGACCACCCCTTGCCCGACCCGACCGGCGCCGGCCGCTGGCAGGAGCTCGACATCGTCGAGCATTACGGCAGCTGGGACAGGGGCGTGTACAGCACGATCCACACGACGGATCCCGAAAAGAATATTAATTGGCAAAACAATCTTCAAGTCTACAGCGAGATGGCCGAGCCGTCCGGCTATCACACCTATGGGATGAATTGGAAGCCGGACAGGATCAGCTTCTACGTCGACGGGCAGCTGGTCGGATCGCAACTTACGCCGAGCGACCTTCACTCGCCGATGTATCTCGTGGCCAACCTGGCGACGCAGCGCTCGGCCGACAACAACGCCGACCTGAACGGCGTGCCGATCAGTTCGAAGATCGATTACGTCCGGGTGTACTCGAACGATGCGGGCGCGCGCGCGGTGCCGCTCGACACCGTGTCGGCACCGGACAACCGGGATCCGGGCCTGTATGGCGCGACGGCTGCGATGACGGTCGCCCGGCCCGCCTTGACCACGATCGGGAGCGGATCGGACAGCATCCTGCTGACCATCAGCCAGGATGCCTGGCAGGGCGACGCCCAGTACACCGTGTCGGTCGACGGCCGGCAGGTCGGAGGCGTCCAGACCGCCCAGTCCCTGCACGGCAGCGGCCGGTCCGACCAGATACTGGTCCTCGGCGACTGGGGCAGCGGCAGCCATGCCGTGAGCGTCAACTTCCTGAACGACGCCTATGGCGGCAGCGCCACGACCGACCGGAACCTCTACATCGACGGCGCGACCTATCGCGGTGCCGCCGTGGCCGATGCCGCCCAAACCCTGCTCTCGACCGGCGCCCAGGGCTTCACGATCCGCACGCCCGCCGCCGGGCCGACCACGATCGGGAGCGGATCGGACGGCATCCTGCTGACCATCAGCCAGGATGCCTGGCAGGGCGACGCCCAGTACACCGTGTCGGTCGACGGCCGGCAGGTCGGAGGCGTCCAGACCGCCCAGTCGCTGCACGGCAGCGGCCGGTCCGACCAAATACTGGTCCTCGGCGATTGGGGCAGCGGCAGCCACGCCGTGAGCGTCACCTTCCTGAATGACGCCTATGGCGGCAGCGCCGCGACCGACCGGAACCTCTACATCGACGGCGCGACCTATCGCGGTGCCGCCGTGGCCGATGCCGCCCAAACCCTGCTCTCGACCGGCGCCCAGGGCTTCACAATCCGCACGCCCGCCGCCGAGCCGACCACGATCGGGAGCGGATCGGACAGCATCCTGCTGAGCATCAGCCAGGATGCCTGGCAGGGCGACGCTCAGTACGCCGTGTCGGTCGACGGCCGGCAGGTCGGAGGCGTCCAGACCGCCCAGTCGCTGCATGGCAGCGGCCGGTCCGACCAAATACTGGTCCTCGGCGATTGGGGCAGCGGCAGCCACGCCGTGAGCGTCACCTTCCTGAATGACGCCTATGGCGGCAGCGCCGCGACCGACCGGAACCTCTACATCGACGGCGCGACCTATCGCGGTGCCGCCGTGGCCGATGCCGCGCAAACCCTGCTCGGGGCCGGCGCCCAGGGCTTCATGTTCGGGGGCTGACACACGGTGACACGGGGGCCGGCGCCCCCAGAAGCCCGGCCCGCGGCCCAGACGGGCATCGCCGGCGGCCTCGCGCGGGTAGGCGCCGAAGCGCCGGTGGGGCTTCGGCGCGGGCGTAGTTCCGATGCCGATGGCGGAGAATTTAGATTTGCTGAGAGCCGTGCAGCCGCTCGTCGGCCTTGACTGATGACGGCTTCTTCGTGCGCGATGTCAGTCCGAGCGTCGCGGTCCGGACGATCACGCCGATCCCATAACCGACCTGCGGCGCGACCACGCCGACGAGCAACCGGAGGAAAATAGGCTGCGGCTCGATCTTCGAGACCGCCGTCGCGATCTCGACGACCGCCACGCCGACCGTGACAGCCAAAAGCACCACCCCGAGAACGTGCCACCGTGCCACGAAACTGAGCACGAAACCGGCACTCGCGAGGATCAGAGCGCAGATCATCATCGCAAAAGCTCCCATCTCGCACTCTACAGGACGCTCGGGGAGCGCGCAAATCGGTGGTGGCCGATCAGGAATCAGGTTACAGCTCAGCTTGGAGGGTCCCGCTCGTCCACGTGACCGGGGCTGGTTGATCCTCCAGGCAGTGAACGCCGTCCGATCGTTCTACGTAGTCGCCCCCCAAGCCGCTACTTTCCCATCAAGATATCGGGCAAACCCTGACAACGGCTCGACATTCCTGACACCGCTCGGTGAGGATCAATCTCGCGCCATTGTGTGAACCTTGATATTTAAAAAACCGTAAATTTTTCAGGAGGTCTCGCGCCCTCCGAAGACCGATGTGACGCCTGAGAGACTGTCTGTTCGGCACCACAGGACTGTCTACCTGTCGCTTCCGACGATCTCAGATTGTCACGTCACCGTCGTTGCAGCGTTTGCTTGCGAACCGGGAGGTTGCCGTGCTGGTTGAGAATTCCCTCGAGACATCGGTCGGTTCTGTTAATCCCGGACTTACTGCCAATCCCGGACTCACCGCGCGCGCGATCCGCGACCCGGCCCGGAGCAGGACCAAGCGGACGATGGATGTCGTGCTCTCGCTGGCGGCGCTGGTCGCGCTGAGCGTGATCTTCCTGATCATCGCGGCGGCGATCGCCGTGCTGGAGGGCCGTCCGATCCTGATCCGGCACAAGCGGATCGGCAAGGATGGCGTCGCCTTCGACTGCCTGAAGTTCCGCACCATGGTGACGGATGCCGACGTCGCCCTGACGCGGCACCTCGCGGCGAACCCGGAGGCCATGCTCGAGTGGCACGCCACGCACAAGCTGCGCGACGATCCCCGGATCACTCCGATCGGAAAAGTCCTGCGCGAGACGAGCCTCGACGAGCTGCCCCAGTTCGTGAACATCCTGCGCGGCGAGATGAGCCTGGTCGGGCCCCGCCCGATCGTCGCCGCCGAGATGCCGCGCTACGGCGCCGCGGCCGCCGACTACATGGCGGTTCGTCCCGGCCTGACCGGCCTGTGGCAGTGCAGCGGACGCAACGACGTCAGCTACGACCAGCGCGTGCAACTCGACAAGCAATACGTCAGGACCTGGTCGACCTGGCAGGATGTCCTGATCATGGCCAAGACGGTGCCGGCCGTGGTGCGCTCCCGCGGGGTCTACTGACTTCTGAGGAGGCGAGGACGATGTACGGAGATCTTTCCGACCCCGCCCGACCGCGCCCCTCGCTGGCCGGTCGCGCCTGCCGCGGCGCCGGCCGGGTCGCGGTCCACGCTGCGTTCGGCCTGCTGGGCTACGTCTGGGTCCGGGGCCTGAGCCTGTCCGTGCAGGCGCTGGTGTGGCTCTCGCCGGACCGTATCGACCGGTACTCGGAGCGGTACCTGGTCAGCCCGCTGCATCCGGTGCCGGCCGCGGACAACGACCGGGGGATGCCGAACCGGCAATCCGCCGATCCGCCACGGCCCGGCCCCCGACCGGTGCCGGCGCGACCCGACACCCCGACCGCCGACGGCCCCTGGCCGCTCCTGATCTGATCCGAAGCCGAGGCGTGCCCATGCTCGAGATGTACCAGACCGCCGCCTACGTCGAACGAAACCCGACGTGGCACGAGGAGGACGCGCCCTGGAAGGCGCGCCAGATCGAGGGGATCCTGCGCCGCAACACCATCGCCTGCGGCACGATCTGCGAGATCGGATGCGGGACGGGCGACATCCTCCTGACCCTCGAACGCGCCTTCCCGGACGCGACGCTCTCGGGATACGAGATCTCCCCCCACGCCTATGCCCGCGCCAGCCGCAAGGAGACGGCGCGGACCCGGTTCTACCTGGAGGATCTGGCCGCGAAGCGGGACAGCCGCTTCGACGTGCTGCTGGCGATCGACGTCATCGAGCACGTCGAGGACTATCTCGGTTTCGCCAAGCAGCTGCGCGGACTCGCCGGCGTCAAGGTGTTCCACATTCCGCTCGACCTCTCGGTCCAGTCCCTGCTGCGCGGTTGGCCGATCTCGAAGCTGCGCAAGGACGTGGGACACATCCATTCCTTCTTCAAGGAATCGGCCCTGGCGACCCTGGAAGATTGCGGCTACCGGATCATCGACCACTGCTACACCGCCAGCCGGCTCGAACTGCCCAATCAGGCCTGGACCAGCCACGCCATGAAGTGGCCGCGGCGGGCGCTCTTCGCGCTGCATCCCGATCTCGCGGTCCGGGTCCTCGGTGGCTACTCACTCCTGGTGCTTGCCGAATGACCATCAGCTACGTCTTCACGCCGAATCACACGGCGCTGGATCGCACGGTCACGCCGCTGCCGGCCCGCGTCGCGGCACCGGCCCGCCCGCGCGAGGCGGTGCGCCCGGCCCGCAAGGTCGCCATCGTCCACTACTGGATGGTCGGCATGCGCGGCGGCGAGAAGGTGCTCGAAGCACTCTGCGAGATGTATCCCGAGGCGGACCTGTTCACGCATGTCCACGTCCCGGGCGCGGTCTCGCCGGTGATCGAGCGCCACCGCATCAAGGAGACGTTCATCGGGCGGCTCCCGCTCGCGCCGCGTCTCTACAAGTACTACCTGCCGCTGATGCCGCTCGCCCTCGAGCAGATCGACCTGCGCGGCTACGACCTCGTGATCAGCTCCGAATCCGGGCCGGCGAAGGGCATCATCCCGCCCTCGGGGGCGACCCACGTCTGCTACTGCCACTCGCCGATGCGCTACGCGTGGAACATGTTCCACGACTACCGCGAGCGGACGTCGCTCCTGAACCGGGTGATGATGCCGCCGCTGCTGCACTACGTCCGGTCGTGGGACGTCTCGAGCGCCGCGCGGGTGGATGCCTTCGCGGCCAATTCCCGCACGGTGGCCGGCCGCATCGCGCGCTACTGGCGCCGCGACGCCGAGGTCGTGTTTCCCCCGGTCGACGTCGACAGCTTCGCGCCGCGCCGGCGCGGCGAGGACGACGACTTCTACCTGATGGCCGGCGAGCTGGTGCGCTACAAGCGCCCGGACATCGCGGTCGAGGCCTTCTCCCGCAGCAAGCGCCGGCTGGTCGTCATCGGCGGCGGGGAGATGCTGGCCGAGCTGCGGGCCCAGGCCGGCCCGTCCGTCACGATCCTGGGCCCGCAGCCCTTCGACGTGCTGCGCGACCACTATGCCCGCTGCAAGGCGCTGGTGTTCCCCGGCGAGGAGGATTTCGGCATCGTCCCGGTCGAGGCGATGGCGAGCGGCCGGCCGGTGATCGCCTTCGGGCGGGGCGGCGCGACCGAGACGGTGGTCGACGGGGTGACGGGCCTGCTGTTCCACGCCCAGACCCCCGAGGCGCTGATGGAGGCGGTCGAGCGCAGCGAGGGCATGCATTTCGAGGTTGCCGATTGCGTCGCCCGGGCCCGGCAATTCACCAAGTCGGCCTTCAAGGAGGGAATGGCCCGCCTGATCGCTCAGGCTACCCGCGCGGGAGCGCAGGCATGAGCCCGGGGGCGGTGTCCGGCATGAGCCCGGGGGCGACCTCCAGGATCAGCCCGGGGGCGGTCTACGGCGTCAACGGCCGCTTCCTGGCGCAGCCCGTGACGGGCGTGCAGCGCTATGCCCGCAACGTCCTCGCCGAGATGGACGCGCGGCTCACGCCCGGGCAGGCGGCGCTGATCGTGCCGCCCGGCACGCCCGATCCGGGTTTTCCCGCGCTGCCGCTCGTCGAGGCGGGGCGGTTCGGCGGCCATGCCTGGGAACAGGCCGTCCTGCCCCGCGCCTGGCCGGGCCGGCTCCTGAACCTCTGCAACACGGCGCCCGTGATGCACAGGGACCAGATCGTCTGCATCCACGACGCCAACGTCTTCGTCGCGCCCGACAGCTACGGGCGCGGCTTCCGCACCCTCTATCGCACCCTGCAGCCGCTCCTGGCGCGGCGCGCGGCCCGGATCACGACCGTCTCGGCCCACTCCGCCCGCGAGATCGCCCATCACCTGTCGTTGAACCCGGCCGACATCCCGGTCCTGCCCAACGGCTACGAGCACGCCCTCGCCTGGGATCCGGCCCTGGCGCGCGCCGCCCCGGAGGCGCTGCGGGCGAGGGATGGCGGCGAGGAGCGGCCCTTCGTGCTCGCCCTCGGATCGCGGGCCCGGCACAAGAACCTGCGCCTCGTGCACGACCTCGCGCCGCGCCTGGCCGAGCGCGGCCTCGACGTCGTCGTCGCCGGCGGCGCGCAGGACATCTTCGCCCGCGAGGCGCTCGACCCGGCGCCCAACGTCCGGCTTCTCGGGATGGTCTCCGACCACGACCTCGCCTACCTCATGGAACGGGCGCTCTGCCTCGTCTTCCCGTCCTGGACCGAGGGGTTCGGCATCCCGGTCGTCGAGGCGATGGCGCGCGGCTGCGCCGTCGTCTCCTCGGACCGCGCGAGCCTGCCCGAGATCTGCGGCGACGCCGCCCTTCTCGCGGCACCGGACGATCCCGCGGCATTCCTGCGCCACATCGAGGCCCTGTCCGGCTCCGAGACCCTGCGCCGGGACCTCGTCGGGCGCGGCCGCGAGCGCGTGCGCCGCTTCTCCTGGGCCGAGACGGCGAGCGGCTATGCCGACCTCCTGACCAGCGGAGCGACGGCACGCGCAGCGAAGGACCCGGCCTCGCGCCGCGACCTGCCGCGCATCGCCGTCGCGGTCGCGACGCTCGGCCGGCCGGACGTCGCCGCCGCGACGGTGCGGCGCCTTTTGGCCGGGCAGACCCTGAAGCCGGCCGCCCTGATCGTGTCCTGCGTGACGCCGGAGGATGCGGGCGAGGCGGCGTCCTGGCCGGGCGTCACGCTCGTGACGGGGCGCCGCGGGCTCGCCGCGCAGCGGAACGCGGCGCTCGCGGCGCTGCCCCCGGGCATCGATGTCGTGGCGTTTTTCGACGACGACTTCGTCGCCGATCCGGGCTGGCTCGCCGCCGCCGCGCAGCTGTTCCGCGACCGCCCGGAGGTCGTCGGGATGACCGGCGAGGTGGTGGCCGACGGGATCAAGGGGCCGGGGCTCGACGCGGCGCAGGCCGAGCACCTCCTCGCCGCCGCCCCGGCCCGCATCCGTGCGCCGCTCGCGCCGTTCAGCCCCTACGGCTGCAACATGGCGTTCCGGGTCTCGGCGATCGGCGACCTGCGCTTCGACGAGCGTCTCGTCCTCTACGGCTGGCTCGAGGATCGCGACTTCGGCGCCGCCCTCGCCCGCCGCGGCGGCGAGCTCGTGAAGTGCTTCGCAGCGCGCGGCGTGCACCTGGGCGTCAAGGGCGGCCGCATCGCGGGCGACCGTCTCGGCTACTCGCAGGTCGTCAATCCCCTCTACATGCTCAACAAGGGAACGATGACCGTCGGCCAGGTCCTCGATCACCTGTTCAGGAACATTTCGAGCAACGTGGTGCTGGCGGCGCGGCCGGAACCGTTCGTCGACCGGCGCGGTCGCCTACGGGGCAACGTGAGGGGAATCGTCGACGTGCTGATGGGTCGGCTTGAGCCCGAGCGCGCGACGTCGATCGGTCCGATGAGGAGGTAGCATGTACAGAGGTCCGATCCCCCGCGATCGCGCGACGATGTTGCTGCCGATCGCCGATCCGCCGAGCGGTCCGGACGGCGTCGTCGCGCTGCTGCGGGCCCTGCTCCGGGCGGCGCGGCGGCAGCGCGTCGCGCTGGTGCTCTGGTGCCTGGCCTGCATCGCCGCGGCCGCCCTCTACGCCTACACGGCGACGCCCTCCTACACCGCCACCGCCCGCATCCTCCTCGATCCGCGCCGCCCCACCCCGGCCCCCAGCCAGGAGTCGGCGGCGCTTCTCGACGCGAGCCGCGCCGAGAGCGAGCTGCAGGTGCTGCGCTCGGAGCGCCTCCTCGCCCTCGTCTTCCAGAAGCTGAACCTCATCGACCATCCCGAATTCAGCCCCAAGCCCCCGGGCGTCGTGGACCTCCTGCGCGCCCGCATCGATGCGGCGTTGCGGGTGGTCCGCCCGGCGCCGAGCCGGGACGAGGTCCGGCAATCCGTCTTCGAGGCCTTCGAGCGCAATCTCAGCGCCCGCCGCGTCGGGCAGTCCTACGTCATCGAGGTGAGCTACTCCGCGACCGATCCGGACCTGGCACGCAAGGTCGCCAACGCGGCGGTCTCCGCCTATCTGTGGCAGTCGCTCGTCGTGAAGGCGGAAGCGGCCAAGAGCGGGGCCGAGTTCATTCAGGGCCGCGTGACCACTCTCAACCTCGAGGTGCAGGCCGCCGCCGCCGCAGTGGCCGGCGGAACGCTTCCGGCCGCGCCGACGCCCGACGCGGATGCCCGGGTCATCGGCGCCGCGCTCCAGCCGCTCAAGCCCACCGCGCCGCGCAAGCCCCTCATCCTCATGTTCGGAGCCGCCGTCGGCGTGTTCGGCGGCTTCCTGGCGCTCGCGGCGGGCCTTGCCATGGACCGGCGCATCCGCCACCGCAGCGACATCGAGATCAAGCTCGGCATGAGCTGCCTGGCAGCCATCCCGGAGGTGAGCCGCCGGATCGTGTCCCGGCGCGGCCGCCGGATGGAGCTCGCCTCCCTCGCCTCCTCGCGCCCCACCGGCGCGTTCGGCAGTGCCCTGCGCGACCTGCGGATCGCGATCGAGCTCGCGGCGATCGGCAAGGCGCACGAGTCGAACTTCGCCGTCGCCCTGGTGCCGTGCACGCCCCGTGCCGGCAGCACGCTGATCGGCGCCAACCTCGCCTGCCTGCTGCGCGACGCCGGCACGCGCGTCACCATCATCGACGCCGACATGTCCGGCTCGCCGGAATGGGACGTGCTGGATCCGGCCTCGACGACCGCCCCCTGCCTCGCCGACCTCCTGAAGCACGGACCGGTGGCGGAGCCGATGCACCTGCCGGTGAGCCGGGGCGTGAGGGTGATCCCGGCCCGCTCGCAGTCGGTCGTGGTCGATCACGTCGTCTATCTCGGAGGGCCGGCCATGACGCAGGTCGTCGAGGATGCGCGCCTGGAGGGATGCGTGATCCTGGACCTGCCGCCCCTGTCCCGCGTGGCCGAGGCCCGGGTGGCGGCGCTCTGCGCCGACATGGTGGTCGTGGTGGCCGAGGCGGGCCGCACCACGCTCGACGAACTCGACGACGCCGTGCGGACCCTGCGGAGCGCGGGCGCCAACGTCATCGGCGCCGTCCTCAACCGCGTCAGGACCTGACGGGCGCGCACGCCCGTTCCCGGTTCCGGCGGGCCCGCTGCGCGCGACCGGTGCGGTCGGGCGGGGTGCGACTGCCGGAATCGGCCCATTCACCGGATGGTGTCTCCCAGTCTTCGTCCGCGAGGACGCGGCGAGGAACTGTCCGGCCGCGCACGAACATCCTGCCGGTCCTGGATCATCTGCGGCAACAAACACGCTGTCAGGTTTTCCCCGGATACAGACAGGCGCATTCATTCGATAACATCCATCATGATCCGGGACAGTTCGGGTCGCGACGTGGCGGTAGGCATGATCGGTCAGGAAGGACGGACGCCGGAGCGCGGTGTCGCGGCGCGCGTACTGAGCTCGGGGTGGCAGGATTGCGACCTGATCTCGACCGACGTGTTCGACACGCTGCTGCTGCGGACCCTGCGCTCGGAGCGCGCGCGCATCGTGGCCGGCGAGCGCCGCTTCGCTGCCCTGCTGCGGCGGAAGGGCTGGAACATCGAACCGGACCTGCTCGTCACGCTGCGCCTGCAGGTCCAGCGCCACGCCTTCGCGGCCCTCGAACGCGGGCGCGGCGGGGGCGAGGTCCGCTTCGCGCAGGTCGTCGAGCACCAGCTCCGCGCGCTCGGCCTGCCGCTCGCGCTCGTCGCGGACCGGCTGGCGATCGAGGTCGAGCAGGAGCGCTCCTCCCTCGCTCCGAACCTGCCGCTGGCGGCGGCCTTCCGGACGATGCGGGACGCGGGCAAGCGCATCGTCGCCGTGAGCGACACGACGCTGCCGGAACAGGCGCTGTGGACGCTGATCGAGGCGCATCACGGGCGCGGGCTCGTCGACGCGGTCTATGCCAGCAGCGACCTCCAGGCCACGAAGCGCGACGGCAGCCTGTTCACCCTCGTCGCCCGACGGGAGGGACTCGCGCCCGAGCGCATCCTCCACCTCGGCGACGACGCCCACGCGGATCTCCGCATGGCGCGGCAGGGCGCGCTCAAGGCCGTGCACCTGCCGCAACCGGCCGCGCGAAGGCGGATGCGGCGCGCGAATGCGGCCGTCGCGGAGGCCGGGCGCCATCTGCGCGCCGCGCGCCGGACCGCGCGCGCGCCGCGGCCGCTCCCGAAGGACCGGTTCGAGTACGGGGCCGCGGTCTTCGGCCCGATCCTGGCACAGATGGCCGTGCTGATCTGGATCTATGCCGCCGAGGTCAAGACGCGCGACGAGTCGGTCCTGCTGTTCTGCTCGCGCGGCGGCATCTTCATCCGCGAGGTGTTCGAGCGGGTGACCCGGCGGCTGGGCCTGCCCGGCATCCAGCCGCATGCCACGCTGATGGTGTCGCGCCTCGTCGCGGCGCGGGCGGCGCTGCTGGCGCGGCACGGCGCCGCCCTCGACGAGCTGAGCCGGGAATTCGCGGGCCGGAGCTGCGCCGAGGTGGTGCGCGCGCTCAGCGGCCGGGAGCAGGACCTCGGCGAGGCCTGGGCGCGGCCCTACGAGGGCCGTGCCTTCCTCGACCTGCTGTTCGGCGAGACCGGCGGCGCGGCTCTGGAGGCGATCCGCGAGCAGAACGCGCTGTTCACGCGCCATCTCGACGCCGTACGGGGCGCGGCCGACCGGATCGTCCTGTGCGACACCGGCCTCTATGCCAGCACGCAGCGCTTGCTCGCGGGCGCCTTCCCGAATCTCGACATCGAGACGGTGCAGCTCGCGCGGGCCAACTACAAGGGTTTCGCCACCGAGCACTTCCCGCGCGTGACCGGCCTGTTCGTCGAGCGGGACGTCTACCATCCCCTGGACACCCGGTCGTGCATGCTGCGGTACTGGCAGCTGATCGAGAGCCTGTTCGAGCCGCCGATCCCCTCCGTCCACACCTTCCGGGAGGAAGCGAACGGCGAGATCGTCTCCAATGCCGGCGCGATCGCACGGGGTGGCGTCGATCCGCTGAGCGCCGGGCCGCTGTTCCTCGGCGCCCTGCACTACATCGACACCCTCGACCCGACCTCGGGACCGACTTTGCAGGCCGAGGCCGAGGCGGCATGGGCGCGATTGCGGCAATCCATCGTCTTTCCCTCCGAGCGCGACATCCAGTTCCTCGATGTCGGGCGCCGGTCCGTCGATTTCGGAAGGCCGGACCTCGTCGCGGCGCTCGCGGAGGGCGGCCGGACCGGACCGATCGAGACGCTGGCCGGGATCCGGAAGACCTTCTGGCGCGAGGGCGCGATCGCCCGGGACCTGCGCCCGTGGCGCCGCCTGCTGCTGCCCGCCTGGGAAATCGCCTACGCGACCCGCGGCCTGCTGCCGCGTCCGTGACGGACCGGGCCGGCCGCACGGTCCTGTTCAACGATGTACGAGTACGAGGAAGTGATCATGCGCGTTCGGCTCGGTCTCGTCATGCTGCTCGGCGTCCTGGGCGGCCCGACCACGGGTCGCGCCGCGGAGGCGCCGGCGCGCTACCTGCTCGGTCCGCAGGACCGCGTCGGCATCCGGGTCTACGACCTGCGGCGCAACACCGGCGAGGCCTATTCCTGGACGGCCCTCAACGGTGAATTCTCGGTCGGCGCCGACGGGGCGATCTCGCTGCCGATCATCGGGCAGCTGCGGGCGGCCGGAGGAACGCCGGCGGAGCTCGCCGAGGCGGTCGGGCGCGTGCTCAAGGAGAAGGCCGATCTGGCCGAGACGCCGGCGGCATCGGTCGAAGTCCTCAAGTATCGCCCGTTCTACGTCACGGGTGCCGTCCAGAAGCCCGGCAAGTACGAGTATCAGCCCGGCCTGACCGTCCTGCAGGCCGTCAGTACGGCCGAGGGCCTCCTGCGCGCCTCCGACCTGACGGCCGCCAGGCGCGAGATCGTCACGGCGGGCGGCGATGCGCGGACGCTCGCGGTCGAGCGGCTCTCCCTCGAGGTCCGCGCCGCCCGGTTGGCCGCCGAGATCGCCGGCACCGGCACCTTCGCCCTGCCGTCCTCGCTAGAGGGTCGCGCCGCCGATCCCCAGGTCGTCCAGGCCATGCGCGCGGAAGGGCTGCTGTTCGACTCGCGACGCGATGCGCTCAAGGCCGAGATCGCCGCCATCGAGCAGAGCAAGACGGTGTACCGGCAGGAGATCGCCTCCCTCGAAGCGAAGGGGAAGGCGCTGGACCGGCAGGTCGACCTGAGCCGCAAGGAACTCGACCTCGTCAACGACCTCGTGGCGAAGGGCCTCACGATCACCCCGCGCAAGCTCGCGGCGGAGCAAGCGCGCGCCTCCTACGAGAGCAGCCGCCTCGACGTCCAGGTCGCCAGCCTGCGGGCACAGCAGAGCCTCGCTCGCGCCGAGCGGGACATCATCGATCTGCAAGCGAAGTTCCGGAAGGATGTGCTGAACGACGCCCTCGAGACCCGGACCAAGCTCGATCAGAACAAGGAGCGCGCACGCACGGCGGACCGGTTGGTCTCCGAAGCGGAGGCGCGGACGTTCGGCACGGACGGATCGAGCGAAAACCTCGTGCCGAGCTACGAGGTCACCCGAGCCGCATCAGGCGGGGCGAAGGGCTTCAGCGCCGGTGAGGACGACAGCCTGGAGCCGGGCGACGTCGTGCGGGTGACCCTGACCCGGCGTTTCTCGACGAGCAGCACGGATCGCAGCCTCGACAAGCCGAACGCCGCCGCTCGCGGCCAGGCGAACACGACCGTGAACACGACCGTGACGCGTTGACCGGTCGGAGGCAGCCGGCCGGCGCCGCTCCATCCCGGCCCCGGACTCTTCGAAGCCGACATGGAGAACGGATGGCCGTTGCCGGCCATTCGCGTCACACCTCGCCGCCGGCCACCGCGACGGCCTGCCCGGTCACGGCCCCGGCGGCTCCGCACAGCCACGCGACCTCGTCCGGGTGGACGAGCCGCCCTTGCGGGTTGTGCCGGACCAGGGAGGCCAACGCCACCTCGCGGTCCCGGCCCGGCGTCGCCATGATCCGCTCCAGGCTGTCGCCGACGATGTCGGTGTCGGTGAAGCCTCTCCGGAGGCCGGGCTTCGTCGCGTTCGGGCGGCACACCAGGCCCGGTCGTTGCGCGGGCACATCGCGCCTGCCGCTTGGGCAAAATGCACAATATATTGCATGTGCTCATTGGATTTCGCGATGCAACACGATCGAACTGTGAAGTCGGATCGCGATTTTTCCGCGATTTTCAAAGCTTTCGTCTCAATACTGCGCGATGCGGATAATTAGGACGCGTTCGGGATAGCTCGATTCGGCGCCAGACATGACATTTCCTGCATGGACGACACGCTCCCCGGGAGCGCCCATGACGGAGACAGCATCATGGTCACGCAACGCAATGTGTGCGTCATCGGATCCGGCATCAGCGGGTTGGCTGCCGCCAAGGCCTTCCGGGAGCGCGGGCATCGGGTCACGGTGATCGAGCGCGGCCCGGATCTCGGCGGCGTGTGGGAGCCGTCGCGGTCCTATCCCGACGTGAAGACCCAGACGCCCAAGGACATCTACGCCTTCAGCGAAGTGCCGATGCCGGCGGCTTACCCGGAATGGCCGTCGGGCGGGCAGGTCTTCGCTTACTTGCGCGGCTACGCCGAGCGCTTCGGCCTCGTCCCGCTGATCCGCTACGGCCAGTCCGTGACCCGGCTGGCGAAACGAACCGATCGGGGCTGGGACGTGACGACGACCGGCGCCGACGGCGCGGCGCGCACCCAGGCCTACGACTTCGTCGCCATCTGCACCGGCCAGTTCAGCCACAAGAACAAGCCGGTGCATCCGGGTGCCGAGGCGTTCGAGGCGGCCGGCGGACGGATCCTGCATTCGAGCGAGCACACCGATGCCGAATCGGTCCGCGGCCAACGGGTCGTGGTGCTGGGCTACTCGAAATCGGCCACCGACATCGCGGTGAGCGCCGTGAAGCACGGGGCCAAGGCCGTGACGATGGTGTTCCTCGAGCCGACCTGGAAGATCCCCTACTTCTTCGGCGGCCTGATCAACTTCAAGCGGATCCTGTATTGCCGCGCGGCGGAAGCGATGTTCCTGCCCTTCGATGCCGGGCCGGTGCGGCGCGCGGTGCAGGCGCTCGCCAAGCCGCTCATCTGGGCGAACTGGCGCGCCCTGGAGACGCTGCTGATGGCGCAGTTCAAGCTCCGCCGCAACGGCTTAGCGCCCAAGACCCGGATCGAGGACGACATCCACTGCAACCTCGCGGTGGAGACGCCCGGCTTCTACAAGCTGGTGACCGCGGGCAAGATCACGACGATCCAGGGCACGATCGCCTCCTACGAGGGCGCGCAGGCGGTGCTCACCGGCGGCCAGCGCATCCCGGCCGATCTCGTGGTGATGGCGACCGGCTGGCGCCAGGACGTGTCGGTTCTCGACGCAGCCGACCGCGCCAAGCTGATCGATGCGGACGGCCAGTACCGGCTCTATCGCTGGGTGGTGAACCCCGACCTGCCCGATCTCGGCTTCGTCGGCTTCAATTCCAGCTTCGCCACCAACCTGTCGGCCGAACTCGGCGCCACCTGGCTGGTGCGCTACATGGACGGCCAGCTGGCGCGCCAGCCGACGCGGGCGCAGATGGAGGCGGAGATCACCCGCCTGAAGGCGTGGCGACAGACCGAGCGCCCCTCCGCCAAGGGCTATGGCGGCCTGTGCATCGCGCCGTACCACAACCGCCACTTCGCCAGCCTGCTGGCCGATATCGGCGTGCCGACCCACGAGGCGAACCCGATCACCGCCACCTTCGCGCCGCTGCGGCCGCCGGTCTATGCCGACCTCCTCGCCCGCGCTCCCGCCTACCAGGCGAGCGCGCCCGCCAAGCCGGGCCTGCGG
>NZ_LABZ01000204.1 GCF_001043955.1 Methylobacterium tarhaniae | reverse complement strand
GCTGGCGGCCGCCAGCACGTAGAGCAGGGCGAGTCCGAGAAGCGGATGCGGATCCGCGCCGCGCACGGCCAGGCCCACGGCGCGGCGCTGCAGCTCGATCGGCGCGAGGCCGGCCAGGAACACCGCGACCGCCAGCAGCGCCAGCCCGACCTGCTCCAGCGCGCTCTCGCGCCAGATGAAGGCGAGCAGGGAAGGCGCCGTATGATTTCGCACCGCGCGGCGTGGGGCTGGGCCGGCGGCGTCGGGCGGGTCCTGCCGCCGGGGTCGGGCGAGGTCGGCCGTGTCCGTGCGCAGGCCTGTCGGCATGCCGTCGCCCCTGGGGAGCGGGGGCGAACCCTCGGCGAGAGGCCCCCCACGAGCGCTCACTAGCCCGCTCGGCCCATCAGCGCCTTGAGGCGGATCAAGTCCCGCGGCGCCCGCTTGCGCTGGATCAAGGTGGCGCCTCCCCACCAGGCGGATCCTCACCGGGTTCCAGCAGCGGGAGACCAGCCGTGATCAAGGATCTGACAATCGTCGTCGACGGGGTGGGCCGCCGCGCCGCGCCGTACGGGGTCAAGCTCGCGGCGATGCTTGATGCGACCGTCTCGGCCGTGAGCGTCCTGCCGCTCGTGCCGTTCCAGACCTTCGCGCAATCCGAGATCCGCTACGATCTGGTCGTGGCCGCTGAGCAGGATGCGCGCGAGCAGGCCGCCGCGGCGGTCGAGACTGTGGCCAGTGCCGCCCGGGAGGCGGGGCTCCCCTGCGAGACGAGCGCGATCTGCACCTCGGCCCCGCTCGCCCCGTTACGCCTCGCCGGCTTCGTGCACTTGAGCGACCTCGCGGTCATCGAGCAGGCCGACGAGACCGTGCCCAAGCCGGCCGATGCCTATCTCGACACCCTGCTGTTCCAGGGCGCGCGACCAGTGCTGACGGTGCCCTATGTCCAGGAGACGCCGCCCGGGCTCGCCTGCGCGGTCGTCGCTTGGGACGGCAGCGCGCCCGCGGCGCGGGCCTTGGGCGACGCGCTGCCGCTCCTGCGCCGCATGGCGCGCGTCGAGCTCGTCAGCGTGACCGACGAGCCGGTGCCGGAGGCGACGCGCTGGCGCGCGATCCGTCACCTCGCCCGGCACGGGATCGAGGCGACGTTCGAGGTCATCCCCGGCGGGGTCCCGGTGGGCGAGGCGCTGCTCTCGCACGTTTCAGACCGCGGCGCCGATCTCCTGGTGATGGGCGCCTACGGCCATTCGCGCCTGCGCGAGGCGATCCTCGGTGGGACGAGCCGGACGATCCTCGCTTCGATGACCGTCCCGGTGCTGATGTCGCGCTGACGCGATGCCGTTGATGCACCTCAACGCGGGCGCATCAAGGGGGTGGCCTTCTGTCGATCCTGCCGGCTCCTCCGGGCCGGCCTCGAACAGGGAGACCGCCATGAACCTCAAATCCCTCCTCGCCTTTGGCGATCGCAGCAGCGATGCGTCCGAGCGGGCGCTGCCGGTGGCGTTTCCGTTCCAGCGCGAGATCGACCGGATGCTGGGCGAGGTCTGGTCTGGGATGCCTGGGTTCCTCCAGGCCGGACCGTTCCCGCGGATGGATGTGATCGAGCGGGGCGACCACGTCGAGGTGACGGCCGAGCTGCCGGGCCTTGAGCGCGGCGACGTGCATATCGAACTCGCCGACGACCTGCTCCTGATCCGCGGCGAGAAGCGCCAGGAGAAGGAGGAGACCAATGGTGCTCGCAAGGTGACGGAGCGCAGCTACGGCGCCTTCTCGCGCACGATCGAGCTGCCGCCCGGCACGAAGCCGGACGAGATCGACGCCCGGATGGACAAAGGGGTCCTGACCCTGAAGCTGCCGAAGCCCAAGACCGCCGCCGTCACCCCGAAGGCGATCGAGATCAAGGCGGCGTGAGGGCCGATGCTCCGCGGCGGCGCTCACGGCACGAGCACCGCCGCTCCCTCGATCCCGGACCGGTGCGCGGCGATGGCCGCCTCGGCTTGCGTGAGGGGAAACACCCGGGTCCGGGTGATGATGCCCACCCGTGGCGCCAGGGCGAAGAAGCTCCTCGCATCCTCCCGCGTGAGGTTCGCCACCGACAGGACCCGCCGCTCGCCCCAGAGCAGCGCGTAAGGGAAGGCCGGGATGTCGCTCATGTGGATCCCGCCGCAGACAATGCTGCCGCCCTTGCGCACCGCGCGAAGCGCCGCCGGGACGAGGGCGCCGTCGGGCGCGAAGATCAGTGCGGCGTCGAGCGCCACCGGCGACGAGGTGCCGGAATCCCCGGCCCAGGCGGCACCGAGGTCGCGGGCGAAACCTTGCGCCTTGAGGTCGCCCGGCC
Organism: Methylobacterium tarhaniae; assembly: GCF_001043955.1. GTDB lineage: Bacteria > Pseudomonadota > Alphaproteobacteria > Rhizobiales > Beijerinckiaceae > Methylobacterium > Methylobacterium tarhaniae. The sequence continues at coordinate 22,818 of NZ_LABZ01000204.1, read as the reverse complement.
GGGTGAAGGCGTAGACCGCCCGTCCCTGGTGGCGGCAGATCTGGGCAACGATGTGCGCCGCCGCGCCGAAGCCGTAGAGCCCGATCCTGGCTGCCTCGCCGGCCATCCGCAGGGTCCTCCAGCCGATCAGCCCGGCGCAGAGGAGCGGGGCCGTCGCCACCGGGTCGGCCGTCTCGCTCAAGGGGATCGTGAAGGCGGCCGCGGCGAGCACGTGGGTGGCAAAGCCCCCGTCGCGGGTATAGCCGGTGAAGCCGGCTGCGTCGCACAGGTTCTCGCGGCCTGCCGCGCAATAGGCGCAAGCTCCGCAGGTGTGGCCGAGCCAGGGCACGCCGACCCGTGCGCCGATCGCGGGCCCGGCCACTCCGGCGCCCGAGGCCTCGACCCGGCCGACGATCTCGTGGCCGGGTACGATCGGCAGGCGGAGGTCCGGCAACTCGCCGTCGATGACGTGGAGGTCGGTGCGGCACAAAGCACAGGCTTCGACCCGGATGCGGACCTCGCCCGGGTCCGGCACCGGATCGGGCCGGGTCTCCAGGACCAGCGGACCACCGATCTGGCGCAGGACCATCGCGTCCATCGGCTCGGCCTCCGGCGTCTCAGGCCGACGCGGATCGGCTCGTCTTGCCGTTCCCGGGCACGGCGACGTCGCGCGAGAGCGTATCCGCCTCGTGCTGGTAGTCGGTGAAGGTCTTCATCAGGAAGTCCGTCTGGAGTTTGATCGTCTCGGCGGGCGAGCCGCAGCGGCCGAGCGCCGCGACGTGCTCGGCCTGGGCCTGCAGGCGACGACTGCCGAAGGTCAGGATCTCGGCGGTGAGCCGCAGCGGCAAGTCGACGCCGAAGCTGCGCCAGAGTTTGGATTCGGTGGTCAGCAGCGCGGACATGTCGCCGAAGCCGGAGACCCGCGGCGTCTCGGAACCTGTGGTCCTGGAAGTCATGATCGTCTCCTGTTCGCGTCCGATGTGGCCGTGACGGCAGGGTGATCTCCGAGAATGGCCGTCACGCCGGGCGGGGTGGACGCATCGCCGCCGCACGGAAATCGTCAGGCGCTGACCAGGCGCTGACGCCGCAGCCCGGACCGTCATCGGTCGGCGGAAGCGGCGTGGTCCGCAGGAGGGTCGACGCAGGCGAGCCCGTCGCGGACCATCCGCACTCCGGGTACCGCCTCGGCCGCCGCCCGCAGAGCGGCGCGCTGGCGCTCGCCGGTCAGGGTGCCGTGCAGGGTGACGTCGCCGCCCGCGACCGCGACGATGACTCGGCCTGCGGGAAAGAGGCCCGTGTCGACGATGGACGCCTCGACGGCGGCGCGGATCTCGGCATCGCTTCGGGACGGCGTTGCGCGGGATCTCGTCAGGGCCGCGTGCAGGGCACGTAGGAGATCCGCCCGGGCGACGATCCCGGCGAGCCGTCCGTGCTCCATGACCGGTACGCGCCGGATACGGTGGCGCGCCATCAATTCGGCGGCCTCGGCGAGCGTCGCGTCGGGCGAGACGGTCACGAGCCTGCGGGTCATCACGTCGGAGACGTGACGCCCGTGCTCCCTCGCATAGGTCTCCGCCAGGCGGTCCGGATCGACGACGAACTGGATCCAGCCGGGCTTCGGCGGGGCCGTGCCGAGCTCGGGGCGCCTCAGGAGATCGCCCTCGGTGACGATGCCGATGATGGTCCCCTCCCGGTCGAGGACGGGCAGGCCACTGATCCTTCGCTCCAGCATCAGCGCGATGGCCGCCTCGATCGAGGCGTCGGCCTGCACGCAAGCGACCTCGCGGGTCATCACGTCGCGCACGATCATCGCGGTCTCCGATGCCATGGGTCGTCCCTCGCCAGCGGGCTTCAGAGCATGATCGGGTCGGCGCCCCAGTAGGCGACGAAGGTGTGATCGCGCACCGCGACGACCCCCGGTATGCCCTCCGCCGCGGTCACCAGCGCCCTCGCCTCGGCCTCGTTCGTCACGGCCCCCCAGAGATGGACGACGCCGTCGAGCACCGTGACGTTGCCCTCGGCCTTGTCGGTCCAGGGCTGGCGGGCGAGTTCGGCCAGCAGCATGTCGCGGATGCGCCGGTCGGTGAGGGCCCGATCGGTGATTGGGGCGGGGGAGGCCGGGACCAGGGTCGCGAGCGCCCGCACGAGGTCGCCGCGGGTCACGATCCCGACGAGTTGCTCGCTCCCGTCGGGCCTCGCCTCGACGATCGGTACCCGGCGGATGCGCCGGCGCTCCATCAACTCGACGATCTCGGTTAGGGAGGCGTCGGGGCTGGCAGTCACGACGGAGCGGGCCATCACGTCGCGCGCGAGCTGGCCGCGGGCGCTCCGATAGGCGTTCGCCAGCGTCTCGATCGACGCGAAGGCGTCGAGCCAGCGGTTGCGCCGCCGCTCGGTGCCGAGTTCCTCGCGGTGGAGCAGGTCGGCCTCGCTCACGATCCCCACAAGGACGCCAGCCTCGTCCGTGACCGGCACGGCGCCGAACCGCTTCTCGATCAGCAGCCGGGCGATCTCCCCGAGCGGCGTCTCGGGCGTCACCGTGACGACGTCGCGGTGCATTATGTCACGTGCGAGCATGGAATCCCCCTCCGTTGGGTCATGCGGGGATCCTCGGTCCGATGTCGTCGCCCGACATTGATCCTGCTCAAAGGTTGACCGCCTCAGCCGCGCGGGCCTGCGCTTGATCCAGCGCAAGGCCCCGCTCCCGTCTTCGGTGCGTGTCTGGACAGGCGGATCAAGGGAGGCGACGACGGCCATGACGAGGTCACCCGCGGAGCAAGGTATGGTCGGCAGTGCTGCCACCGGCGACGCTCCTGCCAGAAGGCCCACGCTCGAATGGGCGGCGACCCTGCGCGGCGGCCTCGTGGCGCTGCCGCTCCTTGGGCTAAGCGCCGGTCTCGTGGCCCGAGCCCTCGGCCACGCCGATGCCGCCGCCCTGGCCTGGAGCCTCGCCACCCTGGCGGTCCTCGCCGTCCTGCTGGTCCAGGTGGCGACGAGCCTGGCGCGGGGCGATGTCGGGCTCGACCTCGTCGCCGTCCTGTCGATGGGTGGGGCGCTCGCCCTGTCGCAGCACCTGGCCGGTGCCGTCATCGCGCTGATGTTCGCCGGCGGCCAGGCGCTGGAGGCCTACGCTGCCGGACGGGCGAGCCGGGCGATGACCGCCCTGATCGCGCGCCAGCCACGCACCGCCCTTCGTGAAGAGGGAAATTGTGCCGACGCATCTCGCATGCGCGAAGTTCCCCTGGCGGATCTCACCCCGGGCGACCGCATCCTGGTGCGGGCCGGCGACGTCCTGCCGGTCGACGGGCGTGTCGCCGCGGGCCGCGCCGTCCTCGACTTGTCGAGCCTCACCGGCGAGTCGCTGCCCGCCGCCTTCGCGGCGAATGCCGCCGTGCTCAGCGGCAGCCTCAATGTCGGCCAGGCCTTCACGCTCGTGGCCGAGCGGCGGGCGGACGAGAGCACCTATGCGGGCATCGTGCGCCTCGTCGAGGCGGCGCGAGCCGCCAAGGCGCCTATGGCGCGGCTCGCCGACCGCTACGCGATCGTCTTCCTCCTCGTCACGCTCGTCCTCGCCGGCGGGGCCTGGGCCGCGTCGGGCGATTCCTTGCGGGCGCTGGCCGTGCTGGTGGTGGCGACACCCTGCCCGCTGATCCTGGCGGTGCCAGTCGCCCTAGTCTCGGGCCTGTCGCGGGCGGCGCGGTGCGGGGTCCTCGTTAAGGGCGGCGGTGCCCTGGAAGCCATGGCCAAGGCGGAGATCCTGGTGGTCGACAAGACCGGCACCCTGACCCACGGCCGGGCGCGCCTGCGGGCCGTCGCGGCGCTGCCACCCTTCGGCGAAGGGGAAGCCCTGCGGCTGGCAGCTTCCCTCGATCAGGCCTCGGCCCACCCGATCGCCCGGGCCCTGGTCGAGGAGGCGAAGTCGCAGGGATTGAGCCTCGCTACGCCGTCGGCGGTGACCGAGGTTCCGGGAGACGGCGTGATCGGGCTGGTGGAGGGCCGGCGCGTCGGCGCGGGCGGGCCGCGCCTGATGCGCTCGCAAGGAATCGCCTTTCCCTCCACTGGCTCCGACGCGGACGGGCAGGCTGCGTCGGCCACGGTCCTGGTGGCGGTCGACGGCCGGCCGGCGGCGATCCTGTCCTTCGCTGATCCGCTGCGCCGCGACGGTGCCGCCATCCTGGCCGCCCTTCGGGACAGCGGCATCGCCCGGGTGGTGCTGGCGACGGGGGACCGGCGTAACCTCGCCGAGGCGCTCACGGCGGGGCTCCCGATCGATGCGGTCGCTGCCGACCTCGACCCGGCGGACAAGACGAAGGTCGTCCTCGAGGAGCGGCTGCGCGGGCCGGTGATGATGGTCGGCGACGGGATCAACGACGCGCCGGCACTCGCGGCTGCGGATCTCGGCGTGGCTCTGGGCGCCCGGGGCGCCGCCGCTGCCACGGAGGCCGCCGATGTGGTCCTCCTCGTCGACAGCCTAGCGCCGCTTCCGGAGGCCATCCGCATCGCGAAGGCCTCGCGCGCCATCGCGCTCCAGAGCGTGCTCGTCGGGCTCGGGCTCTCGCTCGCCGGGATGGTCGCGGCGGCCTTCGGCGCGCTCACGCCGGTGCAGGGCGCGCTCTTGCAGGAGGCGATCGACGTCGCCGTGATCCTGAACGCCATGCGGGCCCTCTCGGGGCCGGATCGTGGGTCCCAACCCGGATTGCCGGCGGCCTGATGCCGATCCCGGCGCGCGCGACGTCGGCTCTACCGGCCGATCCCGGCGACGGCGCTGGAGACCCGATCGTGGGTTACTCCACGAAGTGCCACCCGGATCTCAGGGCGCGCAAGTCGCTCTCGTCGAACGGCGCGAGGTCGTCCGTCGCGACCGGCGGGACCGGGGCCTCCTCCTCGGGGGGCGACCGCGTCGGTGCGACGGCGGGTCTGAGCGTCTGCCGGATGGCCTTGCGCCTGCGCGCCGTCCGGACCGATGCCGTAGGGGGCGGGGGCTTCCGGATCATGACAAACCTCCTTGTTCAATGCGCGAGGAACAGCGGGACCGGCGCGTCCAAGAGGAGCGAGCGGGTCACGCCGCCGAAGACGAATTCCCGCGCGCGGGAATGGCGGTAGGCTCCCATCACCATCAGGTCGGCCCGCACCAGGCCGGCATGGCTGCGGAGCGTGTCGGCGATGCTGCCGTCCTGCGGCAGGTCGCTGACCGTGACGGCGACGTCGTGCCGCGCGAGGTGGCGGGCGAACTCGGCCCCCGGCATCGTCGTGAGCAGGTCGTCCGCGTCGCCGACCGAGACGATCTCGACCGCGCCCGCGGCGCGCAGGAGCGGCATGGCGTCGTTGGCGGCGCGGGCCGCCTGCAGGCTGCTATCCCAGGCCACGAGGATCCGCCGCCCGGCGAAGGCCTGGTGCGAGCGTGGCACGGCGAGGACCGGCCGGCCGCTCCCGATCAGCGCCGCCTCGACCGTCTCGCGCGAGAGGATCTCGCTACGCGGATCGAGGTCGAGGACCGTCAGGTCGTGCAGCCGCGCCTCGGCCGCCAGCCGGTGTACCACCTCGGGATAGGGCAGGCGTGGCGTCTCCCAGGTGCAGACGAGGCCCGCCTGCGCCGCCGCGCCGGCCGCGTTCTCGGCATAGGCCCGGGCCAGGGCGTCGAGGCGGCGGTCGACAACCCCGATGCCCGGGTCGGCGGTCCCCTGGAGCCAGGCGTCGGTTCCGACGAGGCACCACGAGGACGACAGGATCGTCACGTGGGCGCCCGCCGCCTCCGCCAGCGAGAGCCCGTACCCGACGGCCGGGGAGACCCGGTCGCGCTCGTCCTCCACGATGGTGCCGACGAGGATGTCGCGGAAGGCGGCGAGCGGTGAGGGAGCGGGCATCGACATGGATCGTCTCCGGGCTGGGCTCGACGCCATGGATCGCCCTGCCGGGAGCCGGCGGCCTTGATCCAGCTCAAGCGGACTCACACCCCGTCGAGCAATTGGTCGAGATCGAACGACGAGCGCCGGCCCAGATCCGACCCGTGGCTGGTCAGGAAGGCCTCAGCGCAGCGACGGCCCTCGTCCCGCAGCATCGTCAGGAACGCCCATTCGGCATTGAGCTTCGACGAGGAGCCGAGGTCCGCCACGACGTCGCTCGCGATGCGGTGCATACGCATCGCGGCCCATCTCGCTCCCTCTGTCTCGTCGGCCGGCGCGACCTGCCGCAGCACGGCCATCATTCTGAGCTCCTTGAGCAGGACCGCGTTGAACGAGACCTCGTTGAGCCGATTGAGAATCTCTCGGGCCGAGCGCGGCGAGCCGGACCGCACGACCGGATTGACCTGGACGATGATCGTGTCCTGCGAGGCGCACTCGCGCACCAGCGGCGTCATCGTCGGGTTGCCGGAATATCCTCCGTCCCAGTAGAGCGCACCCTCGATCTCGACGGCCTGGAACATCGTCGGCAGGCAGGCCGAGGCCAGGAGCACCTCCGCGGTGATCTCCTCGTTGCGAAACACCCGGCCGCGTCCGGTATGGACGTTGGTCGCCGTGACGAAGAGCCTGATCGCGCTGCGCGCGATGCCGGTGAAATCCAGGGTCGAGGCCAGGATGCGCGCGAGCGGATTGAACCCTCTCGGATTGAGGTCGTAGGGGGAGAACACGCGCGTCATCAGATCGCCGGCGAGAAACGCCGGCGAGTGGTCGAGGGTCCAGCGGCCGAGCATCACGTCGAGCGGGCTGCGCCGAAGCGGGCTTAGCGCGCCCGCACGCGAGACGTTGTCCCAGAAGGCCAGGAGTGCGGCGCGGGCGCCCTCACGCCCACCCCGCTCATACCCGTCGATGAGGAAGGCCGCGTTTATGGCTCCGGCCGAGGTTCCGGAAATACCGTCGATCCGCAGCCGCGGTTCCTGCAGGAGGCGGTCGAGGACGCCCCAGGTGAAGGCCCCGTGCGCCCCTCCGCCCTGCAGGGCGAGATCGATCGGGACCGGCTCCTTCACCGACTCCCCTGAGGTGACGCCGCTGCTCGACATCGGACCATGATCCTCGTGCGGGACACCCCGTCGTCGCAGCCTTCCGGGGACGGCACGGGCGAGGCGGACGCGACCGCCAAGACCGCGGGTGCAAGATGACGGGTGGACGACGACGGCTGAGCCTCCTACTCGGCGATCGCCGCGCAGGGCTCGGCCCGGTACGCGTCCAAGACCGTCCGCTGGCGCGCCTCACCCGATTTGGTCCCCGGCATGATCTCGAAGCGCGGATCGAACGCGACCAGGGTGGCCGCGAGCTGCGCCAGGACCCCGGCATCGCCCTGGACCGTCGCAGTCCCGTCGGCGATCTGCGCCTCCAGGGTCTTCTCGCCGGTCATCGTCCGCTCGAGGTCCGCCCGATCGATGGTCAGGGTCAGGTCCGGGTTCTCGGCCTGGAACCCGGCGAGGTTGGTCAGCGTCGCGTTCTCCATCTCGATCACGAACCGCTCGCCGTTATCCGGCGTGACGAGGTTGATGGTGAAGCGCAGGCCCTCCGCCCTCCGGCTGTCCATGCGGATGCCGAGGAAGTTCAGGAACAGTTCTGTCGTCATCGCCCGCACCACGTCGGGGCTGCTCGAATTCGCCGTCTCGCCTTCGGGGATGCCGGAGCGCAGCTCGTAGGCCCCGGAGAGGAAGCTGTTGCGCAGGCCGGGATTCTCCTGCTGGTAGCCGATCTGCTCGAAGATGTCGGCGAGCAGATCCTTCGCGGCCCGGTTGTGCGGCTCGGCCTGGACCAGCGTGTTCACGATCTCCTGCGCCAGGAGATACCGTCCCTGGTCGTGCAGGCGCCGGCCGCGGGCGAGGATCGCTTCCGCTCCCCCCATCATCTCGACGTAGAGCGGCGCAGTCTCGGAGGCCGGCAGCGGGATGAGCGTCGCTGGGTTGCAGTCCCAGAAGCCGAGGTAGCGCTGGATCACGCCGCGGCTGTTGTGCTGCGGCGAGCCGTGATAGCCGCGGCAATGCCAGGTCTGCTGCAGGCTCTTCGGCAGTTCGTAGACGGTGTGGATCTCGTTGATCGTCACGCCCTGGTTGGCGAGGTGCAGCACCTGGTTGTTCATGTGGGCGTAGAGGTCGCGCTGGGCCCGCAAGACCTCCTGGATCCGCGCGTTGCCCCAGCGCGGCCAATGATGCGAGGCAAGCATCACCTCGGCCTCGCGGCCGAAACGGTAGAGCGCCTCGTTGATGTATTTCGACCAGTTGAGCGGGTCACGCACCGGCGCGCCCCTGAGCGTATAGATGTTGTGCAGCGACGCGATGACGTTTTCCGCCATCCACAGCGCCTTCATCTCCGGCAGGTAGGTGTTCATCTCGCGGGGCGCTTCGGTGTCCGGCGTGTTCTGGAAGATCATCCGGACGCCGTCGACCTCGAATTCCTCGATCGGTTTCTCGACGTGGCGCGTCGGGGCGATCAGCCCGCTCGCCCCGGCCGAGACGCGCTGGCCCAGCCCCTGCCCGACATAGCCGCGCGGACCCGCGGGCAGGAGCAGCCCGTACTGGTAGAACAGGCGCCGGTTCATGGCGTTGCCGGCATAGACGTTCTCGGCCACGGTGTGGGCCATGAAGCCGGCGGGCGCGATCACCGGCACGCGGCCCGACCGCACGTCCTCCTCCTCGACGATACCGCGCACGCCGCCCCAATGGTCGCCGTGGGTGTGGGAGTAGATCACCGCCGAGATCGGCCGGCCCCCGCCGACATGGTCCTGAAACAGCGTCCAGGCGGCTCGTGCCGTCTCCCTGCTGACGAGCGGATCGAACACGATCCACCCGGTTCTCCCCCGTACGAAGGTGAGGTCGGAGAGGTCGAAGCCGCGCACCTGGTAGAGGCCGGGGACGACCTCGTAGAGGCCGTAATTGTTGTTGAGCCGCGAGATCCTGAGCAGGGACGGATGGATGCTGTCGAATGCGTCCTCTTCGTCGAGGAACCGGAACTGCCGCATGTCCCAGGCCAGATGACCGGCATCGGCCGGGATGGTCATCGCGGTCATCGGGGCGATCAGCCCCTTGCGCTGCTCGGCGAAGTCACGCTCGTCGGCGAAGGGGAGGGCGGTCCTCGCCCGGCGCAGCACCTCCCGGGTGAAGGCGGAGGGCGGCTTGCCCTGCGGATGGACGTGGCCGGCGAAGGCGGGGGAGGAGCCCCCGTCGTCCCGCGCCAGGGCGGCGCCCTCGCCCCAGACGGCGCTGCCGGCGAAGGAGAAGGCGGCTCCCACGCCCGGCAGCGCCTTGATGAATGCGCGTCTCGTCGACATCGGCCCTCTCCGTTCCAGGCGAGACGAGCCGGAGGACCCGGCTCGATCGGTGCCAGCTCCATCAGCGCCGAGCCGTCGGCGCCCAGTCGACCGGCTCCAAGGCGATCGGCGGAAGCCGTCAGCGCCACGCGCAGACCCGGCGTCCTCTCCGCCACCAGCAGACGCGCCGGCGCCGGCGCGGGGCGACGATGACGGCCTGGGCCTCCTGCACGAGCCGGTCGCCGTCCGGCGCGCTGACCGGTCCCACGTTCGGGACCGCGGCGCTGGCGGTGCTCGCCGCGACCGCGAGGCCGGCGGCCGCCATGGCGGCGGACGAGAGGGTCGCGAGGACGGCACGGCGCGACGGCAAGTCCCTTGTCATCGATCCCATGGCTTTCACTCCCTGTTTGGACCGCAAAGCCGTCCCCCCCCTGGCCGGAGCCCGGATGGCCGGACTGCGTCTTGACCAGACATTCGGCGGAGCCTTCGCTCGCGACGCCGAGCAGACCCGTCTCACCGCGACAGGGCCGGCGAGGTCTGCGCCTCGCCGAACAGACCGACCCCGAGCCACGACAGGCCGGTGCCCAAGAGGTCGCAGGAGACGAACAGCCCGATCGCCCACAAGCCGGAATACGGCCACTTCGCGATGATGGCGGCGCCCAGCAGCACCGATAGCACGGCGAAGAGGATCACGGCGGCGCGGGACGTCCGCACCTCGTGGGCGAAGGCCCAGATTGCGCGCGCCAACCCTGAGGCGATCAGGGTCGCCCCGAGGACGAGCGTGAGGGCGAGTGAGGCTTCGAGAGGCCGGAATACCGCGGCGAGCCCGCCCAGGAGATAGATCAGGCCGGCCAGGAATCGTCCGATGCGGGAACTCAAGGCTTCGGAAGCCTCGGGCCGCCCGAGAGCCTCGACGATCTCGACGGCGCCGGCGACGATCAACAGAATGCCGAACCACAGCGTACTCGCGAGCGTGAGCGTCGTGACCATGAACAGGCCCGCGGCTCCGAGGAGGAGCAGGGCACAGCCGATCGCGATGAACCATCCGCGGTCACGCCCCGCACCGAGATGCGGGCGATCGAAGATTGCCGAACCGCTCATCTGTCCCCTCCATCGTCGTTTTCGACCGCGAAATACGGCCGATACAGTGGGAATGGTTGGGATTGTGTGCTCGATATTGACGATGCAGCGTTGATGTGGATCAAGATGAGATCTCCGCCGGTCGCAGTACGATCCTGGGCCGACGGGGCCTTGCGAGACGGGACATCCCTGCCGTGTTCGATCGCCGCCGCTCGCGTCCGACTGGCCTTCCGGCCTCGGCTTGTCTGGCCCTGATCCTCATGACGGCGGAGGGCCGTGGCGCCTCCGCGCGCTCCGACTGGTCCGAGGCGGTGATCGAGCCGGTGGACCGCGCCGTGGCGGCGGTCTCGGACGGTCTTCTGGCGCGCCTCGACCGGATCGGGGCGGCCGGCGCCGACCTCGATCGCATCCTGTCCGCCCTCGCCGCCGCCGGCTGGTCGCCGCTGCCGTTCCTCTCGGCAATCGCAGCCGTGGTCGTCGCAGGGCTCGCGGCGGACCGGGTGAGCGCCCGCGCCCTCGGCCATGCAGGCGGGGTACGGGGAAGACGGATCCTGCGCCGCCTCGTCCCCAGCGCCACTTCCCTAGGAGCCGGCCTCGTCGTCGCCGCCCTCGTCGCCGGGGAGGCCGAGGCCGCTCGCCGCTCCCTCCGCAACTGGGCCCTCGTCGTCCCGCTCGTCGGGCTCGCCGCGTCGCTGATCCGGGGGGCGATCCTGGAGGCATCCTCGGCCTCGCGCTGCAAGCGGCTCGTCCCGCTCGTCCATGGTCTGGCGACGGCGGTAGCCTGGGCGCTCGGCGGCATCGCCCTGCTGAGGACCCTTGCGCTCTGGGATGCGGGAAGCGGCTTGCGCGATCTCGTCGGTACCGCGTTCGTCGCGCTGCCGACGGCCGGTCTGATCGCCGGCGCCTATGTGCGCTCCGGCCGGCCGCTCGCGGCCGCGCTCGCCCGTCCGCGCCCGCGCAGCGGCGCACGGCGCCTCCTCGCTCGGTGCTGGCCGGTAATCGCCGTCGCCGTCGTCGGCGTGACGGTTGGAGCCTCGCAGGTGGCGATGACCCTCGGGCGTCCCCTCCCGCCGCTCGCGACCCTGGCGACGCTGATCCTCGTCCTGACCTGGCCGCATCTCGACCGGCGGATCGCAGCCTGGGCCGAGCGCGGATTCCACGCCAATACCGTCCCGGCTACTGCCGTCGCGGCCCGCCGCTCGGCCCGGATGGCGCTCGCCGCAGTGATCGGCGCGGCGCTCGCCGCGCTGTGGGGAGCGCCCGCCGCCCTGGGTCTCGGCATCGAGATCGGGACGCTGGCCCGGATCCTGGCGGAGATCGCCGCCATCGCGCTCGCCACCGCCTATCTGTGGAACGTCATCGGCGTCGCGGCCGGCCGGCTCCTCGCCGAGGAGCGGGGGGTGCGGGTGGAACCCGGGGCCGAGGGGGCCGAGGAAGCGCCGCGGACGCGCCTGGGCACCGTGCTGCCGCTCCTCGGTGGGGCGGCCAAGGCCGGGCTCGCCGCGCTCGCCGTCCTGTCGATCCTCCTGGCCCTCGGGATCAACGTCTGGCCCCTGGTCACCGGGTTGTCGGTGTTCGGCCTCGCCATCGGCTTCGGCTCGCAATCCCTCGTCAAGGACGTCGTGTCAGGCCTGTTCTTCCTCGCCGACGACGCCTTCCGCCTCGGCGAGTACATCGAGACCGCCGGCGCCAAGGGCAGCGTCGAGAAGATCTCGATCCGCTCGGTCTCGCTGCGCCACCCGCGGGGTGCGCTCGCCACGATCCCCTACGGCCAGATCGGCAAGGTGCAGAATTACAGCCGCGACTGGGTCATCGAGAAGCTGGCCTTCCGGGTCGCCTTCGACACCGACGTCGAGACGGTGCGCCGGCTGTTCAAGCAGATCGGCCGGGACCTTGAGGCCGATCCGGAGCTGCGCCCGGATCTCCTGGAGCCGTTCAAGAGCCAGGGCATCGCGGCGGTCGAGGACGGGACGCTGATCATCCGGGGCAAGTTCAAGGCGCGCGCCGGGCGCCAGTTCGCGATCCGCAGGGCCGTGCTGGCGGCGGTGCAGCGGGCCTTCCACGCCAACGGCATCGTCGCGGTCGCGCATCCGACGCTGATGCCGGGAGTGCGCGGCGAGCACGGCGCCCGCTGACACTCCGCCCCCCGCACCATCGACGCCAAGGGATACGCTCCACGCTGCCCGGCTCCCTCGCGCGGACGCGGCGCGGCATCCTGCGGCCGCGCATTGATCTCTCTCAAACCCGCCGGGCCGGTGCTCTCCTACCATGCCGATCACGACGGCTGCGGGCGACGGGCTGCATCGTCATCCGCCGCGCTCCGCGACCGGCCCACCCGTCCGAGGGAGGCCGCCATGGACATCCGCAAATGCACCGCTGAAGCAATCGGCACCTTCTGGCTCACCTTCGCCGGCTGCGGCAGCGCCGTCATCGCCGCCGGCTTTCCGCAGGTCGGGATCGGACTCTTCGGCGTCGCGCTCGCCTTCGGCCTCACCGTCGTCACCATGGCCTATGCCATCGGCCACATCTCCGGCTGCCACCTCAACCCGGCGGTGACCTGCGGCCTCGCCGCCGGAGGCCGGTTTCCCGCCCACGACATCGCGCCCTACGTGGTCTCGCAGGTCGCCGGCGGCCTCGTCGCGGCGGCCTTGCTTTACGCCATCGCCGCCGGCGCGCCCGGCTTCGACCTCGCCAAGGGCTTCGCGGCCAACGGCTACGGCGAGCACTCGCCCGGGCAGTACTCCTTGATGTCGTGCCTCCTCGCCGAGGTGGTGCTGACCATGATGTTCCTGTTCGTCATCATGGGGGCGACCCACGGCAAGGCGCCGGTCGGCTTCGCGCCGCTGGCGATCGGGCTCTGCCTGACCCTCGTCCACCTCGTCGGCATCCCGATCACCAACCTGTCGGTCAACCCGGCCCGCTCGACCGGCCCGGCCGTGTTCGTCGGCGGATGGGCCCTCGCGCAGCTCTGGCTGTTCTGGGTGGCGCCGATCGTCGGCGGTGTCCTCGGCGGTGTCCTGTATCGCGCAATGAGCGAGGAACCCCCGGTCCAGGTCGCCGGGATGGCGCCGCCGGCCCCTGCCGAGTGAGAGCCGCTCGACCCCGACCGGTATCACCGGCGCCGAGGAGCGAGCGATGTCGCGCGCGACCCGTCCCGATCGCTGCTGGTGGCGCTTTCGGCCCGGCGCCCATCAGCGTCGCCCGCTCGGCCCGGCTCCTCGATCACCGGCCTCGATGACCATCCGGTGGTGCAGATCGCCTACGCCGATGCCGCGGCCTACGCCGCCTGGGCCGGCAAGGCGATGCCGAGCGAGGCGGGAGGCAGCCGGCCCCGGCGCCCGAGACGGCGCCGGACCGGGCGGCCGGACTCTCCCGTGAACATCCTGCCCGTGAACATCCTCTCCGTGAACATCCTGACTATGGTCGGCGACGATATCGGTTAATTTAACATCAGCACCTCCACCTTCGACCCAGTGGAGTACCGCACGCCCGACATCGACCGCGAGGGCATGCTCTTCACCGATTGCTGCGCCAAGCAGAGCTGCACGGCGGGCCGCTCCACCTTCATCGCCGGGTAGGCGATCTTGCGCACCGGCCTGTCGAAGGTCGGCGTGTCGGGCGCGACGGTCGGGCTGCAGAAAGAGGACGTGACCCTCGCCACGCGGCTCAAGCCGCCCGGCTATCGCTCGGTGGTCTGCCGAGCGGTTTTCGACGACCGGTCTTTGCGCTCGCGGTGAACCTGGTGGCGCCCGCCCCAGCCGAAGCCGCGGGCAAGGACGACACGGTCGTCCCCCGTCGCCGCAGGCGTGACGGCCGCCGGTCCGGACAAGGCGAGCGCTGCCGGCGACCATACCACCGGAAGCAGACACGCGACGACGCATGGTCCGTTGATCCGTCGCTTGATGGTCATGATCGACTCCGTCTTCGAAGCCCCAGGGTGCACGCCCCTCTTGCCCGTTGGGCCATACATGCGGTCGTGGAGACGAGGGCGGACGGGCCGAACCGTGTGCTCCCCATCGTGTGCTTCTCGAGGAAGATCCTGGAGGCGGCGGGACCCGCCGCCCCGGTTTTCGACCGGCTCAGGATCGCCGGCCTTGATCTCGCTCAAGGCTGGCCGCTGTGGAGGCGCGCCGACGTGTCCGGGATCGCGGCCGCTCCACCTCATCGAGGCCTCAGCACCGTTGCTGCGTCCCTCACGGCCGGACGGTCGTGGCGAGATCCCACACCGCAAGGCTCTTGTCGCGCCATCCGCCGCCGCCTTCGTCGCAGTGCTCGTTCAAGAGCCGCGCCGGGGGTCCCCAGGTGAAGGGTTCGCGCACGAAATTGAGGGCGCGCCAATCGCCGTCCTCACAGTCTCGGTTGTGCTGCCACTGCGTGAACGTCGTCGTGACGAGCCAACGCGCGCCGGATCGTCTGAAATTCGCCAGCGCCCTCTCGATATTCGCGAAGCTCAGATGGACGAGGCAGTCACGGCATAGGACGGCGTCGGCCTTGGGCAGCGCATCCCGCGTGATGTCGGCGGCGTGGAATTCGAACCCGGGCGGATGCTCGCTCATATTCCGGGCGATGAGGTCGGCCACGATGTCGACGCCGATGTAATGGATGCCGCCGAGATCGACGTGCGTGATCCAGCCGGCATCGCCGCATGGCGCATCGAGAAGCGTCGCGATGTTCAATCCGGCGAGGAGGCCGGGCAGCCCGTCGCGGATCGCCCGGGTGGCGTCCGCCTCCGAGCCGAGGCCCGATGCCGAGGTCTCCGCTCCCCAGAGGTTGTGGTCGTGTATGAGCCGGAACCTGTCCTTCAGCGACAGGTGAACGAAAGCCTCGCGCCTCACGAGGAACCTGTCATGGGCGAGGACGGAGGGGCGATCGTCGTCCGGCATGGCGGATGGGTCGTCGGGCGGCATCGTCGCGTCCTTAGGCGCTGGATCGGTCGGTGCGTGACGATCGATGCTTGGCGGGTGAATGCGGCGCGTCGGCGGCACCGAGTTGCGCAAGCTTGAGGCCGGCGTCTGAACGGTCACGCCTCGACGCCGACCCATCCGGTCAGCGGCCCGGACCGATGCGACGGAGCGGGACGATCCGGGCGACGAACGTCACCGCGACCGCGCTCCTGCGCGGGGCGACTGCCCGAGTCCGTTGCTCTTGGCAAGATCGGACCGGGTTTTGGCATAGGCCTCACAGACCATCGGATAGTCGGGCGGCAATCCCCACTTTCGCCTGTATTCCTCGACCGTCAGGCCGCGGCCATTGAGATGGCGCTTCAAGGCTTTGTACTTCCGGCCGTCTTCTAGACTGATGATGTAATCGTAAGCCACCGTCTTCCTGATCGGCACGGGAGGCTCCGGGCGGATTGGCTCCGGTTCCGCCGGAGCGCCGAGCCTGCCGAGCGCCGCGTGCGTCGCGGTGATCAGCGTCGGAAGATCCGCAGCGGGGAGGCTGTTCCTGGTCACATAGGCCGACACGATGCTGGTCGCCAGGCTAATCAGGCCGTCTACGGAGGTATCTTTGTTCGTCATGAGGTATTACTATCCTGCGATCTCTCAAGTGAAATCACACATCCAGTGAATGAATATGAAATAGATATCAAATTTTATTATCTGGAGCCTGTGGAATACGCTGTGATTGCGTCGAGAGGCGATCGGAAACAGCGTCATGACGATTGATGTTGCACAGACCTGGGCGCGGTCAGGGAATGCGGCGCGAAGGAATTCGGGACACGTCGTCCCGTCCAGCGCCCGGGCGGCGCTGTTGATCGACAGGAAGTACCGATGTGGAGGCCGAACGACGGTGCGACTTCGTCTCGCGCTACCTGGCGTGGAGCCTGCGGTCCGCGGCGGAGCGACGAGGACGGACCTGCTGCCTGCGTCGGAATCGGCCCACGCCGCTGCTTAGGCCTGCCAGTGCTTGGATGCCGCGCCGCGCGAAGGCGGCCGATCACGCCGCTCCCTCGACAGTTCGATAGCGAACATAGAATTTCCCAGGGTCAATCCGGCTGACTTATTCTCATTCGAATATCGTCATCGCGTGCCGATCGCGTCGCTGCCTTCCCGCTGCACGCGCGCCCGGTGGAGCGAATGTCTCGATCAATATACTCGGCAATAGTATGGTGTGCTCTGCAAGCACAGTCAGCTACCGGCGCAGGCTCCGCCGGCCTGTGAAACGGTTACGAGGTGGAAGGGATCCCGTCGAAATCCTACCGTTAGCAAATGATAGCCACAAGCCGGGCCCACGAAGCGATACTGCTCGATGGTATGGGCTTGGGACCCCCGCTTCCGGACTGAACCGATGATCGACCAGGTCGGCCCAATGCCGGCGGATCCAGGCGGCGCCGACCTCCTCAGCAGCGACGAGCTCCTCCACACCCTGGACGAGGTCGGCGTCTGCATCTGGTCGCTGGACCTGTCGACGCACCGGATCACCGTGTCCTCGGCGTGCTGCCGCCTCTTCGGGGTTCCCTCCGAGCGGCTGACGTCCTTTGCCGCGACGCAGGATCTGGTGCATCCCGACGATCGCCGCGCCCGGGCGGACGCCATCGGGCGCACGCTGCGGGAGGGCGGCGCTTATGAGATCGACTACCGCGTCGTCCATCCCAGCGGGGAGGCGTGCTGGCTGCGCTCGCGCGGGCGCGTCCTGCTCGATGCGGATCGCCGGCCCTGCCGGCACCGCGGCATCGTCGTCAGCATCGACGGGCAGAAGCGGGTCGAGGAGGATCTGCGCACCCGCGAGGCACATCTCCGCTCGATCCTCGACACCGTGCCGGACGCGATGGTGGTCATCGACGAGGCCGGCCTGATCCACTCCTTCAGCGCCGCCGCCGAGCGCCTGTTCGGCTATGCGGCCGACGAGGCGATCGGTCAGAACGTCCGGATCCTGATGCCGGAGCCGATGAGAGCCGAGCATGACGGCTACCTCGCCCGCTACCACCGCACGGGGGAGCGCCGCATCATCGGTACCACCCGGGTGGTGACGGGACGCCGGCGCGACGGCTCGACCTTCCCGATGGAGCTCGCCATCGGGGAGATGCGCTCGGGCCGGCAGGTCTTCTTCACCGGCTTCATCAACGACCTCACCGAGTACCATCGGATCCAGGCCCGGCTGCAGGAACTCCAGTCGGAGCTCGTCCACGTTTCGCGCCTGAGCGCGATGGGCGAGATGGCCTCGACGCTCGCCCACGAGCTCAACCAACCGCTCGGCGCCATCGCCAACTACACCAAGGGCTGTCGCCGCCTCCTCGCCCATCCCGATCCCGCCACCGTCGCCACGGCGGTGGACGTCCTCGACAAGGTCGCCGCGCAGGCGCTGCGAGCCGGTCAGATCATTAGCCGGCTGCGGGATTTCGTGGCGAGGGGCGAGACCGAGCGGCGCATCGAGCCGGTCGTGCGACTGATCGAGGATTCCTGCGCGCTCGCCATGGTCGGCGCCCGCGAGCAGGGCGTCGTTCTGCGCCTCGCGCTCGACCGCCGGGTCGGCTCGGTCCTCGCCGACCGGGTGCAGATTCAGCAGGTCCTGATCAACCTGATCCGCAACGCCCGCGAGGCCATGGCGCAGGGCCCGCGCCGTGAACTCGGCATTGCCACGCGGCCCCTCACTGCCGACAGGGTCGAGATCGCCGTTTCGGATACGGGGCCCGGCATCGCCGAGGATGTGGCTGCGCGCCTGTTTCAGCCCTTCGTCACCACCAAGCCGGGCTGCATGGGCGTCGGGCTCTCGATCTGCCGCACCATCAGCGAGGCACATGGCGGCCGCCTGGAGGTTGAGCGCAACGAGGCCGGCGGCGCCACCTTCCGATTGACCTTGCCGGCGGCGCGGCAAGAGAAGGGAGGACAAGACAAGCCGGGTCAAGAGGAGCCGGACCATGGGGCTTGAGCTGGTGCATGTGGTGGACGATGACCCCGCCATGCGGGACTCGCTCGCTTTCCTGCTCGAGACCGCCGGCTTCGCCGTGCGCCTCTATGAGAGCGGGACCGCACTGCTCGAGCGGCTCGCGACCCTGGTCTCGGGTTGCGTCCTGACCGACATCCGCATGCCCGGCCTCGACGGCCTCGACCTCATCCGACACCTGCGCGAGACCGGAAACACCCTGCCGGTGGTCGTGATGACCGGCCACGGCGACGTTCCGCTCGCCGTGGAGGCGATGAAGCGTGGAGCCTGCGACTTCATCGAGAAGCCGTTCGACGACGAGGTGCTCCTGCGGGCCCTGCGCCATGCCCTGTCGCCGGGCAGCGCCGCCACGGCGGCCGATCCGACCGTGCAGGACTTCCTGCAGCGCATCGAGACGCTCAGCGAGCGGGAGCGTCAGGTCTTCGACCGCCTGGTCACCGGCGCGACCAGCAAGGAGATCGGCCGCGCCCTCGACATCAGCCCACGTACCGTGGAGATTTACCGGGCAAAGCTAATGGCCAAGACGCAGGCCGCTAGCCTCCAGGACCTGGTGCGCCGGGCGGTGCTGGCCGGCCTCGCCTGACCCGCTTGAGGCAGGTCAAGGCGGGCTGCCGTCGGGCCATCGATGGTCGGATCTCGCATCCGCGCCTCGATCCACACGGCCGGTCCCATGGTGAGCGCTCCCCCCATCTACGTCGTCGACGACGACCCGGCGGTCCTGCACTCGACCCGCTTTCTGTTCGAAAGCGAAGGTCACCGCGTGGAGACGTTCGCCAGCGGGTTCGAGCTCCTGTCGGCCTTCCCCGGCCCCTGTCCGCTCTGCGTGCTCCTCGACCATGTGATGCCTGGGATGGACGGGCTCGAAGTCTGCCAGCGCCTGCGGGACATCGACGCCCGTGTTCCGGTCATCCTGATCACCGGCCATCCCAACCCGCGCATCCGCACCCGCGCGCGAGAGGCCGGCGTGCCCCTCATCGACAAGCCGCTCGCCTTCGAGGCGCTTGTCGACTACCTCGCGGCCGGTCATACCGCGCCGGCCTTCCGAGGATCGACGTGACGGCGAGTGGTCGTGGCATGATCCCGGTTTGCGAACGGCGCTCGTTCCCAGCCTGCCCCGGCCAGGCAGCCCGCCGCGGGATTTCGCGGGCGCGGCGGCTCTTCGCGGAGCGGCCCAGGGCGGGCCCGGGAGGGCGAGACCCGCTTTCCCCGCTCCGGCTGGAGGTCAAGCCTGATGGGGCCTGCGCCGGGCGCCTTGATCCAGCGCAAGCGCTCACCGCGGCTGGGCCGTCCCGACCGATATCGTCTGGCAGAGGTAAGCCAAGGAGCATAATTTGTTTTAGATCAACGCATGGATACGTTGAGACACACATCCTCTCGGCGCAACGTCGAGGCCGGTCATGCCACACCACCTCATCCGCAAGCTCGATCATAGCGCCGGTCTCTCGGCGAGCGACAGAGAGCTGCTGAGGTGCCTCGTTCGCGACGTCGTATGGTTCCGCGCAGATCAGGACATTCTCGACGAGGGAGCCACGCTCCGACAGGTCAGCGTGATCCTGGATGGGTGGGCCTGCTGCTACAAGCAGATCGAGGATGGGCGCCGGCAGATCATCGCATATTTGATTCCCGGAGACATGTGTAATACACCGCTCGTCTTCCCGAGTGTCAACAATTACTCTGTTCGCGCACTGGCGTCGGTCCGCATCGCCCGGATCGATGGGCAGGACATCCTGTCAGCTATGGAAAGGTCCCCCTCCATTGCGCGCGCCTTCTGGCTCGACATGCTCACCACCGCCGCCATCCAGCGGGAGTGGACAGCGAACATCGGCCTGCGCACGGCCCGGGAGCGCATCGCCCATCTGCTCTGTGAGATTGTCCTCCGCATGCGTGCAGTCGGTCTGGCCGAACAGGGCAACTGCGTTTTGCCGCTGACACAAGAGGATCTCGGCGAAACGGTTGGTCTTTCGACCGTGCACGTGAACAGAACATTGCAGGATCTACGAGCTTCTGGCCTGATAACATGGAAACGCCAGAAGTTGACGATTCCCGATTTTGCGGCCCTCCGCAACGTCGCACATTTCGACAGCAGCTATCTGTACCGCGCCGGGATGATTGCGGATGCGAACCGGGCACCTGCCGGTCAACACCTGGCTATCGAGATCGCCAGCTCTCGCGTTCTAGGATGATCGATTTTACGACAAAAAATTTTGAGTTGCCAATGACTTGCGAGACTAGACTGCATTTGCCTTGTGTGTCAGCCATGTCCCAACCAGCCTGGATATTCATTGCTCATATCGAGCAACAAATTTGTGATCTTGAAGGTCATATCGCGACGCTGCGCCGGCTGATTGAGCTGCTTGAGGATAGCGGCGATGTTCGCCTGCCAGCTGTGTTGGTTGAGGCGCTGGCCGAAGAACTGGAGCAGCATCACCGGCTACGCAGGGAGATTTTCCGACACGGCCTGCCCGCTCGCTGAAGCAATCCGCATGCTGTTGCTTCGGCACAAGGTCCGGATGCGATTGCTCCGCCTGCCGCTTCCAGGGGGGCTTGCGCCGTTCTGCGACCGCTTGGGCATGGCTGTCAGGCCTACGTAGTTGTCCTTAAGCAGGTCCGCTTAAGCGCCGGACCGGAATGTCTTCAGGACAATATTCCGGCCACTCTCACCCTCATCCAACGCGATGAGGAGCGGAAAGATGTCGCGAGAGACGGTCCTGCCCCCTGCTTCACGCCCGTTCGTGGGCTCCCGCGCGCCGGTGACAACCGCCGACGGCCCTGGCCTCTTCGCCGCCTGCCCCGAACTCATCGGCACTCCTGCGGCTTACGACCGCGAGGAGGAGATCTTCGGCGAGGGCGAGGAGGCGGAGAGCGTCTACCGGGTGATGCAGGGCGCGGTTCGCACCCACAAGGTTCTGAGCGACGGCCGGCGCCAGATCACCGGTTTCCACCTGCCCGGCGACCTGTTCGGCTTCGAGCCGGGCGAGGCCCATCGGCACAGCGCCGAGGCTTTGTCCGGGACCCGGGTCCTGATCTTCAAGCGGCGGCAGGTCGAGCGGATCGCCACCCATCGCGCGGAGGTCGCCTGCCAGCTCTGGAGCCTGGCCACCCGCTCCTTGCGCCAAGCCCAGGACCATATGCTGCTGCTCGGGCGGCGCTCGGCGCTGGAGCGTGTCGCCGCCTTCCTGCTCGACGTCGACCTACGGCTGGGCGGGACCGGCGCCTTCGACCTTCCGATGACCCGCCGCGACATCGCCGATTACCTCGGGCTGACCATCGAGACCGTATCGCGCACGATCACCCAGCTGGAAGCCGAGGGGGCGCTCCTGCGCACCGGAGGACGCAAGGTCAGCCTGCGCCGTGGCCGGATGCACCGGCTCGTCGAGGATTGAGCAGCCCGGCCCGCACGCACAGCAACCGAAAGAGGAGGTCGTCATGACGACGTTCGACGAACGCGAGCAGGCTTTCGAGCGCCAGTTCGTGCATGAGGAAGACAAGCGCTTCCAGGAGCGCACCCGGCGCAACCGGCTCCTGGCGCGCTGGGCCTGCGAGCGGATGGCGCTCGGCCCCGACGCGGCCTCACACTTCATCGATACCTTCGTTGCCCAGACCGTGCCCCTCGACGACGAGGCGCTCCTGGCGCGCCTGGCCGTGGAACTCGCGGCGGCGGGGACCGACGAGCCGGTCTCCGTGCTGCGCCGGAAGATGCAGCGATGCGCCGGGCTCGCCCGGGCGGAGAGCCGCGTCGGTCTTGCGCTGGATCAAGGCTCGTCCCCGTAGCTCGTCCAAATTCTCGAAGAAACTCCGGCGAACACAGCCGCGCCACCAGGAGCCATGCCAGAGGAGCTTTGCCCATGACCGACAAGGATCTGCGCCGCGACGTCCTCGACGAACTCGACTTCGATCCCAGCCTCGACGCGGCCGAGATCGGCGTCGCCGTCGCGGAGAGCGTCGTTACCCTGACCGGCCACGTCGGCAGCTACGCCGAGCAGGTCGCGGCCGAGCGCGCGGTACGCCGGGTGAAGGGCGTGCGCGCCATCGCCCAGGAGATCGAGGTCCGCTTCCCGCAGGCGAAGAAGGTGATGGACGACCAGATCGCCGCACGCGCCCTGGCGATCATCGACTGGTCGGTGCACCTGCCGAAGGACGCCATCCAGGTCCGCGTCGCCAAGGGCTGGATCACCCTGACCGGGGCCGTGCCCTGGCAGTATCAGATGGTGGAGGCGGAAGCTGCGGTGCGCAAGCTGTCCGGCGTCGTCGGGGTGTCGAACCTCATCGAGGTCCGGCCGGAGGTGCGGCCGAGCGCGGTCCGGAGCAAGATTCTGGAGGCTTTCCGGCGCCACGCCCTGCTCGACGCGGATGCGATCACGATCAGGGTCGAGGGAGATTGCGTCACCCTGGAGGGTGCCGTCTCGTCGCTTGCCGAGCGCGACGCGGCCGAGCGGGCGGCTTGGTCGGTCCCGGGTGTCCGCGCCGTCGACGACCGGACCGTCGCCCTGACCTGAGGAGGCGATCATGGCTCATGGAACGCACGCACCCGGAAGACGGGCGCAAAACCCCGGTGCCACCGCTGCCGTCCAGGCCGCGTCGGCCGAGCTGCACCGCGTGACCTTGACCCTGGCGCGCTGCCCCGAGCATCCCGACGGCAGCGCGCCAGGGTCAAGG
>NZ_LABZ01000203.1 GCF_001043955.1 Methylobacterium tarhaniae | reverse complement strand
CGGGGCACGAGGATCGTCGCCATCGATCCCCGCCGGACCCAGACCGGCGAGGAGGCCGACCTCTTCCTCGGCATCCGGCCCGGCACCGACACCGCCCTGTTCTCCGGCCTCCTGGTCCACCTCGCGGACAATGGCGCCCTCGATCCGCGCTACATCGCCGAGCATACCGCCGGCTTCGAGCCCGCGCTGGAGCGCGCCCGCCAGATCGCCCCGACGGTGGCCGCGACCGCCGCCGCCACCGGCCTGAGCGAGGCGGAGGTCGAGACCTTCTTCCACCTGTTCCGCACCACGCAACGGGTCGTCACCGCCACCTCGCAGGGCGTGAACCAGTCGGCGCAAGGGACCGACAAGGCCAACGCGATCATCAACTGCCATCTCGCCACCGGCCGCATCGGCCGACCCGGCATGGGGCCGTTCTCGCTGACCGGCCAGCCCAACGCCATGGGCGGGCGCGAGGTCGGCGGGCTCGCCAACATGCTGGCGGCGCATATGCACTTCACCCCCGAGGAGGTGGACCTGGTGCGCCGGTTCTGGAACGCGCCGAACATCATCACCGGCGAGGGCCTGAAGGCGGTTCAGCTCTTCGAGGCGATCGAGCGCGGCAAGATCAAGGCGCTCTGGGTGATGGGCACCAATCCCGCCGTCTCGATGCCCCGGGCCGACCGGGTGCGGGCCGCTTTGGCCAAGCTCCACACCTACGTGGTCTCCGAGGTGGTGGCGAACACCGACACGGTGCGGGCGCGCAACGCGATCCTGCTCCCGGCCCTCGCCTGGGGCGAGAAGGACGGTACGGTCACCAATTCCGAGCGCCGGATCTCGCGCCAGCGCGCCTTCCTGGCGGCACCCGGCGAGGCGCGGGCCGATTGGTGGATCATGGCGCAGGTCGGTCAGCGCCTCGGCCACGCCAAGGCCTTTTCCTGGCCGAACGCCGCCTCGGTGTTCCGCGAGCACGCCGCCCTGTCGGAATTCGAGAATCGCGGCACCCGCGACTTCGACCTCGGCGGCCTCTCCGACATCAC
>NZ_LABZ01000202.1 GCF_001043955.1 Methylobacterium tarhaniae | reverse complement strand
GACGGGCTGCCCTCGCGGGGGGCTCGGTCATCCGCACGGGCTCGGCGGCGGGGGCGGCGGGCTTCGCGGCCTCCTGCACGCCCGGCGCCTCGGCCGGCTTCGTCGGCGGATCGCTCCAGGGGCGTGCGGCAGAGGTGGTCTGATTTTGGGCGGCCTGATGAGGGGGCCCTTGATCCTGGGCCCGCGCCGGTGGGGCGCACAGGATGCCGAGAAGGAGGGCGAGGCCGGCTGAGCGGCGCATTCGGTCACGCATGATCGCACCTCTGGATCGGCAGGCGCGGCCTGCCCGGCTCCTCGGTTCTCGCGGCGAAGATCGGGCCGCGCGGCGGTCGAGCGCGATCCTCGCAACCTGACCGTGTTGTGGAAGGTAGCGGGGCGGGGCGGTGGCGTCCACGCACCGAGGTTAGGAATCCACCACACTGTCTCATCCGGGCGTGTTCCGATCCGGCACGGTCGACGTCGAGGACTCGCTCGAGGCCACGGAACCGGCCTCGTCCCGTCTCGCTTCGGCGCCGGCGCGTCTCCTCCGTCGGCGCAGCGTCGTGTCCGCCTCGGGGCGCGCCGCTTGCCACCGTGGCGGCATGATCCCTCCGGGACCGGTGATGATGATCCAGTTCGACACGAAGGCATCCGCGGCGGAACAGGCGGCAACCGTCGCCGCGTCATTCGTGGCCAGATTCGAAGCCGGGTTGCGCCAAGCCGCTGTGGTGCTCACCCTGGTGGTCGGCATACCCCTGGTGCTGGCATGGTTCGGCCTGCTCGGCTGGGGCGTGTTTAGGCTCGCCAAAAGCGCGCTCGCGCTGTGACTCCGAGGCCGAGCGAGGTCTCGGTGAGCGAGCCTCGCCCATCGTCGGCCGCCGGATAGCACGGGGAGCAACCCGGGCCGGCGCGGTCCGCGGGTTGCAGGGGCGCCGGGGCGATGCCAGGAACACAGGGTCCGCCTCATCTGCCTGGAGTGCCCGCCATGCTGTCCATCGACCTCAATTCGGACCTCGGCGAGGGTTTCGGCGACTACCGCTGCGGGGACGACGCGGCGATGCTGGACGTCGTGACCTCGGCCAATGTCGCCTGCGGCCTCCATGCGGGCGATCCCGAGATCATGGCCCGCGCCTTCGCCATCGCGCGCGAGCGGGGCGTCGCGGTGGGTGCCCATCCGGGCTACCCGGACCTGTGGGGCTTCGGTCGCCGGGTCCTGCCCTTCACCCCCGGCGAGGTCGAGCGGCTTGTCGCCTACCAGGTCGGCGCCGCGGCCGGGCTCGCGGCCTATGCGGGCCACCGCCTCACCTACGTCAAGGCGCACGGGGCGCTCGCCAACCTCGCGGCGGTGGAGCGGGAGGTGGCGGATGCCATCGCCAAGGCGGTCAAGGCCGTCGATCCGTCCCTGTCGCTTCTCGCCATCGCGCTCACCGCGCAGGTGGCGGCCGGCGAGGCGCAGGGGCTCGACGTGCACCAGGAGATCTTCGCCGACCGGGGCTACACCGAGGCCGGGTTCCTGATCCCCCGCGGCCAGCCCGGCGCCCTCATCACCGACGAGGCGCAGGCCGCCGAGCGGGTCCTCGCCATGGTGCAGGAGGGGGCGATCATCGCGGCGAGCGGCCGGCGCCTGCCGACGCCGATCCGCTCGGTCTGCGTCCACGGCGATTCCGCCCATGCCGTGGCCACCGCCCGCGCCGTGCGCACCCGGCTCGAAGGCGCCGGCGTGCGCCTCGCCCCGTTCCGGGCCTGACGCGCGATGCCCCCCTCCCTGGAGAGCCCCCGCCTCCTCGATGCCGGCGAGGCCGCCCTGGTGGCGGAGTTCGGCACCCGCGTCGATCCGGCCATCCATGACAGGGTGCTGGCCCTCGACGACGCCCTGCGCGCCGCGCCGCCGGAGGGCCTCACCGAGACGGTGCCGACCTACCGCTCGCTGATGATCCACTACGACCCCCTGGTCCTCGACCGCGACGACCTCGCCGCGCGGGTGCTGGCGCTCGCCGCGGCGCCCGCGTCGGCCCGGGCCGGCGCCACCCTCTGGACGCTCCCCTGCTGCTACGACCCGGCTTGCGCCGAGGATATCGGGGCGGTGGCGCAGGCGACCGGCCTGACCATCGAGCGCGTCGCAGCCCTCCATGCGGGAGCCGAGTACCGGGTCTACATGTATGGCTTCGCCCCGGGCTTCGCCTATCTGGGCGGCCTGCCCACGGAGCTGGCGGTGTCCCGCCGCGCGACCCCGCGCCCGCCGCACCCGGAGAACGCCCTGCTGATCGGCGGCGGGCTCGCGGCCGTCGGCACCTTCCCGATGCCGACCGGCTGGTACGTGGTCGGCCGCACGCCGGAGCGGCTCTACGCGCCGCAGCGGCCCCAGCCGTTCCCGGTCGCCGTCGGCGACACGCTGCGTTTCGAGGCGGTGGACGCCGCCACCTTCGCGGATCTCGACCGCCGCGCCGCCGCCGGCGAGGTCGTCGCCCAGCGCCGGGAGGCCGCATGACCTCGCGTCTCAGCATTCTCGCCGCCGGCCCCGGCGTGACGCTCCAGGATGGCGGCCGCCACGGCTACCTGCGCTACGGCATCACCGCCGCCGGGCCGATGGATCCGCTCGCCCATGCCACGGCCAACCGGGCGCTCGGCAACCCGCTCGGGTCCACCGCCCTCGAAGTGTCGCTCGGCGGGGTCGAGGTGACGGCGGAGGGCGGCCCGCTCGGGATCGCCGTCGCCGGTGGCGAGTTCCGCATCAGCCTCGACGGCGTGCCCCTGCCGCCTTCCTGCGCGCTGACCCTCAATCCCGGCAGCCACCTCGTCGTCCGGGCGGGGCGGGCCGGCGCCTGGGCGTATCTCGCGGTGGCGGGCCGCTTCGACCTCGCCCCGACCCTCGGCTCGACCGCGACCCACACCCGCTCCGGCTTCGGCGGCCTCGACGGTCGGGCCCTGCGGGCCGGTGACCGGCTGGCGGTGCCGGATGCCCGCCCCGGCCCGGCCGATCCCCACGCCCTCGTGGCGCCCTGGCTCGTCCGCCCGCCGGAGGAGATCCGGGTGGTGATGGGCCCCCAGGACGACTTCTTCGCCCCCGACCAGATCGCCGCCTTCCTCGCCGGCCCCTGGACGGTGACCACCAAGGGCGACCGGATGGCCTGCTTCCTCGACGGCACGCCGCTCACCCACGCCAAGGGCTACAACATCGTCTCGGACGGCATCGCCATGGGGGCGATCCAGGTGCCGGGGGAGGGCTGGCCGATCGTTCTGATGGCCGACCGGCAATCCACCGGCGGCTACCCGAAGATCGCCACGGTGATCGGCCCGGATCTCGGGCGGCTCGCCCAGGCGCAGGGCGGCACGCGCATCCGCTTCCGCGCCGTCGGCCGCGCCGAGGCTTTGGCGGCCCGGCGCGCCGAGGCGCAGGCCCTGGCCGGGCCGGTGGCGATGGAGCCCCTGATCCGCACCGATTTCAGTGCCGAGTTCCTGCTCGGGCGCAACCTGATCGGTGGCGTGGTGGATGGGGCAGGGGTCCATGCGCCGTAGCCACGACGGGGCTCAGGCCCCGCCGTAGATCGGAAACCGCCGGCACAGCGCCAGAACCTCCTCGCGGATCGCCGCCAGCCCGGCCGCATCGTGGGGCGCTGCCACCACCCGGCCGATCCAGCGGCCGACCTGCCGGAACTCCTCCACGCCGAACCCTCGCGCCGTCCCGGCATTCGAGGACAGGCGCAGGCCCGACGGCGCCTCGGGCGGGCGGGTGTCGAACGGGATCTGGTTCTTGTTGACCGCGAGCCCGGCCGTTTCCAAGGCCTCGGCCGCCACGTCCCCTGTCACCCCCTGGGGCGTCAGGTCGACCAGCATCAGCCCGCAATCGGTGCCACCGGCGACGAGGCGCATCCCGGCCTCGGCGACGCTCGAGGCCAGCGCCCGGGCATTGTCGAGGACCGCCCGGTTATAGGCCTGGAACTCGGGCCGCAGGGCCTCGCCGAAGCAGGCCGCCTTGGCGGCGACCGCATGCATCATCACCGATCCCTGCACGCCCGGGAAGATCCCATGGTTGATCCGGTCCGACAAAGCGGGATCGTTCCAGAGGACCAAGCCCCCGCGGGCGCCGCGCAGGGACTTGTAGGTGGTCGAGGTCACCACGTGGGCATGCGGGAAGGGATGCGGATAGAGCCCGGTGGCGACGAGGCCGGCGAAATGCGCCATGTCGACCATCAGGAGCGCCCCGACCTCGTCGGCGATGGCGCGCAAGCCCGCGAAATCGAGGGCCCGCGCATAGGCCGAGCCGCCGGCGACGATCATCCTCGGCCGGTGCTCGCGGGCGAGCCCGGCGACGGAATCGAGGTCGACCCGCTCGCTGTCGCGCTCCACGCCGTAGCGGACGATGGTGTAGTCACGGCCCGTCAGGGTCGCCGGGTGGCCGTGGCTGATATGCCCGCCGGCCTCGACCCCCATCGACAGGATCGTGTCGCCGAGCTTGAGCAGCCCGAGGAAGACGCCCGCATTGGCGTTCGAGCCCGAATGGGGCTGCACGTTGGCGAAGCGGCAGCCGAACAGCCGCGTCGCCCGGGTCACCGCCAGGGCCTCGATCGCGTCGGCATGCTCGGCGCCGCCATAATAGCGCGCGTAAGCCGGGCCCTCGACGGTCTTGTTGGTGAGGACCGAGCCCTGCGCCTCCAGCACAAGCCGCGAGACGATGTTCTCCGAGGCGATCAGCTCGATCCCGTCCCGCTGCCGGGCGAGCTCGCCGCGGATCGAGGCGGCGAGCTCCGGATCGGCGTCGAGGCCCTGGTCGAAATAGCCGTCATGGAGGAGGCGCATGGAAGGGAGTCCGTCGGTGGCAGGGCCCGAGTGTCGGGCTTGCCGCGGCGGCCGGCAAACGGGATAAGCTGAGGCTCCGGCCAAGCTTTTCTTGGCCTCATGGACCTGAGGCCTCGCGATGGATCCGGCCGGCCGGGCGTCCCCTCCCTCCCTCAACGCCATGCGGGCCTTC
>NZ_LABZ01000201.1 GCF_001043955.1 Methylobacterium tarhaniae | reverse complement strand
CGGGCGCGGCGGCCGAGGCCGGATCCCGCTTGCCCGCGAGTGCCGCGGCCTTCGCCTCCGCCGATCCGGAGGTGTCGATCCCGTTTCCCGTCCCCGACGCGGCGATCAACCCCCCCGCCCCGGTGCCGAGCGTGCCCGATCCCGGCCGGCCGGCCCTCGGCACCGAGGTCGACGGCCCGGCCCTGCGCAGCGCGGTCGAGGCCTATCGGCGCGGGCAGGTGAGCGAGGGCGACCGCATCCGCGACGGTCTCAAGGACCCGGCCGCCCGCACCCTGCTCGACTGGGTGGCGATCCGCGCCGGGGCCGGCATCGGCTTCGAGCGCACCATCGCGTTCATCCGC
The DNA here is from genome assembly GCF_001043955.1 of Methylobacterium tarhaniae. Classification (GTDB taxonomy): domain Bacteria; phylum Pseudomonadota; class Alphaproteobacteria; order Rhizobiales; family Beijerinckiaceae; genus Methylobacterium; species Methylobacterium tarhaniae. The sequence continues at coordinate 47,778 of NZ_LABZ01000201.1, read as the reverse complement.
GACAACCCGGACTGGCCGGTCGGCGCCATGGTGCGCCGGCGCGCCGAGGAAGCGCTTCTCTCCCAGCGCAAGTCGGCGTCCCTGGTGCGGGCCTATTTCGCCGCGCGCCGGCCGCAGAGCGCGCCGGGCAAGTTCGCCCTGGCGCTGGCCTTCAAGGCCGACGGCCTTGCCGAGGACGCCGCCCTCCTCGTCCGCGACCTGTGGCGCGAGGACAATTTCGGCCGCACCCTGGAGCTGAGGGTGCTCGACGCCTTCCCGGGCACGATCGGCGAGGTCGACCACCGCTACCGCATGGAGCGGGCGCTGATGCGGGAGGATTGGGACGCCGCCGGCCGGGCCGCCGCCTACGCCGGCAAGGCCTACGGCACGCTGGTGCGGGCCCGCCGCGCGGTCGAGGCCAAGGCCGCGAATGCCGGCTCCGCCCTCGACGCGGTGCCGCCGAGCCTGCGCCAGGATTCCTCCTACCTCTTCTCCCGCGCCCAGTACCTGCGCCGCCTCGACAAGCCGGCCGAGGCCGCGGCCGTGATCGTCCAGGCGCCGCGCAACCCCGAGGTGCTGGCCGATTCCGACGAGTGGTGGATCGAGCGCCGCATCGTCGCCCGCAAGCTCCTCGATGCCGGCGACGCCAAGGCGGCCTACGCGGTCGCCGCCGGCCACAGCGCCCGCTCGGTCGAGAAGCGCATCGAGGCGGAGTTCCATGCCGGCTGGATCGCTTTGCGCTTCCTCCACGACGCGACCCTCGGGGCGACGCATTTCGCGACCGCCGCGGCGATTGCCGAGACGCCGATCTCGGTGGCGCGCGCCGCCTATTGGCAGGGCCGCGCCGCCGAGGCCATGGGCCAGGCCACGGAGGCGCGGGCCTTCTACGAGCGCGCGAGCGCCCAGCCGATCGCCTATTACGGCCAGCTCGCCCGGGCCAGGCTCGGCCAGGGCTCCCTGGCGCTGCGGCCCTGCGGCACCCTCGACGAAGCCGCCCGCACCGCCTTCGAGAACCGCAACGCCGTGCGGGCCCTGCGCCTGCTCGCCGCCGCCGGCATCAAGGAGCTGATGCTCCCGCTCTACATGGATTTCGCCCAGCGCTTGACCGACCCGGCCGAGCTCAACGCCCTCGGCGACGTCGCGATGTCGTTGAACGACCCCCGCGCCCTGGTGGCGATCGGCAAGACCGCGGTGCAGCGCGGCCTGCCTCTCGACCGGCACGCCTACCCGACCAACGGCATCCCGTCCTACGAGGCCTCGGCCGCCGTGCCGCAGGTCGAGCGCGCGATGGTCTTCGCCATCGCCCGGCAGGAGAGCCAGTTCGACCCGCGGGCACAATCGAGCGTCGGGGCCCGCGGCCTGATGCAGATGATGCCGGCCACCGCCCAGCGCACCGCCCGCAGGGTCAGCGCCGCCTTCGACACCGACCGCCTGACCAGCGATCCGGCCTACAACGCCCGCCTCGGCCACGCCCATCTCGGCGAGCTGATGGAGGATTGGCGCGGCTCCTACATCCTCTCCTTCGCCGCCTACAATGCCGGCGGCGGCAACGTGAAGAAGTGGATCGACGCCTACGGCGATCCCCGCAACCCGAACGTCGACCCGGTCGACTGGGTCGAGCGCATCCCCTTCACCGAGACCCGCAACTACGTGCAGCGGGTGACCGAGAACCTCCAGGTCTACCGCAACCGCCTTGCCGAGGCCGGGGACGGGCGGAGCGCGCTGCTCATCGCGGATGACCTGAGGCGCGGGGCCCGGTGAGGAACGGGGCCGGCTGACGCCCCCGCGAACGGGCGTCTCGCTCGTCGCCCTGGCCTGTCAACCGGCGTCCCCGGAGGCGGCACGCCAGTTGCGGATCAGGGCGATGGGCGCCCAGATGAGGATCGCCGCGATCGCCCCCATGATTGCCAGGAGGGTGATCGTCCGGTTCCACAGTCGGTCGAGGCCGAGATCGGTGGTGACGAGGTCCGGGCGGGCGGGATCGGCCATCACCCCGACGCGGTAATCGCCGACAGGCAGCCCGGTGAAGACGTAGTTCACCCGCCGGGTCACCGTTTCCTCGGGCGTGCGGAGCGCGAGGGTCGCGTTGCAGACGTGGATGACGATCCTGGCCTTGCACCTGCCCTCGCTCATCCGGGCATCCGGGGCGGCTTTCGCCGCGGCGTGGACCTGCCAGTCGGAGATCACCACCGGTGCCGTGTAGACGGCGCAGGCGACCAGGATGGCCCCGAGCCCGACCCAACCGACCAGAACCCACATGGTGTTGAACCAGCCCTGCCGCCGGGGCGGCAGCCGCAGGGATTCAGGGTGCGGGGACGAGGCGGTCTCTGGCGATCCGGTCATGGTTCCTCTCGCGGCTCCTCTCTTTTCAGATCCGTCCTGGCCGATCCTCAGGCAGGTTCGGCTTCGGACCGGACGGCTTTGTCGGCGAGGATCCGCCGGGCTTGTGCCGCCGCCCGGTAGGTGCCGATCAGGTCGGCGAAGCCCTGCGGCGTCAGCTTGTGCGGTAGGGGAAGGGGCAGCGTGACGATGCGGCGCTTGGCATCGAGCTTCACGGCGTGGTGGCCCGGCAGCCGCTGCGGCCAGGGCGCGGCCGGCGGCAGCAGGATGCGCGTGACGATGCCCGTGTAGGTGGCCGTCATGTCGAGATCGGCGATGTCGTCCCAGGCGATCGGCCGGTCGAGCCCGGGCACCGTCAGCCCCTCGGCCCGCAGGACCAGGATGACGGGCTCGCCCCGCGACAGGACGAAGGCCCCGGCCCCGCCCATGACGACGGCGAGGGCGAGCGCCGCGACGAGGATGACGCCGACCTCGCGCGGCAGCATCCCGGGAATCCCGAACACGGCGACCCCCAAGGCAACCGCCGCGAAGAGGCCGCCGGCCATGACGAGCACGAGACCGCGGGTCCGGTCATTCGCGCGCAGCACCTGTTCGCCGGTACCGACCCCTGCGGCCGTGGCTTCCAGTTCGGCGCGGAATGCCGCGTCGCGGGCGCGGACGGCATCGAGGAAGTCGGCGGTCGCCGCCCGGCACAGGCCGGCCGGATCGGCGAAATAGGCGGCGAGCTGGCCCAGGGCATGCGGCGGCGGCGTGACGCCGGCGGCCGTCAGGAGGTTGGCATCGATGGTCTGCCCGAGGGCGGCGATACGCTCGCGGGTCGGCGGGTGGGTGTCGGTGGGGTGGGCCTGCTCGGCCTCCAGGTGGATGGCCGGGTCGTCGAGGCCGCGGGCGGCGGCGCGGTCGAGCATCGCCGCCACCAGGTCGGCGGGCGCGGCATGCGGTGCCGCGGCGGCGGCTTCCAGGGTCTCCGCGATGCGCGGCGCCACCGCGCCGCTGCGCAGGAGTGCCCGCGACGCGGCCTCGGCCGAGACCGTGCCGGCCCCGACCGCGTCGGCGGCGAATTCGCGCTGCCGGCTCCAGTGGCGCACGGCGAGGTGGAAGCGCTCCATCACGAACAGGCCGAGATGCAGGGCGGGGCCGAGAGGGCCGAGCGCGCTCGACTGGCGTGCGGCCACCGCATCGAGGGAACGCCCGACCCCGACATAGATCGGCAGGAAGCGCTGGCTGTAGGCGGTGTCGCCGCCTGCGTAATGCGCGAGTTCGTGGGCGACGATCGCCGCCGTCTCGTCTCCCCGCAGGAGGGCGAGCTGCGCCAGCGGGACATGGAGGATCCGGCCCGACAGCCGCGCGCCGCCGGGCTCCAGCTCGGCCGGGCCGGCGGTGACGAAGAAGCCGTCGGTGAGGCCGACGACCACGGCCTCCGGCTTCAGCGCGCCGATCCGCGCGGCAAGACCCTCGACCAGGCGCCACAGGCCCGGCGCCTCGGCCGGCGAGATCGGCCGGCCGAGGATCGGCAGCGGATCGGGCTCGAAGGCATCGAGCGCCCGGCGCAGGCCGACGAGGGCGCCGGCCGCCGCCAGGACCGTGCCGCCGACCGCGACGGCGGCGACGGCCAGAAGCTTCATGCCCTCGCCCGAGACGCCGCCCCGGACGAGGATCCCCGCCTCGAACACCACGACGGCGACGAACCCGGCGGTCGTCGCCAGGATCTGGACGGCGAGCGCCGCCGGGAGGATCCGGCGCACCAGCGAGAAGCCCCTCACCAGCGCGTCGCGCGACCGGCGCCCCCGCCACCCGAGCGCCGCGCCGGCGATCAGGACCAGGAGGGAGAGCCCGGCCGCGACCGCGCCGCCCGCGATCGCGACCGGCGGCAGCCGGCGCCGCCACTCCATCACCGTGGCGAGCGTGTCCATGCGGTCCCGGGCCTCGTGCGCCTTCACCACCGCGTAGGGACCGCCGTAGAGCTGGCCGTCGTACCGGAACTGCAAGCGGAAATCCGGGCGTCCGTCGCGCGGCGTGCGGGCTTCCAGATCCGCCACGATCCGGACGAGGCGATCGTGCTCGGCCCTGACCTCGGCCCAGTCGCCGGCGCCGCGCTGCTGCTCCCACAGGCCGACGAGCAGGAGTGCGAGCGGCACCAGCACGGTGGCGGCGACGAGGCTGGCGAGGGCGCGTGGACGCGAAGGCGCGAGCGAAGTCGTTGCCTCGGGGATGGTCACCTCCTGACGCGCGGGAGATCAGACGGCGGCGCGGCGCGTGGCGTGCCTGACGATCGCAAGACGATCCGGCATCGTCGTCGATGGCCGGCCTGTCCGAGGGGCCGGCAAAGCGGAGAAAGATCGGGCGCGATGCGTCCGATGCCTCGAATGACGACGAAATGTCTACCGTGACGGACGCGCAGGTCAACCCGATGTGTCCCGCGCAGGCGGAGCGGGTATGCGCGCCGTGCACGCTGCGGGGCCTCCCTCCCGGTCTGTCCCTTCCGTTGGAGCAGGACCCGGATTGCTCATGAGAGACCCTGGGTCAGGGACCGCCCTCCTGGCCTGCGCTCTGGTGCCTCGTCCGTCCGGTTTCCTGGTCCGTCGCAGGCGGTGATCGCGGAGGCGCCGGCCGGACGCCTGTTCAGCATTCCGCGTCGAACCGCTCCCCCTCGTAATCGAGGTGCAGGTAATCGGGATCGAACCGGGCGACGGCGGTCAGGGCATCGAGGTCGGGGATGGACAGATGCTTGTCGCGCCAGTCGATCAGGCCGGACAGGCGCAACTCGCGCAAGGTGCGGTTCACGTGCACCGCCGACAGGCCCAGCGCATCGGCGAGCTCGACCTGGGTGACCGGCAGCTCGCACCGTCCGCCCTTCACCCGCCCGACGGAGTCCTGGCGGACATAGATTTCGCAGAGCAGGTGGGCGACGCGCTCCAAGGCCGTGCGCCGGCCGATATTGACCAGCCATTCGCGGTGGATCGCCGCCGTGACCAGCACCTCCCACCACAGGGCCCGGTTGAGGCGCGGATCGGCGTTCAGCATCTCCTGGAGCAGGTCGCGGGAAATCTTGGCGACCGCGACCGGGGTGAGCGTGCCGAGCGCGTGGTCCATCCGGCGCAGGAGGAAGATGTTGAGATCGCACAGGTCGCCCGGGAGCAGGAACGACATGATCTGGCGACCGCCATCGGCGAGCTGCTTGTAGCGGCAGACCCAGCCGGCCAGGATCAGGTTGACGTCGTTCGGCTCCTCGCCCTCGGCGATGATGTCCTGGTGCGAGTCGTAGTTGACGATCCGGGCCGAGGCGGCCTGCTGCAGCAGGCGCTTGTCTTCGTCACTCAGGCGTGTGAACCGTTCCAGCTTCCGGATCAACGGATTCATCGGGCAAGCCCTCCCGGTCGCGGCCCGGCGGCACGGGCCTCCGTCGTTCCCTGCGAAAAGTTAGGGTCCGTTGCGGATCAGTAAAGCGCGGGGTCGTGCAGTGGCGTCAGGCAGCGGGAATGCTTGGTGCCGCATGGCTGATTTGCGGCCGCCCCCTCTCTCCCTTGCGGGAGATCGAGGATGAGCGGTGGTGTCGCACGGTCCGGAGGACGGGGACATGGTCCCCGTCGCGCCCGGGGGCCGCGCCCGGCCCGTCGAGGGCAGATGGACAGGGGCAGGTGGACAAGGGCCGGTGGAGAGGAAGCGGCCGTTATCCGCTCCCTCCCCCGCCGGGTCAGCCCTGCGCCAGGGCCGCCGCCACCCGGCGGGCGAAGGCGACGGGGTCGCGCGGCGGGTCGCCGCCCTGGACGTGGGCGAGGTCGACGAGCGTCTGTGCCGCCTCCCCGACATCCTCGCCGGCGGCCGCGCGCTCGGCGATGCGGCGGATCAGTTGGTGGCGCGGGTTCAGCTCCAGCACCGGCTGGCCGCCCATCCCGCCCGCACCGCGGCCGGCGCGGCGCAGCAGGCGCTGCATCTGCAGGTCGGGCCCGAAGGCCGGAGCCGAGAGCAGCACCGCGCTGTCGACGAGGCGCTGGCTCGCCTTCACGTCGGAGACGTCGTCCTTGAGCGCCTCCTTCAGCTTCGGCAGCAGGTCGGTGAGGTCGGCCGGGGCGTCCGCCTCGGAGACCGTCGGCTCGAAGGCCGAGAGGTCGTCGCTCCCTTGCGTGATGCTGCGGATCGGCTTGCCCTCGAACGTGTCCATCCGCTCGGGCCAGAACGCATCGACGTGGTCGGAGAGCAGCAGCACTTCGAGGCCGCGGGCCGAGAAACCCTCGATCTGGGCCGAGCGCTTCAACGCCTCGACGTCGTCGCCGACCAGGATGTAGATCGCCTCCTGGTTCGGCTTCATCCGCGAGACGTAGTCGGCGAGCGAGGTCCAGCCCTCGACGGTCGAGGAGCGGAAGCGCAGGAGGTTGGCGATGTCCTGGCGGTGCTCGGCATCCTCCCACAGCCCCTCCTTCAGCACCGGCCCGAAGGCCTGCCAGAAGGTGGCGTAGCTGTCCGCGTCCTTCGCCCGGGTCTTCAGCTCGGAGAGCACCTTGGCGGTCACCGCGCGGCGGATGCGGGCGAGCACCGGCGTCGCCTGCAGCATCTCGCGCGAGACGTTGAGCGGCAGGTCCTCGGTATCGACCACGCCCTGGACGAAGCGCAGCCAGGGCGGCAGCAGCCCGGCCTCGTCGGTGATGAACATCCGGCGCACATGCAGGCGCACCTTGCTCTCGCGCTCCTCCTCGACGGCGAGGAACGGCTTCATGCCGGGCACGAACAGGAGCGCGGTGAATTCGAGCTGGCCTTCCGCCCGCCAGTGCAGGGTCGCCCAGGGCTTGTCGAAGGCGTGCGCGACCTGGCGGTAGAACTCGGTGTATTCCTCCTCGGTGACCTCGGATTTGGCCTTCCGCCAGAGCGCCGTGCCCTTGGTGGAGGGCACCTCCTCGCCGTCGCGCACCAGCGTCACCGGCACGGTGATGTGGTCGGCCCATTTGCGCACGATGGTCTCGAGGCGCAGGGGCTCGAGGTATTCCTCGGCATCGGCCTTCATGTGCAGGACGATGTCGGTGCCGGGCTCGGACCTCGTCGCCGGGGCCAGCGTGTACTCGCCCTGCCCCTCGGACGCCCAGGTCCAGGCCTCGTCGGAGCCGGCCTTGCGCGAGGTGACCTCGACACGGTCGGCGACCATGAAGGCCGAGTAGAAGCCGACGCCGAACTGGCCGATCAGGCTCGGTCGCTCCTCGGGCTTGGCGTCGGCGAGCGACTGGCTGAAGGCCCGGGTGCCGGAGCGCGCGATGGTGCCGAGATTCTGCGCCAGCTCGTCCTTGGCCATGCCGATCCCGGGATCCGAGATGGTCAGGGTCCGGGCCGCCTTGTCGGGGGTGATGCGCACCTTGGCATCCGCCGGCAGGGCCAGGGCGGATTCGGTCAGCGCGCCGAACCGGCGCCGGTCGACCGCGTCGGCGGCGTTGGCGACCAGCTCGCGCAGGAAGATCTCGCGCTCGGAGTAGAGGGCGTGGACCACCAGGTCCAGGAGGCGCCCGACCTCGGCGCCGAACGAATGCCGCTCCACAGTCTCGCTCACGTGTTGGCTCTCCGATGGGAACAAATCGTCGCGGGCGGATATGCGGGGCCGGCTCCGGCTTTTCAAGGAAGCGGGAGCGCTACTCCGCCAGCCGATCGACGATCGCCCGCACCTCCTCGCGGTCCGCCGGACGTGGATCGACCGAACGGTGGATCGTCAGGCCCTCGATCATCGCGTCGAGCGCCCGGGCGGTCTCGGGGGCGAAATGCTGCTCCAGGGCCGCGCGGCTCCTGCCCATCCAGCCCTGCATCACGCGGCGCAAAGCCGGCACGCGAGCCGCGTAGGCATAGAGCTCGTAGCTCAGCAGCAGGTTGCGGGGATCGGCCCAGCTCTCGTCGACCACGAGGTCGACCACCGCCTCGCAGGCCTCGGTGCGGGTCCGGGCGGCGGCGAGCCGCTCGGTGAACCGGGCCGACACCGTGTCGGCCAGCAGCGTGAAGGCCTCGGTCAGGAGGTCGTCCAGGCCGGCGAAGTGGTAGGTCATCGAGCCGAGCGGCACGTCGGCGGCCGCCGCGATCCGCCGGTGGGTCGTGCCGGCGACGCCGTGCTCGGCGATGGTGTCGAGGGTGGCCCGGAGGATGCGGGCGCGGCGGTCGGGATCGTGGCGGCGTGTGGCGGGGGGCAAGCGGGTCTCGCGGGCGGGCTGGCTTTCGCATGCGATATGGACATATGTACGCATCGCGGCCGAGAGCCAACCGACAGCGAGGAACCATGACGGGCCAGAAGCCAAAGATGCTCGCCGGCGAACTCTACATCGCCGACGATCCGGAGCTGATCGCCGACAACCGCCGCATCTCGGAATGGATGGACCGCTACAACGCCCGCAACACGTCGAGCCAGCCGGAGCGGCAGGCGCTGATGGAGGAGGCCTTCGCCCGGGTCGGCGAGGGCTGCAACATCCGGCCGCCCTTCTTCTGCGACTACGGCTACAACATCAGCCTCGGCCGCGGCGTGTTCCTCAACTTCAACTGCTGCATCCTCGACGTGGTGCAGGTGACGATCGGCGACATGACGCAGATCGGGCCGGGCGTGCAGATCCTCACCGCCGACCACCCGCGCGATCCGGCCCAGCGCCGGCAGATGCTCGAATTCGGCCGGCCGGTCGTGATCGGGGCGAATGTCTGGATCGGCGGCGGGGCGGTGATCCTGCCGGGCGTGACGATCGGGGACGACGCCATCATCGGTGCGGGCAGCGTGGTGACCCGAGACGTGCCGGCGGGCGGCGTCGCGGGGGGGAATCCGGCCCGGCTGCGCAATCCGCAATAGGAAGCGCGATCCAGGGCCGGCCTGCCGGTCGACGACGTGTCCTACGCTCTCGCCTCATCGTGAGAGCCTGTTCGGGCGGTTTGCGTCGATCGATCCGGTGCACGCGCCGCCATCTCTCCGCGCCATCCCGGGTTCCGCTGCGCGGCCCCGGGATGGCGCGGAGACTGTGAAGCGGGCCTGCCAACTCCAAGCCGGCTCCCGGGGCATGGCCGAGGGTTGGGATGCTGCGTCGGTCGCGAGATCCATCACCCCTCCGGGCGGCGCACCACCAGCAGGTTGGCCACGAGCACCTGCACCGGCTCGCCGTGCTGGTTCAGGGTGGTGGTGCGCACCTTGGCGAGGCCCTGGCTCGGCCGCGAGCGGGAGGGACGCACCTCGATCACCTCGCTTTCGAGCCGGATCGTGTCGCCGGGGCGCAGGGGCTTGGGCCAGCGCAGCTCGTCCATGCCGGCCCCGATGATCCCGCCGGCAAGCCGCATTTCGCTCCCGACGAGGAGCCGCATGGTCAGCGCCGCGGTGTGCCAGCCGCTCGCCGCGAGGCCGCCGAAGAAGGTCGATGCGGCCTCCTCGGCGTCGAGATGGAAGGGCTGCGGATCGAAGCTTCTCGCAAAGCCGACGATGTCGGCCTCGGTCACCGTCGTCTCGCCCGAGCCGTAGACCTGTCCGGGTTCCAGGTCGTCGAGGTACAAGTCGCGCGTCATCGCCTATTCCCCTCCCGCCGTGACGAGGGCGGGCGACGGCGTCCGCTCCCCGCGAAACCACATCCCGGCGGCGACCGCGCCGGCATTGATGAGCCCGAGCGCGGCGAGCCCGAGGCCGAGCGCCAGGAAGACCCCGTCGAGCCCGAGGCCGAGGCGGAGCGCCAGGACGCCGCCGCCGACCGAGACCGCCATGCGGGCGAGCCCCGCCACCAGCGGCCAGCCGACCCGGCCGGCCCCTTGCGAGGCGAAGTAGAGGGCGAGGCCGATTCCGGCAAAGCCGTAGAACGGCCCGACGAGCTGCAGGTAGCGGCTGCCGGTGGCAAGCATCTGCGGATCGTGGCCGAACAGGCCGAGGAACGGCAGCGGCCACAGGGCCGCGGCGAGGCCGATCGCCTCCGTGAGCCCGCCCGCGATCGCCGCCCCGGTCCAGGCCACCCGTAGCGCCCGGGCGCGGTCGCCGGCGCCGATGCTGGTGCCGACCATCGCGCCGATCGGCGCGCCGAGGCCGAAGACGAGGGGCACCAGCAGGTATTCGAGCCGCGCCCCGGTGCCGTAGCCCGCCACCGCCGCCGGGCCCTCGGCCCCCGCGAAGGCGGTGGCGGCGGCGATGGTCACGTTGGTGGTGGCGCTGACGATCGACGAGACGGCGCCGATCCGCAGGATGTCGCGCAGGGGCGCCCAGGCGAGGCGCGGCGGGCGGGGGCTCGGCCGCAACAGGCCGCGCCCGGCCCAGAGATGGTGGGCGAACACCACCGTGCCGGCGGCGTAGTAGGCCAGCACCGCGACGCCGCCCCCGACGATGCCGAGCCCCGGCACCGGGCCGAACCCGTAGATCAGCGCCGGCGAGAGCGGCACGAGCAGGGCCGCGCCCACGCTGATGACGATGGCCGGCAGCGCCATGTTGCCGGTGCCGCGGATCACCGCCGCGAGCGCGTTGAACAGCCAGACCAGCACCGCGCCGCAGAACACCACGCCGCCATAGGTGGTGGCCGCTTCGAGCGAGGCGCCCTCCCCGCCCATCGCGCGGTAGAGCGCCGGCCCGAAGGCAAGGTCGAGCCCCGTGGTGAGGAGGCCGAGGACGAGGGCGATGGCGGCGGCGTACCAGGGCAGCCGGTCCGCATCCGCGCGCCGCCCGGCCCCCAGGCTGCGGGCCACCGCCGACAGGATGCCGCCGCCCATGGCACCGGCGGAGATCATCTGCACCAGCATCAGCACTGGGAAGACCAACGCCATGCCGGCGAGCGCATCGGTGCCGAGCCCGGCGACGAAGGCGGTCTCGATCAGCCCGACCAGGGCCTGGACCAGCATCACGACGACGTTGGGCGCGGCGAGCCGCAGCAGCGTCGGCCCGATCGGGGCGTGGAGCAGGCGGTGGGTGCGCGCATCCATCGGGCGGCACTCCTTCACGTGAGTCAGCGCGGCCGGCCAGCCCGGCAACGGATAATTAGTGGCATATGCAAGTTTTTCGTCAAGCCGGGAAGGTGGGCGCAGCCCATGTCGGCGCCCCTACGCCGCCACCCCGAGCGCCGCCAGCCGCTCCGCCTCGAAGGCCGCGAGGTCGAAATCGTCCTCGGGCACGCGGGGCAGGAAGCGCTCGACCTGCTCGCACAGCACGATGTCGGGCAGGATCCGCTCGACATAGCCCCAGTCGAGGTTCGACGACCAGATGAAGTGGACCTCGCGAAACGTCTCGGCCAGCATCGCGGTCAGGCCGTTGGGGGCGAAGTTGGCGCAGGAATCGCCAAACAGCACCAGGGTGCGGGGGTCGGCCTGCGGAGAGCGGTTGCGGTAGACCGCGTGGGCACCGCCATGCAGCTCGCCGAGACGCCCGGCGGCCGAATAGGCGTCGATCAGCGCGCCGCCGCCGACCCGCTCGGCATCCCGGAAGAGCTGGTAGTTGCGCACGGTCTCGAGAGGCTGCGCGTCGAGCTTGTTGCCGATATCGAGCACGGCCTCGAACTCGTGGAACGGCCGCTCCAGGAGGTCGGTGCGCGGCGTGGCGCGGCAGGCCCGGCAGACCATCCGGTAGGCCAGGAGGCAGCCGTGGATGTTCCAGTGCGTGTCGGTGCGGTAGTGCAGGTCCGGGCCGCCCCGATGCGCCCGCATCGGCCCGAGGAGATCGATCCAGGCCCGGCGCCCCGACCACGACCAGCGCATCAGGGCGCCGAGGCGGCGGGCCGGCGCGTGGCGCGGGTCGAGGGCGAGGCCGTCGAAGCGATCCTCGTAGATGCTGAGCTTCTCGGGGACCACCAGGTGCAGGTAGCGGGCACCGAGACCCTGGCAGCGCCGGACCCGCTGCACGATCCGCCGGCGCCACTGGCGCAGCACCCGGTCCATCGGGGGAATCCGCCGGTACTGGTCCGCGACCTCGTTGGTGCCTCCGGTGAGGAAGAGCCAGCCGTCCTTGCCCTCGTGATACATCCGCTTCCCTGCCCGCGGTCCCGCCGGGGAGATCCGCTACTGGGGCGGTCTGCTACCGCAGGATGGAAAAATAAAGGTCACCGCTCCGGCTCCGTCCACGGGGGCCGCGCCCGGGCCCGCCCTCAGCGCTCGCGGACCTTGGCGCCGTAGCGGCGGTTCCATTCGGCCAGGATGCGGGTCCGGTTGCGGGCCATCCAGTCGAGGTCGTTGCGGATCATCCGCGCCTCGGCGTGAGGCGGGTAGAGCGGCCCCGGGCTGGAGACGCCCGGATAGGCCACGATGGCGAAGCTGCGGGCATAGAGCGCGTTGGCCTCGCGGCTCGCCGCCCAGTCCGCCACCCGCCGGGCGAGCGCCTGGTGCGGCCGGCCGGCCACGACCGCGAAGCCCTCGGCCTCCCAGCCGGTGCCGTCGACCGGCACCACGATGTCGATGGGCGCGCCGGCCGCCTTCTCGGCCGCGGCCCGCATGTCGAGGGACAGGCCCACGGCGTGGCGTCCGGACGCGGTCTCCTGGCAAGGGGCCGAGCCGCTGGGCAGGTAGGCGGAGACGTTCTCGTGCAGGGCATCCATGAAGGCCCAGCCCGCCTCCTCCCCGAGGGTCTGCAGCCAGGCCGCGACCAGCATGTAGCCGGTGCCGGAGGCCGCGGGGTTGGGCATGACGATCCGCCCCTTGAGGGCCGGGCCGAGCAGGTCGCGCCAGAAGCTCGGGCGCGTGATCCGGTGCCGGGCCGCGACCTCGACGTTGAAGCAGATCACCCCGAGATAGGCGTCCATGCCGGTCCAGCTATAGGGCGGGCTCGGGTCGCGGAAGAACGGCCGCAGCGCCTCGACGCCGGCGGGGCGATAGGGATCGAGGAGGCCGGCGGCCTCGAACTGCAGGAGGCTGGTGGCGGCGATCCCGAGCAGGAGGTCGGCCTGCGGCGCGTCCCGCTCGGCGAGCAGGCGGTCGGTGATGATCCCGGTCGAGGCTCGCAGCCAGGCGATCTCGACCTCCGGCAGCGCCGCCTCGATCGCCCGGCGCATCGGATCGAGCTGCTCGACCTCGAGGGCGGTATAGGCGACGAGCCGGGTGCGCTCCGCCGCTGCGGCGGGCGTGGGGCCCGGAAGGCCGGATCCCGGGACGGCCATGCCGGCGACCACGAAGGCGAGCCCGGCGCAAAGCCGCCGGACGGCCGTGAGACGTCCTCCCCTGTCCCCCACGGATGCCTTCCGCATCTCGCTCCGCTCCTCGTCTGGTCCCTGCCGCCCCGCCGCCGCCCACCGGTCTCGCGTCCCGGCCGCGATATTCACTTCAACGCGGGCCGCTCCCAGGATAGAAATCCCGCACGACGGTGCGGTGACGCGCCGCAGGCCGCCGGTCCGGCCCTCGCGCACGGGAAGCCGGCTCCGTCTTCGCGCGCAACTCTCGCGGCGATGGCGAACCGTGCGATAGGTCGTTGATATTGCCAGTTATTCCGTGGCGGGAGGGTACCCACGTGCCCCCGACTTGCTCTACGATTGCCGGACGCACGGTTTCCAGAGACGCCACGGTATGACCCAATCGACTCCGCCAGTCGCCCTGATCGCGGATGACGACGACTTCTTCCGTCTCGCCGTGGTGGCGATCCTCACCCGCAGCTTCGGCTTCGTCGAGGTCGTCGAGACCGGCTCCCTCGACGCCGCCGTCGACCAGCTCTCCAACCGTCGGGGCGCCGTGACCCTGGCGCTGTTCGATCTCGCGATGCCCGGCATGGAAGGCCCCGGGAGCTTGAGCGCGGTGCGCGAGTGCTTCCCGTCCGTCAAGGTGGCGGTGGTCTCGGCCTCGACCGAGCGCAACAAGATCCTCACCGCCCTCGAGGTCGGCGTCCACGGCTACATCCCGAAGGGGATCGGCTCGGCCGAGCTGACCCGGGCGGTGGGCATGATCCTCGACGGCCAGATCTTCGTGCCGGCGTCCCTGGCGGTGCTCGACGGCGCCGGCCCGCGCCCGGCGCTCGAGATCCGGCCCGCGGGCCTCGACGGGCGCCAGGACGGACGGCAGCCCCGCATCCCCGACCTGACGCCGCGCCAGCGCGACGTGCTGGCCCTCCTGGTCGAGGGGCGCTCCAACAAGGAGATCGCCCGCCGGCTCCAGCTCGGCGAGGGGACCGTGAAGGTCCACATGGCGGCTCTCCTGCGCAGCCTCGGGGTGCAGAACCGGGCCGCGGCCGCGGTGGTCGGGGCGCGGCTCCTGGCAGACTGATCCGGCGGGCTTCCTCAGCGCGCCGGCGCGGACGAAGACCTGGCCGATGTCGGTATCCGGAAATATAGCCTCGATGCGATCGTCGCGCGGCACGGTCGTTCTCTCGTCCTCGTCGTCCCCGGCCAAGCGGCCCGACCCCGTCGTCTGTCGTCAGGGCGCCGGAATGGTCGGTCTATTTGCCGTTGTTGACCTTGCGGAAGATGGACGGCACAGTCTATGACTTGACACTGTGGGCTGCTGCCGTATCAGCTTACGGCGTAGCGGATCGGACGACGAGGGGCGCTCGCATCATCGGTTGACGGTTCAATCGTGGCGGGACGGAGCGCTGTCGCGTTGCGGGATCGACGGGATCCGCTGCGGGGCGAAGCGTGACGGGAACGAGCGATGGATCGGGAAGCGATCGGGACCGAGAACATCCACGCTGCCCTGGACGTCTTGCTGAACCTGCCGCCGCTGAAGAAGTCGCCGCAACTCTCGGCCTTCCTGTCCTACGTGGTGCACGAGAGCCTGGCCGGACGCGGCAGCCTGCTCAAGTCCTACACCATCGCGACCGACGCCCTCGGCCGTTCGACCAGCTTCGATCCGGCGACGGACGCCATCGTGCGCGTCGAGGCCCGGCGCCTGCGCCAGGTGCTGCAGCAGATCTACGCCGACCCCACCTGCCCCCTCGACGTGCGCATCGACCTGCCGCTCGGCCGCTACGAGCCGAGTTTCCGGCAGATCGCGCCGACGGCGAGTGCGCCGCCGGTCTCCGGCCCGCAGGAACCGGCGGACGGCCTGCAGGAGAGCGAGCAGCGCTACCGTGCCCTGGTCGAGGCGAGCGCGGCGGTGGAATGGCGCTCGGGCCCGGACGGCAGCCTGGCCCAGACCTTCGGCCTGAGCGCCCGCACCGGTCTGTGCGATTCCGAGCTTCAGGGCTTCGGCTGGCTCGACGCGCTGCACCCGGACGACCGTGCGGCCACCGAGGCCCTGTGGCGAGCCTGCTGCCAGAGCGGCACCCCGCTCGACACGACCTACCGGGTGCGCCACCGCGGCGGCCAGTATCGCTGGATGCTCGGCCGCGCCGTGCCGCTCGAGAGCCCCGACGGCACGATCCGCGAGTGGGTCGGCACCATGGCCGACATCGACGAGCAGGTCCGCGCCGCCGAGGCCCTGCGCACCAGCGAGGAGCGGCTGCGCCTCGCCATGGAGGCGGCGGAGATGATGGCCTGGGACGTCGATCCGCTCACCCGGCAGGTCACCTGCTCCGAGATCGGCGACCGCCTGATGGGCGCGACGACCGGACCGCTCGACGAGTTCCTGGCGATGATCCTGCCGGAGGATCTCCCGCGCGTCCTCGCCAGCCTCGAGCCGGCCCTGCGGGGCGAGTCGGCCTATGACGCCCAGTACCGCATCATCGACCACGAGGGGCGGCTGCGCTGGCTCTCGGCCCGCGGCAGCATGGTCCGGATGCCGGGAGGCGGCGGCCGGCTGATCGGGGTCGCCTGCGACATCACCACGCGCTACCCGGAACCGCAGGTCGCCGCCCAGAGCCGGTGGATGTCCGCCTGACGCGGGCGGCATCCCCGGGGGCCGTCGTTCAAGCCGCGGCCTTGGCCGGACGGGGGGTGCGCGGCGCGGCGGCGCGCTTGCGGGGCGCCTTCGCGGCGGGGGCGGCTGGTGCGCGCGCCGGCTCGGCGCCTCGGGCGCGCTCGCCCGCATCCCACTCGCCTTTCCGCCACCAGCCCTGCCAGCTCCAGCCGCCCGGGCCGGTGACGGCGTAGAGCACGAAGCCGGCGGCGAGGCCGAGTTGGGCCAGGAACAGCTCCTGCTCGACCCGGGCGACGGCGCCGGAGAAGTCCCAGAACCGGTGCAGCAGCAGCCCCGCCACCACCGCGTGGACGGCGAGGCCCAGGCCGACGAGGCGCGGCAGCAGCCCGAGCGCGAGGAGCAGCGGCCCGAACAGCCCGATCACCACCGAGGCGGTGGCGACGGCGTTCGGGTAGGGCATGCCGGTCGCCGCGAGCGTCAGGGCGAACCCCGACGGATTGAGCGCCCGCCCGATCGCCGCCGGCAGCAGGGCGGAGGCCAGGAGCAGCCGCCCGGCGAGCAGGATTCCGTCGTTGCGCGCACCCATCCCGAGACTCCTCGTCGTGATGCGGGGACGGTGGTCCGCGAGGGGTTAAGGGTGCTCTACCGGCCCCCGCTGCCGAACAGCCGGCCGCGCTCGGTCCACAGGACCGTCGCGAGGCCGAGGCCGCTCAAGACCCAGTAGCCGAGCGCGAGCGGGGTGACGGTGCCGTCGAAGGACTGGCCGACGAGGAGGCCGCAGAAGGCCGCGAGCAGCGTGGTGTAGAAGCCGATGAAGGACGAGGCGGTGCCGGCGATCGCCGCCAGCGGCTCCATCGCCAGGGCGTTGAAGTTCGGCATCGCGAAGCTCATCAGGAATTGGCACGCCGCCAGGGTGGCGATCAGGAGCCACAGGGGCGGCTTGCCCGCGAAGGCCAGGATCAGCGCGAGCTGGAGGCAGGCGGCGAGAAACAGGCCGAGCATGCCCGCATGGGCCAGCCGCCGCATGCCGAGGCGGCGCACCAGGCGCGCGTTGATCAGCGTCGCGACGCCCATCGCCCCGGCGATCAGCGCGAAGGCGACCGGGAACAGCGGCCCGAGATGGTAGAGGCCGGTGTCGAAGACGCCTTGCGCCGAGCCGACATAGGCCATGATGCAGCCGGTGGTGAGCCCGAGCGCCGTGGCGTAGCCGAAGGACGCCCGCGTCCGCACCGTGACGGCGATGCCCGACCCGATCGCCCGGGCCGAGACCGGCCGGCGGAAGGCCGGGTGCAGGGTCTCGGGCAGGCGCGTGCCGAACCAGGCCAGGGTGACGAGCGCCAGCACCAGCATCATGCCGAAGATCAGGCGCCAGCTGCCGGCGAGAAGGACGGCTCCGCCCATCGAGGGGGCGAGGATCGGCACGATGAGGAAGACCATCATGCAGAACGACATCACCCGGGCCATGTCGCGCCCCTCATAGCGGTCGCGCACGATCGCCACCGCCAGCACCCGGCCCGCCGCCCCCCCGATGCCCTGGATGGCGCGGGCGAGGAGCAGCACCTCGAAGCTCGGCGCCAGCATGGCGAGCACGCTGCCGGCGAGGTAGATGCCGATGCCGGCGATCAGGGCCGGGCGCCGCCCGGTCCCGTCCGAGATCGGGCCGTAGAAGAGCTGGGCGGTGCCGAAGCCCAGCATGTAGACGTAGACCAGCAGCTGCAGCCGGTTGGGATCCTCGACCGCGAAGTCGCGCTGGATCGCCGGGAAGGCTGGCAGGAAGCTGTCGATGGTGACCGCGGTCAGGCCCATCATCAGGGCCATCAGGGCCACGAACTCGACGAAGCCGGGCCCGGCCCAGCCCGGCTCGGCCCGTGTGGTCTCGACGGGGACCGGGGTCGCCCCGCCGCTTGCGCTGCTCGCCATGATGATCCTGAGAGGCCGGTACGGTTCCGATCAGTGCCGGAGGCGGTGCGCACCAACAAGGTGGGCCGGGGCATGGCAGCGATGCGGCGGTCCCGCCGCCGGACCGATGACGACACGGCCGCCCTTCGCCTCCGCCAGCCCTTGCGAGGCGAGCCCGTGCCGGGGCGTCGCCGGAAGTGCCGCGAGCGGCGGGACACGTCCTCTTTCGATCCCTCGATCACCGTGCCAAACTCGGCGGCCCGTGGCGCCCGGAGGACGTCCGATCGGTCCGTCGTCCGGTCTCCGGATCACGACCGGAAGAACGTCCGAATGCCGTCGCGAACCGATCTCTGCGACATCGCCTTTGTGCCGAGCCTCCCTTTCGACTACATCCCCCGTCGATAGACATCCCTTTTCCGCGCAGCCCTCCGGGCCGCGCGGCCCGGAGCCCGACCATGTCCGATGCTGGTGACTTGATCCACCCGGTGATCCTGTGCGGCGGATCGGGGACGCGGCTGTGGCCGGCCTCCCGCGAGAGCTTTCCCAAGCAGTTCATTCCCCTCGCCGAGCCCGGGCGCTCGTCGTTCCAGGCCACCGCCGCGCGGCTGTCCGACGCCACCTTCGCTCGGCCGGCGGTGATCACCGCCAACGACGCCCGCTTCCTCGTCGCCGAGCAGCTCGCCCAGGGCGGGATCGGGGCCGACATCCTGCTGGAGCCGTGCCGGCGCGACTCCGCCCCGGCCGTCGCCGTGGCGGCGCTCCACGCCGCCGCCCGCGACCCGCAAGCCCTGGTGCTGATCCTACCCGCCGACCACGCGATCGGCGACGAGGCTGGCTTCGTCGCTGCCGCCCGGGCCGCCCGGGCCGGGGCCCGGGCCGGCCACATCATGACGCTCGGCATCGCGCCGACCCAGCCCTCCACCGCCTACGGCTACATCCAGCCGGGCGGCGCCCTGCCCGGCGAAGCGGGTGCGTCCGGCGCCCGCGCCGTCGCGCGCTTCCTCGAGAAGCCGGATGCGTCCCGCGCCGCCGGCCTCATCGACGAGGGCGCATTGTGGAACGGCGGCTACTTCCTGTTCCGCGCCGACGTGATGCTGGACGAGCTCGAGGTCCATGCGCCGGAGGTGCTCGCCGCCGCCAGCGCGGCGCTCGCGACGGCCGCGCGCGACCTCGACTTCGTGCGCCTCGGCGCGGAGGCCTTCGGGAAGGCGCCGCAGATCTCGATCGACTACGCGGTGATGGAACGGACCGAGCGGGCCGGCGTCCTGCCGGTGAGCTTCCCGTGGTCGGATATCGGCACCTGGGGCGCCCTGTGGGACATCGCCGCACGGGACGCCGAGGGCAACGCCCTGCGCGGCCGGGTGGCCTTGCGCAACACCCGCAACAGCCTGGTCCATTCCACCGGCGAGATCCTGACCACGGTGGTCGGCCTCGACGACGTGGTGGTGGTGACGACGGACGACGCGGTGCTGGTGACGAGCCGCACCGCCGCGGGCGAGGTGAAGGGCCTGGTCGAGGGCCTGCGCCGGCGGAGCGAGCCCGAGGCGGATGCCCACCGGCTGATGTACCGGCCCTGGGGCTCCTACCAGCGCATCGACATCGGCGGACGCTTCCAGGTGAAGCGGATCACCGTGAAGCCGGGCGGGCGGCTGTCGCTGCAGAAGCACCATCACCGGGCCGAGCACTGGGTGGTGGTGCGCGGCACCGCCGAGGTGACGGTGGACGGAGTGGTGCGCCTCGTGCACGAGAACGAGGCGGCCTACCTGCCGATCGGCTGCGTGCACCGTCTGGCCAATCCGGGCAAGATCCCGCTCGAGCTGATCGAGGTCCAGGTCGGCAGCTATACCGGCGAGGACGACATCATCCGCATCGAGGACGTCTACGGCCGCGAGGGCGCGTAACGCCCGAAAGCCGCAGGAAGGCGGGGCGGCGCGCCACCCCGCCTTCCTGCGCGAGGCGAACGGGCTGGGACCACAAGACGGGTATCGGGAATAAATTCCGATCGATTCTTTTGGTGTTCCCGGGCTTCGCGACGGGGCCCGAGATCCTGCGCCCCGAGATCCTGCGCCCCGAGATTCTGCGCGATGCCGGGAAGCCGGAGGCGATCCGGTTCGCCGCGCCGCGGGGGCCCGCTCAGCGGGCGGAGCAGCGCAGGGCCTCGCGCTGGCAGGCGAAGCCGGGAGTGGAGCAATGGACCCCGTCGGCGTCGCGGGTGCAGACGCGGCAGGAATCGGTCCATTCGCGGCAGCCGGGATCCTCGGCGGGCGACAGGGCGATCGGCTGCGGCGCCGGCCCGCGGGCCGGCGCGACGTGGGCCACGAGAATCGTCGCCAGGGTGGCGGCGGCGGCGATCCACGCGAAGGCGGCGTCGCGGGAGCGGTCGGGTCGGAGTTCGGCCATGCCGGGGGTCCTCACCCGCCGCTTCCCGCCTGTCAATCCATCCGCGACTCGCCACCCGCTACTCGGCCGCCCGGACCTCCGGCACGCCCACGCCGGCCGCGGCGAGGCGCGGCGACGCGGAGGCCTGTGCCACCGGAAGGTCGTCCTCCTCGGCGAGGACCACGAAGCGGCCGACCTCGCCGTCATAGACCAGCAGGTGACCGGTCTCGATCTCGAACAGCCAGCCGTGCAGGGTGAGCTGGCCCGCGGCGAGCGCGCTCGCCACCGCCGGGTGGGTGCGCAGGTGGTTGAGCTGCACCAGCACGTTCTCCATGGCGAGGGCGTGCAGGCGGCGCTTGTCGTCGATGTCGTCCGGATAGGCGTCGCAGACGATCTTGCGGGCGGCCTCGCCGTGGCGCAGCCAGGCGCCCACGTTCGGCATCTTCTCGGCGAGGCCCGGCGTGAGCAGGCCCTTCATGGCGCCGCAATCGGAGTGGCCGCAGACCACGATGTCGCGCACGCCGAGCGCCATCACCGCGTACTCGACCGCCGCCGTCACGCCGCCCAGCATGGTGGCGAAGGGCGGCACGATGTTGCCGACGTTGCGGGTGACGAACAATTCGCCCGGACCCGCCTGGGTGATCAGTTCGGGCACGACGCGGGAATCGGCGCAGGAGATCACCAGGGCCTTCGGTTTCTGGCCGTCATGAACGAGGCGCTGATAGACGGAGCGCTGGCTCGGAAACACCTGCTCGCGGAACTGCGTGAACCCCTGAACGATATTGTCCATCATCGGCAACCTCCTCTCGACGGCCGCAAACGCGCGGGCCCGTCGCCGGGCCGCGCCACGAAGCCGAGAACGCCGGAAGCATCGCCGGGTTGCCTAAGGTCGCGCGTCTGCCGGCGCGTCATCTGGCCCGGCGGGGGAGCGGGATGAGACGCCGGTCCTCGACCGTGATCGCGCCTCCGGCGCCCTTTGACGGTGCGGCGATTTCTGCGACGAAGGGACGACCGCGCATCTCCCTGAGGCCCTTCCCGCCATGCATCCGCACACCTTCCTCTGCGTCGACGCCCATACCTGCGGCAACCCGGTGCGGGTGGTCGCCGGCGGGGCGCCGGTCCTGCCCAACGTGTCGATGGGCGAGAAGCGGCAGATCTTCGTCGCCGAGCACGATTGGGTGCGCCGGGCCCTGATGTTCGAGCCGCGCGGCCACGACGCGATGTCCGGCTCGATCCTCTACCCGCCGTCGCGGGAGGATTGCGAGCTCGGCGTGCTGTTCATCGAGGTCTCGGGGTGCCTGCCGATGTGTGGCCACGGCACGATCGGCACCGTCACGGTAGCCTTGGAGCAGGGCTTCGTGGTGCCCCGCCAGGAGGGGCGCCTCGCCCTCGAGGTTCCGGCCGGCAAGGTCGAGGTCGAGTATCGCCGCAACGGCCGCTTCGTCGACGAGGTCCGGCTCTACAACATCCCGAGCTACCTGCACGCCGCCGACGTCGAGGTCGAGGTGCCGGGCCTCGGGCGCCTCACCGTCGACGTGTCCTACGGGGGCAACTTCTACGCCATCGTCGAGCCGCAACCCGGCTGGGCCGGCCTCGACGGCATGACCTCCGCCGAGATCCTGACCCTGAGCCCCCGGGTGCGCGAGGCAGTGCAGCGGGCGGTGGCGCCGGTCCATCCGGAGGATCCGCGCATCCACGGCGTGAGCCACGTGCTCTGGGCCGACCGCCCGAAGCACCCGCAGGCGCATGCCCGCAACGCGGTATTCTACGGGACTAAGGGCATCGACCGCTCGCCCTGCGGCACCGGTACCTCCGCCCGCATGGCGCAGCGCGTCGCCAAGGGGCTGCTGACGGTGGGCGACGACTTCGTGCACGAGAGCATCATCGGCACGCTGTTCCACGGCCGGGTGGAGAGCGAAGCGGAGGTCGGCGGGCGCGCCGCCATCCGCCCGAGCATCGGCGGCTGGGCCCGGGTGATCGGGCACAACACCATCCTGGTCGACGAGCGCGACCCCCTCGCCTTCGGCTTCCAGCTCGCCTGATGCGGGCGGGGCACCCTATTGCGACGCCCCCTCCCCGATCATCGTGAAGCCCGGCGCCTCGAAGAAGCGCCGGGCGGCCTTGCCCCTCAGATAGGCGAGGAAGCGCGCGCCGCCCTCGCCCTTGGCCTCCGCCGTCACCGCGAAGGGATAGACAACCGGCGGATGGCTGTCGGCCGGAAACACCCCCACCACCTTCACCCCCGGATCTGACTTGGCGTCGCTCTCGTAGACCACGCCGAGCGGCGCCTCGCCGCGCGAGACCAGCGCCAGCGCCGCTCGCACGTTGTCGGCCTGGGCGAGCCGCGGCTGCACCTGCGCCCACAGCCCCAGCTTCTCGAACGCCGCCTTGGCGTACTTGCCGATCGGCACCGAAGAGACCTCCCCGGTGGCGAGCCGCCCGCCGGGACCGAGGGCCCGGGCGAACCAGTCCGGCGTGAACGCCGCCTCCCCCACCCGCGCGTCCTTCGGCGCCACCACGACCAGGCGGTTGGCGAGGAGGTTCACCCGGGTCTCGGGCCGGATCAGCTTGCGGGCGGCGAGATAGTCCATCCAGTCGAGGTCGGCCGAGGCGAAGAGGTCGGCGGGCGCGCCCTGCTCGATCTGGCGCGCCAGCGCCGAGGAGGCGGCGTAGCTCGCCCTGACCGGGATCCCGCTCTCGGCCGTGAAGGCCTTGCCGGCCTCGTCGAGGGCGTTCTTCAGGCTCGCCGCCGCGAACACCGTCGTGGGATCCGCGGCCGAGGCCGGAGCGGCGAGGAGAAGGAGGCAGGCGGCCCAGAGGGCGCGGGTGTGACGCATGGCGGGTGTCCTTCGCTCGTTGCAGCCGGCAGGTCAGGCCGTCGCGTCATATGCCGCCGCGCATAGCGCCAGCCAGCCCTGTCGTGAGGCGGGGGAGGATGCGCCGCGGCGAGCCTCCACCAACCATCGTCGGGTTCCCGTGACGCGTCGGCGCGTGCAAGGATGCGGCAAACAAGACGGTTCCGGGGGGGCCATCGCCATGCTGCTCTACGAGCACCCGCTCTCGTCCTATGCGCAGAAGGTCAAGATCGCCCTGCGCGAGAAGGGCATCGCCTTCACCGCCGAGTTGCCGGAGACCTTCGGTACCGGCCGGAGCGACGGCGCCTTCGCAGCTGCCAATCCGCGCACCGAGGTGCCGGTGCTGGTCGATGGCGGCGTGAGCATCTTCGAATCGACCGTGATCCTCGAATACATCGAGGAACGCTGGCCCGAGCCGCCGCTGCTGCCGCGGGACCCGGCCGCCCGCGCCCAGGCCCGCATGACCGAGGAGGTCTGCGACACCCAGTACGAGGCGGTGAACTGGGGCTTCGGCGAGATCCTGTGGTTCCGCCGGGCCACCGGGAGTCTCGCCGACCACCTGCGGGCGCAAGCCGCGGCGCAGACGAAGATCCTGCAGGACTGGCTGACGGGGCGTCTCGGGGCGGCGGAGTGGTTCGGGGGCGCGTCCTTCGGCTGGGCGGATGCGGCGGTCGCCCCGATGGTCAACCGCTCGGTCCATTACGGGCTCGGCCCGCCGGGAGGCAGCCCCCTTGCGCGCTGGCACGCGAGGATGCGCGAGCGGCCCTCCGTGGCGGAGACGTTCCGTGAATTCGACGCGGCGGCGGCCCGGATGGCCGAGGCCGCCGACCTCTACACCACCGGCGGGCGCCGGCGCGAATACCGCGACCATCGCCTCGAATGGATGGTCAAGTCGGGCGGCGTCGAGGTCGTGCTCGCGGGCCTGCGCGACCGCAACATCCGCTTCGCCTGGCCGGACGCCTTGCCCGACGCCGACCTTCGGCCCGACGCCGACACGCCCTGACGCGCCTCGCCGCCCGCCCCTGGGAGATCCCATGCACCCCTTGCGCATCCTCGACCGCCTCGAGGAGATCCTGATCGCGAGCCTGATGGCGGGCGCGACGCTCCTGATCTTCGTCGCCGTCGTCCACCGCTACGCGTCGGGCATCGACCTGCTCTACCCGGTCACGACCGCGATCCACCTCTCCTGGGCCCAGGAGCTGTGCATCTACATGTTCGTCTGGATGGCGAAGTTCGGCGCGGCCTACGGCGTGCGCACCGGCATCCATGTCGGCGTCGACGTGGCGGTGAACCAGCTTCCCCCCGCCTGGCGCAGCCGGGTCGTGCTGTTCGGCCTGCTCTGCGGCGCCCTGTTCACGGTCATCGTCGGCACGATGGGCGCACGCTTCGTCTACGGCCTCGTCGACACCGACCAGACCACGCCCGACCTCGAGATCCCGAGCTGGCTCGTCTACCTGGCGATCCCGCTCGGCTCCTACCTGATGTGCTTCCGCTTCCTGCAGGTGGCCTGGAGCTTCTGGCGCACCGGGGAACTGCCCCACCACGATCCCGGCCATGTCGAGGGCGTGGTCGAGAGCCCGCACGCCGCCGAAGACCTTGGGCAGGAACTGGCCAACGAGTCCCGCACCGGAGGATCTGCGCGATGAACGCCGCCATCATCTTCGGGCTGCTCATCGCCCTGATGCTCACCGGGATGCCGATCTCGATCGCGCTCGGCCTCTCGGTCCTCACCTTCCTGTTCACCATGACCACCGTGCCGATCGAGGCGGTGGCGCTCAAGCTGTTCACCGGGATCGAGAACTTCGAGATCATGGCGATCCCGTTCTTCATCCTGTCGGGCAACTTCCTCACCCATGGCGGCGTCGCCCGGCGGATGATCAACTTCGCCACGTCGATGGTCGGCCACTGGCACGGGGGCTTGGGGCTCGCCGGCGTGATGGCCTGCGCGCTGTTCGCCGCCATCTCGGGCTCGAGCCCGGCCACCGTGGTGGCGATCGGCTCGATCATCCTGCCCGCCATGGTGGCGCAGGGATTCCCCAAGCGCTTCGGTGCCGGGGTCATCACCACCTCCGGCGCGCTCGGCATCCTGATCCCGCCCTCGATCGTGATGGTGATGTACTCGGTGGCGACGAGCGGCGCGGTGGTGACCGGGCCGGACGGGCAGCGCGTCTCCTCGGCCTCGATCTCGACCCTGTTCGTCGCCGGCGTCATCCCGGGCCTGATGCTGGCCGCGCTTCTCGGCCTCACCACCTGGTACCGGGCGCGAAAGTTCGGCTATCCGCGGATGCCCAAGGCCAGCTGGCACGAGCGCTGGGTGGCGTTCCGCAAGTCGGTCTGGGGCCTCCTGCTGATCGTGCTGGTGCTGGGGGGCATCTATAGCGGCGCCTTCACGCCGACCGAGGCCGCCGCCGTCAGCGCCGTCTACGCCTTCGTGATCGCGCTGTTCGTCTATCGGGATCTCACCTGGCGCGACGTGCCCCGGGTGCTGCTCGACTCGGCCAACATGAGCGCGATGCTGCTCTACATCATCACCAACGCGGTGCTGTTCTCGTTCCTGATGACGAGCGAGCAGATCCCGCAGGCGATGGCGAGCTGGATCACCGGGGCCGGCCTGAACTGGGTGGTGTTCCTGCTGATCGTCAACCTCCTGCTGCTCATCGCCGGCAACGTGATGGAGCCCTCCTCCATCGTGCTGATCATGGCGCCGATCCTGTTCCCGATCGCCGCCAAGCTCGGCATCGATCCGGTGCATTTCGGCATCCTGATCGTGGTCAACATGGAGGTGGGGATGTGCCACCCGCCGGTCGGCCTCAACCTCTACGTGGCGTCGGGCATCACCCGCATGGGCATCACCGAGCTGACCATCGCGGTCTGGCCCTGGCTGCTGACCATGCTGATCTTCCTGGTCGTCGTCACCTACGTCCCGGCGATCTCGCTCTGGCTGCCGCGGATGCTCGGGATGATGTGAGAAGGATCCGCCGGGCGCGATCTTCCCGCGCCCGGCTTTACCGTTCGTCAGGTTGTCGGCCGTACCCGTTATCCGCTTCCCGAGAGAGCAGATGAACCGATATGCGCCCCGACCGACGGCCGCTCTCGCCCCTGACCGCCGCCGGCATCCTAGGCCTGGCGCTGCTGGTCCCCGTCCTCGCCGCGCTCACCCCCCGCTCCGGCCCCGTCGCCGTGCTCGGGCCCCCCGGGTCCGGAGCGGCGGGAACCGCCCGCATCGTCGCGGCCGCCGGGGGCGTCCTCCTGCGGGCCGGCCGCTTCGACTCCCTGTTGATCGCCGCCTCGGACGAGCCGGGCTTCGCCCGCCGCCTCTACGCCGCCGGGGCCTGGCTCGTCGTGCATCCGGCACTGGCCGGCTCCTGCGCGCCTTCCTTCTCGCCGCCCCCGACGGACCTGCCCTCGCGATGACGAACATCGACACGCTCCGGCGCGCCTTCGCGCGCGTCCTGGTGACGCTCCTCTGGCTGCATCTGCCGGTGCTGGCCGTCACGCAAATCCTGGTCGGCGGGCTCGAACCCGGCTCCCTCGTCGGCGCCTGCCTGCTCGCCCTGGCCGCTACGCTTCTGTGGTGGCGCGACCCGATCGGCCTGCCGACCCGGCTGACCAGCGGCGTCGCCCTGATCGGCATGCCGGCCCTGCTGCTCGCCGCCCTCGATGGCCATCCCTGGCAGGCCGACACCCATATGTACTTCTTCGCCTGCCTGGCGGTTCTGGTCGGCTGGTGCGACTGGCGGGTGCTGCTGGCGGCGGCGGGCGCGACGGCGCTCCACCACCTCGTCCTCAGCCTGACCGTGCCGGCCCTGGTCTTCCCGGGCAGCGCCACCGGCGACATCGCCCGGGTGCTGCTCCATGCGGCGATCGTGCTGATCGAGACGGGTGTTCTGATGTGGGTCGCGCACCGCGTCGCGCTCGCCTGCTCGGCCCTCGACAGCGCCGAGGCGGCCGCAGCCCAGATCGAGCGCCTGCGCCGGCTCGAGACCGAGCGGAGCAGCGCCGAGGGTGAGGCCGAGCGGGCCCGCCGGGCTGCGACGCGCCAGCTCGCCGACGGGTTCGAGGTCGCGGTCGGCGGCATCGTCGGCGAGGTCTCGCGGGCGGCGGGCGACCTCCAGGCCTCCGCCGATTCCCTCTCGGCGGCGGCCGCCCGCAACGCCGACAAGGCGAACGCGGTGGCGGGCGCCGCCACGAGCGCGGCCGAGGCGGTCGACTTCGTCGCCCGCGCGGTGACGGATCTCGGCGCCTCGGTGGCCGAGATCGGCCGGCAGGTCGACGCGTCGGCCGAGCGCGCCGAGGCGGCAGTGGGCGAGGCCGCCCGCACCGCCGAGCTGGTTCGCGACCTCAGCGAGGCCGCGACGCGGATCGGCGACGTGGTCGGGCTGATCTCGTCGATCGCCAGCCAGACCAACCTGCTGGCGCTCAATGCCACCATCGAGGCCGCCCGCGCGGGTGCGGCCGGCCGCGGCTTCGCGGTGGTCGCCGCGGAGGTCAAGGAGCTGGCCGGCCAGACCGCCAAGGCCACCGAGGAGATCACCGGGCAGATCGGGCGGATCCAGCGCTCGACCGAGCAGGCTGTCGGCGCCATCGGGACGATCGACGGGCGCATCCGCGAGATCAGCACCGTGACGGGGACGATCGCCGCGGCGGTGGAGCAGCAGGGGGCGGCGACGCAGGCGATCATCCGCAATGTCGGCGAGGCCGCGGCCGGAACCGGCGCGGTGCGCGAGACGATCGGTGCCGTCGCCGTCATCGCGGGCGAGACCGGCCACGCCGCCGAACGGATGCTGGCCTCGGCCTCCGCCTTGTCGCGCCAGGCCGGGCATCTCGAGGGCGAGGTCCGCGACTACGTCACCTCGGTGCGGGCGGGCTGAGGAGCGCCGGGGCTTCGCAGCCCGGCAGGCTGGGTTAGGATCTCCGGGCGGTCCTCGTTCCGGAGTCTGCCATGTCGCTCGTGTTCCCGGTCATCCTCGGCTCGGTGCGCCAGGGGCGCAACGGCCTGCGCGCCGCCCGCTACCTGGTCGAGGCCCTCGAATCCCGCGGCCACGAGGCGCCGCTGGTCGATCCGGCGGAACTCGGCCTGCCGCTGCTGACGCGGATGTACAAGGAATACCCGAAGGGCGAGGCGCCCGAGGCCCTGGAGCGGCTCGCCGCCCTCTACCGCCGCGCCGACGGGCTCGTGGTGGTCTCGGCGGAGTACAACCACAGCATCCCGCCGGCCCTGTCGAACACCCTCGACTATTTCCTGGAGGAGTATTTCTGGCGGCCCTCGGCCATCGTCTGCTACTCGGCCGGCCGCTACGGCGGCGTGCGGGCGGCGATGCAGCTGCGCGCCATGCTGGGCGAACTCGGCACCCCGAGCATCCCGTCGCTGCTGCCGATCCCGGAGGTGCAGAAGGCCCTGGACGAGGACGGGCGGCCGCTCCAGCCGTGGTTGGAGCGCCCGACGGGACGGTTCCTCGACGAGCTGGTCTGGTACGCCGAGGCGCTGCGGGAGAAGAGAGGGAGCGGCGTGCCGTACTGAACGGTTCGGTCGGCGCCGAACCATGCGCGGGGGGCGCATGGGTAGTATCCGGCACCGGCCACCGATCGCGCCGGCGAGGATCGACCATGAGCCTGGACGCCGCCTTCCGCCATATCCACGAGCAGTGGCACGACACGGTCGTGCGTCGCGATATCGACGGGTTGATGGCGCTCTACGCCGACGACGCCGTCTTCGAGAGCCCGCTGGTCTGGGCGTCCCAGCCGGAGGGCTGTGCCGGGGTGCTGACGGGCAAGCCTGCGATTCGAGACTTCTTCGCGCGCGGGTTCCAGTCACCGCAGAACGGACTTGGCCGCTGGTACCGCACCGGCGTCGTCTTCACGCGGGGACACCAGCTGGCCTGGGAATACCCGCGCGAAACGCCCGACGGCGACCAGATCGACCTCATGGAGATGATCGACGTCTCGGGTGGGCTCATCGCCCATCACCAGGTATATTGGGGCTGGGTCGGCATGCGGGCGCTCTCAAGCCTGCCCGGGCGGTAATCCCGGGCAGACGGCAGGCGAGCCGCCCTCACACCACCCCCGCCCGCAGGATGTCGTGGATGTGCAGGATGCCGATCGGGCGCCCGCTCTCCACCGCGAACAGGGCGGTGATCCGGCTGCGGTTCATCAGCTCCACGACGGCGCTGGCGAAGGTGCTGGGGGTGGTGGTGATCGGCGACGGCGTCATGATCTCCTCGACCCGGCGGGCGAGGAGGTCGCTGTGGGCGGCGCCGGTGCTCATGTGGCGGCGCACGTCGCCGTCGGTGATCATCCCGACGAGCTGGCCGTCATCGTCGACGACGCCGGCGCAGCCGAAGCGCTTGCCCATCACGGCGATCAAGGCCTCCGAGACCCGGATGCCGCGGGGCACCAGCGGCATCTCCTCGCCGGAGTGCATCAACTGGGCCACGGTCTTGAGCCGGGCCGCCAGCTTGCCGCCCGGATGGAAGACCTTGAAGTCGCTGGCCGAGAAGCCGCGGCGCTCCAGCAGGGCCACCGCGAGCGCGTCGCCGAGCGCGAGCTGGATCACGCTCGACGAGGTCGGCGCGAGGTTGTGCGGGCAGGCCTCCTTCACCAGGGGCAGCGGCAGCAGGATGTCCGCGGCCTGGCCGAGCGTGCTGCCCGGTTTCGAGGTCATGCCGATCAGCGTCACGGCGAAGCGCTTGGAGAAGCTGATGAGGTCGCCGAGTTCCGTCGTCTCGCCCGACCACGACAGGGCGATGACGATGTCCTGCTGGGTGATCATCCCGAGGTCGCCGTGGCTGGCCTCGCTCGGGTGGATGAAGGCGGCCGGCGTTCCGGTGGAGGCGAGCGTCGAGGCGATCTTGCGCCCGATATGGCCGCTCTTGCCGATGCCCGACACGATCACCCGGCCCGGGATGTCGTGGATCGCCGCGACGGCGGCGCCGAACCCGGCCTTCAGCTCCTGGTCGAGGGCACGGGCGAGGGTCAGGAGCGCCTCGGCCTCGGTGCGGACGCTGCGGATGGCGGAGAAATGCGCCGCCTCGACCACCCGTCCCGTCGCGCTGCCTGGCGCCGCGTCGTAGCTCTCGGCCCGGTTCGAACTCTCCATCGTGCTCCTCGGCTCCCACGTGTTTCCAGATGATGACCCGATGAGCCTGCCGACTCATTTGCGGCCAGAATGCGTGCGGTCCTCGGCCGCGCCGGAGATTCTCGCGCGAGCCCGGCCCCCTGTGGCGCCCGGGCCTCAGGCCCCGCGCCGCGCGGCCCCGAGATAGCCCTCGACCAGGCCGGTCAGCTCGGCGGCGGTTTCGGCCACGGTGTGGTCGGCGGTGTCGATCACCGCGCGAGCGCGGGCATAGAGCGGCTCGCGGCTCATCAGCACCGCCCGGATCTCCCGCAGGGCGTTGTCGCTGTCGGGCATCCGGGCCTGGGCGAGGCCCTTGGCGGCCTGCTCGCGCACCCGGTGGATGTGCTCCTCGGGCCGCGCCTTGAGCCAGACGGTGAAGAACGACGAGAGCAGCAGGTCGAAGGTGACGGGCTCGGCGACGATGCCGCCGCCGGTCGCCAGCACCATCGGGCCCGGCCGCTCGGCGAGGCGCCGCAGCGCCCCCTGCTCCAGGCGGCGATAGGTCTCCTGGCCGTAGATCGCGAAGATCTCCGCCACCGAGAGGCCGTTCTCGCGCTCGATCTCGCGGTTGAGCTCGACGAAGGTCCAGCCCATCCGCTCGGCGAGGATGCGCCCGAGGGTCGACTTGCCGGCGCCGCGCAGGCCGATGAGCGCCACGCGCTGCGTCGGGCCCTCCCCGGGGGCCGCCGCGCCCGAGAGGATGCGCTTGGCCTCGGCGATCTGCTCCGCCCCGGCCTTCTCCAGGAGGTCGCGCACCACCGGCCAGTCCGGCGGGCTCTCGACCGTGGCGATCAGGTCTTCGAGCCGCACCCCCATGGCGAGGGCCACCCGGCGCAGCAGGATGATCGAGACGTTGCCCTGCCCGCCTTCGAGCTGGGCGATGTAGCGCTCGGACAGGCCGGAGGTCTGCGACAGGACCTTGCGCGACATCGCCCGCACCGAGCGCATGGTGCGGACGCGCTGGCCGAGCACCGTCAGGAAGTCCGCCTCCGCGTCGCCGGTCTCGGCGCCGTCGGATTCGGCGGCATTCGGGGAGGCTTCCGCGTCCGGGCGCGACCCGGTCTTGCTGGGCATGGTGGGCCTCACCGGGGCGAAGGGGCGATACGGCGGCCGCGATCGGACGGCGGGAGCACGGGGCCGGTGGCTGAAGCGTGGCGGGTCATGGGATCGTTTGCGCCGCGGGATCCGTCCCGCGAGGGCGGGCGCATCGTCCGCGCGGTTCCGGAGGAAGGGCGAGACTGGTTCATACTTAAACCATGCCACGCGGCCCCGCCATGGTGCAGTGCGGCACGATGAGACGCTCGTCCCCGAATTCGAGATCCCGTCCCGATTCCATCCGGGGCGGAGCGGGGACTCCGCCCCGCTCCGCAACCGGTGGTGTCCCGATCAGCCGACCCGCTCGACCGCGAGGGCCACGCCCTGGCCGACGCCGACGCACATCGTCGCGAGGCCGAGCCGGCCGCCGCTCCGGCCGAGCTGGAGCGCGACGCTGCCGGCGATGCGGGCGCCCGACATGCCGAGGGGATGGCCGAGGGCGATGGCGCCGCCATTCGGGTTCACGTGGTCGGCGTCGTCGGGCAGGCCGAGGCCGCGCAGGCAGGCCAGCGCCTGCGAGGCGAAGGCCTCGTTGAGCTCGACCGCGTCGAAGTCGGACGGCTTCAGGCCCAGGCGCGCGCAGAGCGTCTCGACGGCCGGGATCGGGCCGATGCCCATCACCCGCGGCGGCACGCCCGCCGAGGCGAGGCCGAGGACCCGGGCGATGGGAGTGAAGCCGTGGCGCTCCGCCGCCTCCCGCGTCGCCAGCACCAGGGCGGCGGCGCCGTCGTTCACGCCCGAGGCGTTGCCGGCGGTCACCGTGCCGTCCTTCCTCACGAAGGGCTTGAGCTTGGCGAGCCCCTCCGCCGTGGTGTCGGCCCGGGGATGCTCGTCCCGTTCGACCTTGACGTGGCCGCCCTTGCGGTCGGGGATCTCGACCGCGACGATCTCGGCCGCGAAGGTGCCGTCTCCCTGCGCCCGCGTCGCCCGCTGCTGCGAGCGCAGCGCGAAGGCGTCCTGGTCCTCGCGGCCGACCTGGTAATCCTCGGCGACGTTCTCGGCGGTCTCCGGCATCGAATCGACGCCGTACTGGTGCTTGAGCACCGGGTTGATGAAGCGCCAGCCGATCGTGGTGTCGTGGATCTCGGCTTGGCGCTGGAACGCGCCCTCGCTCTTGCCCATCACGAAGGGCGCCCGGGTCATCGATTCGACGCCGCCGGCCACCGCCAGATCGATGTCGCCGGCCCGGATCGCCCGCGCCGCCGCCCCGACCGCGTCGAGACCCGAGGCGCAGAGCCGGTTGAGGGTGAGGCCCGGCACCCGCTCGGGATAGCCGGCGAGCAGCAGGGCCATGCGGGCGACGTTGCGGTTGTCCTCGCCGGCCTGGTTGGCGCAGCCGAGGAAGACCTCCTCGACCGCCCCCTTCAGGGCCGGGTTACGCCGCGCGAGCTCGGCCAGCGGCATGGCCGCGAGGTCGTCCGCCCGCACCTTGGCGAGCGCACCGCCGTAGCGGCCGATCGGCGTGCGTACGTAGTCGCAGATGTAGACGTCCCGCGCCGCGCTCATGCGCCTCTCTCCCGCTTCAGGTCCGGAGACCGTGTTTCGAAAAACCGGTACGGCGAGGCGCGGCTTCGATCAAGCCCCCGCGCCCGCCCGCCGGGACGTCGCGCCGGGTCTGACAGAATGTCGCGGCGTCTTGTGCGGTGCAGTCGGAACCCCCACTGTCCCGTTCCGTGATCGGTCGCATCTGGACATCTCTCGCGCGCTTCTGCGCGACCGCCTTCCTCGGCCTCGGCCTCGCCCTCCTGGCGGTGTCGGCGGCGGATGCGGCGTCCGGCCGTCCCGAGCCGGTGCTGCGCGCGAGCCAGGGCGCCTCGCCGATGGCGAGCCTCCACGCACATTGGGTGAAGAGCCCGGCCTGCACCCTCACGGCCTCCGGCGTCGACAACCCACGGCCCGACGACGGCGGCGCGGCGAGCACGAACCTCGCCTGCCCGGCCGACGGCCCGGCCGCCTCCGCCGCCACGCTCCTGCCCCCGCGCCGCCTCGGCGCCCTGGTCCAGGCCGGCGCCGCCCTGCCCGAGCGCCCACCGAAGGCTTAGGGCCTGACGCCCGGCTCCGCTTTCGGTACGGAAGCGGTCCTGACGTCACATCTCCGCCTCGGAACCCTGCGAGCCTCGCGGCTCGACGAGGCTGCGTGCCTCGCCGGCCGCTGCGGACAGGGCCGGACAGGCGGCGCCCGAGCGCATACGATATCCGTCCGAGGCGAACCTGCCTGGCCCTGCGCCACGGCGGCGCCTCACCGGGAACTCTTTGTGGCCCTTGCCCGGAAGCCCGGCGGCGCGACGCGCCCCGGCCGCTTCCCTACCGTGCAGGAAAGACCGACCCGTGATCCAACGCCGCCGCATCCTCCTCGGAGCGACCGCCCTCTTCCTCGGGCTCGCCGCCTGCAAGCCGGCCCAGCAGGCCGCCGCGCCGGCGGCCCCCTCCGCCCCGCCGGAAGTCTCGATCGTGACGGTCAAGCACCAGCCGATCCCCTACGAGCGCGACCTGCCCGGCCGCGCCGCCCCGACCCGCATCGCCGAGGTGCGGGCGCGCGTCGCCGGCCTCATCATCAAGCGCACCTTCGAGCAGGGCAGCCAGGTCAAGGAGGGCGACCTCCTCTACAAGATCGACCCGATGCCGTTCCGCGCCGACCTTTCCAGCGCCGAGGCGACCCTGGCCAAGGCGGAGGCCGCCCTGGTGCTGGCCCGCCAGCAGGCCGAGCGCCTGGAGACCCTGCTCACCCGACAGACCGCGAGCCAGGCCCAGTACGACGCCGCCTTCGCGGCCCAGAAGCAGGCCGAGGCCGAGGTCGCCGGCGCCAAGGCCGCCCGCGACCGGGCGCAGCTCAACCTCGGCTATACGGACGTGCGGGCGCCGATCTCGGGCCGCATCGGCCGGGCCCTCGTCACGGAAGGGGCGCTGGTCGAGCAGGGCGGCGCCAGCAACCTGGCGACGATCCAGCAGCTCGACCCGATCTACGTCGACATCACCCAGTCGGTCGGCGAGCTGAACAAGCTGCGCCGCGACCTCGCCAGCGGCGAGCTCGACCGCCTCGCCCCCGATGTCGCGAGCGTGCGCGTCATCATGGATGACGGCTCGCTCTATCCCGAGCCCGGCCGGCTGCTGTTCTCCGACGTGACCGCCGATCCGAGCACCGGCCAGGTGACGCTTCGTGCCGTGGTGCCGAACCCGCACGGGGAGCTCTTCCCGGGCATGTATGTCCGCGCCCGGATCAAGCAGGGCATCGATTCCGACGCCA
The DNA here is from genome assembly GCF_001043955.1 of Methylobacterium tarhaniae. Lineage (GTDB taxonomy): Bacteria > Pseudomonadota > Alphaproteobacteria > Rhizobiales > Beijerinckiaceae > Methylobacterium > Methylobacterium tarhaniae. The sequence continues at coordinate 13,202 of NZ_LABZ01000201.1, read as the reverse complement.
TCGCGGTCCCGCAGCAGGCGGTGCACCGCTCCAATGACGGCCGCGCCCAGGTCTGGCTCGTCGGGCCGGACCAGAAGGTGGTGCTCCAGCCGGTCGAGGTCGGCCCGGTGGTCGAGGGCCAGTGGGTGATCCGCGACGGGCTCAAGGAGGGCGACCGGGTCGTCGCCGAGGGCTTCCAGAAGATCGTCGCCGGCACCCAGGTCTCGGCGGTACCGTTCGAGACCACCACCGTGGCGTCGGCCGGCACGGGGTCCCACCCCGCCCCGGCCTCGACCGAACAGCGCTGAGGAGGACACCACCTTGGCGAGCTTCTTCATCGACCGGCCGATCTTCGCCTGGGTCGTCGCGCTGTTCATCTGCCTGGGCGGCGCGCTCACGATCCCGATGCTGCCGGTGGCGCAATACCCGATCATCGCGCCGCCCTCGATCGCCCTCTCCACCGCCTTCCCGGGCGCTTCGGTGGAGGATCTCTATACCGGCACGACGCGCCTCATCGAGGATGAGCTGAACGGCGCGGCCAACATCCAGAGCTTCGAATCGGCGAGCGATTCGTTCGGCGTCGTCGAGATCACCGCCAACTTCGAGCCGGGCACCGATCCGGGCTATGCCGGCGTCGAGGTGCAGAACCGCCTCAAGCGCGTCGAGGCGCGCCTGCCGGCCGAGGTGCGCCAGCAGGGCATCCTGGTCGAGGAGGCCTCGGCCGCGACCCTCAACATCATCACCCTCGTCTCCAAGGACGGGTCGATGGACGAGGTCGCGCTCGGCGACTTCCTGATCCGCAACGTCATCAACGAGATCCGCCGCATCCCGGGCGTCGGGCGCGCCACCCTGTACTCGACCGAGCGCTCGTTGCGCGTCTGGATCGACCCCGACAAGCTGCGCGGCCTGTCGCTCAACGCCTCCGACGTGACGCAGGCGATCACGCGCCAGAACGTCCAGATCGCCTCGGGCGCCGTCGGCGCCCAGCCGAGCCCGGAGACCCACGCGGTCAACTACCCGATCGTCGTCAAGGGCCAGATGCGGGCCCCGGAGGAGTTCGGCGCGATCGTCCTGCGCGCCAATCCCGACGGCTCGACCGTGCGCCTGCGCGACGTCGCCCGCATCGAGCTCGGCGGCGAGGATTACAAGTTCACCACCCGCCTCAACGGCGGGCCGGCCGCCGGCATCTCGGTGACGCTCGCCCCTGACGGCAACGCGCTAGACACCGCCAAGGCGATCCGGGCCAAGATGGTGGAACTGTCGCAGTTCTTCCCCGACACGGTGAAGTGGGACATCCCCTACGACATCACGCCCGCCGTCGAGGCCTCGATCGAGAAGGTGCTCCACACCCTCGTCGAGGCGGTGGTGCTGGTGTTCATCGTGATGTTCCTGTTCCTGCAGAACATCCGCTACACGCTGATCCCGACGATCGTGGTGCCGATCGCGCTTCTCGGCACCTGCACGATCATGCTGCTCGCCGGGTTCTCGATCAACGTGCTGACGATGTTCGGCATGGTGCTCGCCATCGGCATCCTGGTCGACGACGCCATCGTGGTGGTCGAGAACGTCGAGCGGATCATGGCCGAGGAGGGCTTGCCCCCCAAGGAGGCGACCCGCAAGGCCATGGGCCAGATCACCGGCGCGATCATCGGCATCACGCTCGTGCTGATCGCCGTGTTCATCCCGATGGCGTTCTTCCCCGGGTCGGTCGGCATCATCTATCGCCAGTTCTCGATCGCGATGGTGACCTCGATCGCCTTCTCGGCCTTCCTGGCTCTGTCGCTGACCCCGGCGCTCTGCGCCACGCTGCTGAAGCCCGTCGAGCCCGGCCACCACCACGCCAAGCGCGGCTTCTTCGGCTGGTTCAACCGCGTCGTCGACCGCGAGACCGCCCGCTACGGCCGCGGCGTGTCCTGGGCGGTGAAGAAGTCCGGCCGGATGATGGTGGTCTACCTGATCCTGGTCGCGGGCGTGGCCTACGCCTTCGTGCGCCTGCCGGAGGGCTTCCTGCCGGTCGAGGACCAGGGCTTCTTCACCGTCGACATCCAGACCCCGCCGGGCTCCTCGTTCAACCGCACGCTGGCGGCGGTGAAGAAGACCGAGGAGCACCTGCTGGCCCAGCCGGGCGTGGCGACCGTGACGATCGTCAACGGCTTCTCGTTCTCAGGGCAAGGCCAGATGACCTCGCAGGCCTTCGTGACGTTGAAGCCCTGGTCCGAGCGCGGCAAGGACCAGTCGGCGGCGGCGCTCGTCGCCGGCACCAACAAGGCGATGGCGGGCTATCGCGACGCGGTGATCCAGGCGCTGGAGCCGCCGCCGATCGACAACCTCGGCAACGCCTCGGGCTTCAGCTTCCGCCTCCAGGACCGGGCCCAGAAGGGCTACGCGGCCCTGATGGCGGCGCAGGAGCAGCTGCTCTCCCTCGCCCGCAAGAGCCCGATCCTCAAGAACGTCTATGTCGAGGGCCTGCCGCCCGCGCCGCAGGCGGAGCTGGTGATCGACCGCGAGAAGGCGGCGGCGCTCGGCGTCAACTTCGCCGACATCAACGACACGATCCAGGTCAACCTCGGCTCGGTCTACACCAACGACTTCCCCAACCGGGGCAAGATGCAGCGGGTGATCGTCCAGGCCGAGGACAACCAGCGCCTCAACGCCACCGACCTGCTGAACTACGGCGTCAAGAACCACCTCGGCGCGATGGTGCCGATGTCGTCCTTCGCCCACCTGAAGTGGAGCGTCGGCCCGGCCCAGATCATCGGCTTCAACGGCTACCAGTCGGTCCGCTTCACCGGCGAGCCCGCGGCGGGCTTCACCTCGGGCGAGGCCATCGCCGAGATGGAGCGGCTGATGACCCAGCTGCCGAAGGGCTTCGGCTATACCTGGACCGGGCAGTCGCTCCAGGAGAAGCAGGCCGGCTCGCAGGCGACCCTGCTGCTCGCCCTCTCGGTGCTGATCGTCTTCCTGTGCCTGGCCGCGCTCTACGAGAGCTGGTCGATCCCGCTCGCGGTGATGCTGGTCATCCCCCTCGGCGTGATCGGCTCGGTCGCCGGCGTGATCATCCGCGACATGCCGAACGACGTGTACTTCAAGATCGGGCTCATCACGATCATCGGCCTCTCGGCCAAGAACGCGATCCTGATCATCGAGTTCGCGCGCGAATTGTGGAAGCCCGGCACCAAGCTCGTCACCGCCACGGTGGAGGCCTCGCGCCTGCGCTTCCGCCCGATCGTGATGACCTCGCTGGCCTTCATCTTCGGCGTCGTGCCGCTTGCCATCGCGACCGGCGCGGCCTCGAAGAGCCAGCAGGCGATCGGCACCGGCGTGATGGGCGGGATGATCTCCGCCACCGTGCTGGCGGTGATCCTGGTTCCGGTCTTCTTCGTCGTCGCGATGCGGTTCTTCCAGAGGAAGCGCGTGCGCGAGGAGAACCTGGACGCGGCGCCGGGGGCGGTGCACGCGCCGGAGCAGGCGCGGGAGCCTGCGCACGGTCACTGAGTGCGACGGCGCGGGCCGGCTTCGTCGGCCGGCCCGCGCGTCTCGGCCTTTCGTGGACCCCGCCGGACGGACGGCGCGGGGCTCTCCGGCCCCACGGCGGCGGGAACGGACTTCCGCAACGCCGATGGCGGCGGCGCGCGGCTCGTCGACCCTCGAAGGTCAGGACGAGGCCAGGGACCGGTCGGCCCGGGTCGATGCGGAGCGCGCCGGCACCCTGGCGGCTCCCCGCCCCTCCCCCGCCCGGTGCCCGCGCCGGCGGCGCGATCGTGCAGGAGACAGCTGCGGCCCGGTCTGCTATATTAGCATCGCCTAAAGAAGTCGGGTCTGACTTTCCGGGACACGGGGCCGATGGACGCCGCGACGCCGACCGACCTGATGCGCCTCCAGGACAAGGCCGCCGACGCGGCTCGCCTGCTCCGCCTCCTCGCCAACGAGAAGCGGTTGCTGATCCTGTGCCTGCTCGTCGCCCGCGGCGAGATGGATGTGACGAGCCTCGCCGGGGAGGTCGAGCTCAGCCAGTCGGCCCTGTCGCAGCATCTCGCCAAGCTCCGGGAGGACGGGCTGGTGGCGTTCCGCCGCGAGAGCCAGACGCTCTATTATCGGCTGGAGGACCCCCGGGCCGCCCGGGTGCTGGCGACCCTCAAGGACATCTTCTGCCCGGAGCCCGGCTGATGGCGTTCGGCCCCGGACGATCTCCGCCGCGCTCCCCGGGCGGACCGGCCGGTTGCGCAGCCGGAGGCTCAGGCCGCTCCGTCAGGACGCCATCCCGGCGAAGCCGAGGCCGCTTCCCGTTTCGAGCCGGCCGAATTCGCCCTTGCCATTGCATTAGTGATATCTAATAAAGATAAGCCTAATGTTTCGGCGTGGCGGGGCACGGCATGCTCCGCGGCAATTCGGGCGCCGCCCGGACCGACGCTCGGGAGAGACCACGATGGATGGCTTCACGCCTGTCAGCGCCCTCGTCGGCGGCGCCATGATCGGCACTTCCGCGGCCCTGTTGCTGCTCCTCAACGGACGCGTGGCCGGCATCAGCGGCATCCTCGGCGGGCTGCTCGCTCCACTCACGCGCGAGACCGGCTGGCGGGCCGCCTTCCTGGCCGGGCTGGTCCTGGCACCGCCCGTCTATGCCGGCATGGGCGGGAGCCTGCCGCCGGTGACGGTCGAGGCCTCGTTCCCGCTCCTGGCGCTCGCCGGGCTGCTGGTCGGGTTCGGGGCGCGCCTCGGCTCCGGCTGCACCAGCGGCCATGGCGTCTGCGGCCTCGGCCGCCTCTCGCCCCGCTCGCTGGCCGCGACCGGCACCTTCATGGCTGTCGCCGTCCTGACCGTTCTCGTCATCCGTCACCTGCTCGGAGCCTGACGCCGTGGCCAAGATGGCTTCCGCCTTCGCCGTCGGTCTGCTCTTCGGCCTCGGCCTCCTCGTCTCCGGGATGAGCGATCCGGCAAAGGTCCTCGCCTTCCTCGACCTGACCGGTCGCTGGGATCCGAGCCTCGCCTTCGTCATGGCGGGCGCCGTCGCGGTCTCCGCCGCCGGTACCCTCGTCGCCCGTCGCCGCGGCCGGCCGCTGCTCGCATCCCGGCTGGAGATCCCGGCCCGGCGCGACATCGACCCGCGCCTCGTCGCGGGGGCCGCGATCTTCGGTCTCGGTTGGGGCCTCGCCGGCCTCTGTCCCGGGCCGGCACTCACCCTCCTGACGGTGGCGCCGGCGCAGGCCGCGACCTTCGTGGCCGCCATGGTCGCCGGCATGCTGCTGTTCCGCCTCGTGCCACCGGCGGCCGCCTGCTCGAGCCCGAGGCGGACGGACGGCGTTCCCTGACGATCCCGCTCGACGCCCTCGGGGGCGCGGCACCGGGAGAATGATGTGGCGAGCGACGGAGGCGATCATGACGACGAAGAGCGCGAAGGATCTGGTGGCGCAAGCGAACCGCGAGGTGACGACGGTGTCGGCCGAGGAGGCGCTCGCTCGCCTCGGCCAGCCGGACACGGTGCTCGTCGACGTGCGCGAGAGCGAGGAACTGGCGAAGACCGGCAAGATCGCCGGCGCGGTCCACGTGCCGCGCGGCGTGCTGGAGTTCCAGGCCGACCCGGCGAGCCCGACCCACAAGGCCGAGCTCGGGAGCGGGCGGAGACTGGTGCTCTACTGCGCCTCGGGCAACCGCTCGGCCCTGGCCGCGAAGGCTCTTCAGGAGATGGGGCTCGTCCCGGTCGTTCACGTGGCCGGGGGCTTCGCCGCCCTGGAGAAGGCCGGCGGGGTCGTCGAACCGGCGTGACCGCGGCGGCGCACCGGTCGCGCCGGTGACGCGGGCGTCGCGAGCGATGGCAGGCGATGGAGCCGTCGAGACGAGCGGAATTCCGCTCGCGGGTGACGGGATCGAGCGGGTCATCGGGAAGCTCGGGTGAGCATCGTGTCGAATGAAGCAGGCCGCAGGCAAAGAACCGCAGGCGGCGATGGATCGGTTTCCGGACCTCATCCGTTACCGGACCTTCGATCCGGGTCAGTCCAACCCGGTAGAGGTCCAACCCGTCGATGGGAGCCGGTCCGTGACTGCTGCGATCCGCTACGAGGTGACGTTGGCCACTCGGGGAGGCTTGCGCGTGCTGACGGCGCAGGCCGAGCGCGAGGTCGCGCTGATGGCCGAGTCGGTGCTGCGCCGGTACGAGGGCGAGACTCTCGGCATCGGCATCACGGTCGCCTGCACGGATGGCGGAGCACGTCGACGGATCGCGTCGTATCTGAAGGATCTGATCCTGGAGCTCGGCGAGGACTGGAGCGGCGATGCTCTGCATCCGAGCCTGGGGATCGCTCCGTTCCTGTGATGTTGCCCGGGTCGCCCGTCTCGGCCGGCAAGGACCGTGCTCGCGGCCTGCGACGCCCTGTCGGGCACGGGTATGGGCATGGGCATGAGGCCGGCGCTCGCCGCCCTGGTCCTGTCGCGAGGCGGGACCGGTCGAAGCCCGCCGACGGACGATTCCGCGCAAGCGACCGGCTTCACGCCGAGACGAAGTCCGGCGCATCCTGATCGCGGCATGCCGCGCGGCGAGGCGCGGATCGCAGGGCCGGGATCACGGGGCGCGGCACTCCATCGCCTCCGCGGCCTGGATGACGCTGAGGGCCCTGCGCCGAACTTCCAGGGACATCCCCGGGCTGTCGGAAACGACGGCTGCCTCGCGTTTGAGCGTCGCATCGCAGGCGCATGAACTGTAGCCGGCCGCGTCGTAGCAGGCGTCGTGGCGCATGCAGGCGGCATCGAGGTCGTCGGTCGGGGGCAAGCCCTCGCCGCGCTGCCCCTTCCCGCAGTAATTGCCGTGGAACAGCTCCCTGCCGGCGACGACCCGGCCGAGATCGCCCTTCGGCGGGGCCGGCGCCTCCGCGCGGCCGCCGGGATTGAGCTCGTTCGCCGGTCCGCCGGCCTTGGATCCGGAGGCGCGAAGAGCCTGCGGGATGCCGGATCGCCCGCCGGGTTCGTTCAGGGCCTCGCCGGCCCGCCCGTTCGGTTGGGCGATGTCCGGCTGCGGTGGTGGCGGACCCGGACGCGGCTCGCCGTCCTCGATGGAGGCCGAGGGCGCTTCCGCGGCATCCTGCGCCAGGACCGCCTGTGGGCTGGTCGCGAGCATCAATCCAAGAAGGGCGAGAAGAGGCGTTCTCATGAAGGCTCCCGTTCGGCAGCCCCCTCAACTCGAAGCTTGAGCTTTCCGTTCCGAAGGCCGCTCGGCCCCGCGCGTGGCGCGCAGGCCCCGGGATGTCGGGCGTCGCGGTCGGTCGCGCGGAGCACGTCCCTTCCCGCGGTCACGACCCTGAGGGGCGGGCGCCCGGCCCGGCCCGCGGGAACCCGTGCGGACGGCCCCGGCCAGGGTCGGCCGCCGGACCGGCGCGGCGGGACCACCAGCACGTCTGCGCCACCGGCGGCGAGGACGGCCTCGGTGACGCTCCCCCGAAGAGCCTTCCCGATCCCGGTCCGGGCATGCGTGCCCATGACGAGGAGCCCGGAGGACATCCGCGCGGCGAGGCCGGCGATGACCTCGTCCGGGCGCCCCTCCTCCACCCGCCTCGACCAGTCCCGTCCCACGAGGCCGCTCGCTTCGAGGAAGGCCTCGACCTCCTCCGCGAACGTGGAGCGCCAGCTTTCGACATAGCGCTCGACCTGCTCGCGCGGCACGCCGAACCCGGACAGCTTCGGCTTGCCCAGCGCCTCGAAGGCGTGGACGACCGTGACGCGGGCGTGGTCGGCGAGACCGAGCGACGCGACGCTGCGCAGGGCCCGCGCCGAGGCGTCCGAGAGGTCGACCGGGACCATGACCCCGGCATAGGGCCCCGAAGCGGATCGATGGACCACGAGGACAGGGCACGGGGCGGCGCGGATCAGGCTGCGGACCGTCCGGCCGGAGCCTCGGGCGGCCGCCCGCCGGCTCGCCCCCACCACGATCAGGTCGGCCCGGTCGGCCGCCGCTGCGTCGCAGACCGCGTCGGGAAGGCGTCCCGCGACGACGCGCGGGCGGCATTCGACGCCGACGAGTTCCGGCACGACCGCGACTTGCTCGACGGTCATGCGCTGCGCCTCACGCAGGTCCCGCGCGGTCTCGCGCGCCTCCCCACCATCCACGACATGCAGCAGGACGACGTCGCCGCGGCCCTGTCCTGCCAGAATGCCGGCGCGCCGCACGGCTCGCTGCGAGCGGGGCGAGAAATCGGTGGCGACGAGGATGCGCATGGATTCTCTCCTGTTCGGGTTGGCGTCGGCCGGCGACCGGCCTCCGCGCGTGCGACGGCCGCCAGCCCGGCGAGGCCGGCGCCGACGACGTTGTCCCTCCCGGGGAGGACCGCCCCGGGTTCCGCCGTGTCATGACATGCTCCTGTCGGAGACAGGGCCGTGCCGGGCCGGCACGGGACGGCACCGGGGCTCAAGGCCCGCGCGGGGCGGGTGCGCGGCGCCCGGCGACCGGCTCGCCGACGGATCGCCGGTCGATGCCCGCGACCGTGACCACGTGCTGGGTGCCGCGGTGGTTGTCGCAGAAGGGCATCCGGTCCCCGACGCGCAGCCCGAGCAGCGCCATCCCGAGCGGGCTCGCGACCGAGAGCTCGTCGGGCCGGCCGGCGAGGTCGAGGGGATGGACGAGGCGGTGCTCCCGCAGGGCCGGCTCGTCGTCGAGCCGGTAGAGCACCCGGCCGTTCACCGACACCACCTCGCCCGGCAGCGCCCGCGGCGGGCACAGGGTTGCCCGCTTCAGCTCCGAAAGCAGGAAGTCGGCGTGGCTGTCGCCGCGCAGATAGGCGTGGAGGCCGAAGGCCACCAGCCGGTCGAAGTCGTGGGTCGTGACGGTGATGGGCGGCAGTTCATGGACCGCGTGCATCCTGGCACCTCGCAGCATGGCCGACCCGCGCGGAGGATGCGCGACGGCCCCGGCGGCGTCCGGAAGGGCGCCGCGCGAACGGATGGAAAGGTTGCTGGAGATCGTCCCTGGCCTCGGCCGGCTGCGAACAGGCCGGCGGAGCGCCAGGGCTACGAGCCTGCTTGCAGGCTGCCCGAGCGCGCCAGGAGACGGAGGCTCTGGAGGCGGTTCGACATGACCCTCCTAAGGTCGGGACGGCACCGCTCGGTGTCAAGCCGGGCCGCGGCGACCCCGCCCGGGGCTGGCGGCCGGGTTTGACAACCGCTCCCGCATGGCCAATCCTGAGCGCGTCATGCCGTTCGACACGACCCTCTACCGTGGCCTGCTCCGGGCAGGTAACCTGATCGCGGGCCACTAGCCCCGAGCCGACGGCGCGCCTGCGTCCGTCCCGCTCGGGGTCGCCGGGACGGCTTCCGCGAAGCGCCCGAAGGTCGGCCGAGAGGCGCGACGACACCCTTCCAGATCCATCCGACGCAAGGCGGCGGCGCGCGATGCGCCGGATCCCGTAGTCGCGCGGCGACGCCACGCGCCGGTACCGGCGTCGCGGCCCCGCAGGAGGCATCCATGATCGACGATACGCCCGGGCCGTCCCCCGCCCCGGAACCCGCCACCACGGAGGCGGGCGACCGGAAGGTCGTCCCGCTGGTCCGGCCGCAGCCGAACCCGCCGCCCGTCCCGGCGGGCGAGGATGACGACGACCCCGGCCCGCGCGCCGCCTGAACGAGGATCTGCGAGATGGACACGACGAGGACGCTTGCCGGCGGTGGAAGCCTGCCGGAGATCAAGGTGACCGCGGAGGACCGGGAGCGGCTGGCAGGGCTGGCATCCGCCGCGATGGACCGCATGCCGGACCTGGCGGGCTACCTGTCGGACGAGCTCGACCGGGCGCAGGTCGTGCCGATCCCGGTCGTGCGGGCCGGGAGGACGGCCCTCGGGTTCGTCCGGATGGGCAGCGAGGTCGCATTCCGCGACGACACGACCGGCAAGGTGCAGGCGGTGAGCCTCGTCTATCCGGGCGAGGCCGACATCGGACGGGGCCGCATCTCCGTCCTGACGCCGGTCGGCGCCGCCCTGCTCGGGCTCAGCAAGGGGCAGTCCATCGACTGGTCGACGCGGACCGGGACCGCCAAGCGCCTGACCGTGCTCGACGTGCGCGAGCCGGCCTTCGCCTGACCCGAGCGGGGCCGCCCTGCCCGCCCCCGGCGAGATCCCGCGGCGGGAGTGCCGGACCCCGCGCGCTCGTCCGCGCGTGCCCGGGCGGCGATCCGGTGCCGTGCCGATCCACCGATGCGCGGGGCGAGCCCGTCGGACCGGCGGCCCGCCGCGGCTGCGGCGCGGTCGAACGACCCTCTTCGAAGGCCCGGGACGGTTCATCGACGGCGCGTGAGGGGCGCCGCCGATGCGTGAAACGCCGACCCGGCTCTCGCCGTCCGGGGCAGCGCCGCTACATGGCGATCGACGGATAGCTAGCATCATATCTGTCGGCGCGCGGATCCGACGACGTCGTGCCGTCGGTCGAACGGGAGCGGTGATGTGACCGACGGGGACCCGCACCGGCGTCGTCAGGCCTACACGCACAGCCTTCTCCTCGCGGGACGACAGTGGCGTCGTCTCGCCGACGCGGCCGCCGAGGCCCATGGAATTTCGGAGGCGAAGGCACTGCCCCTGGTGCTGATCGGTCGCATGGCGGGCGAGCCGCGCCAGACGGCTCTGGCCGAGGCCGTCGGGATCGAGGGGCCGTCCCTCGTCCGTCTCCTCGACCAGCTCTGCGCGGCAGGCCTGGTCCAGCGTCGGGAGGATGCCACGGACCGGCGTGCGAAGGTGCTGAGCCTCACCCCCGCCGGACGGGCGGTCGTCGCGAGGATCGAGGCCGATCTCGAGCGCCTCCGGGAGGAGGTGTTCGGAGGCGTGAGCGCGGCCGACCTCGAGGCCGGCCTGAGGGTCTTCCGGGCCATCCAGGATCATGCACGCCCGGTTCTCGACATGCCGGTCCTGGGCCTCCCAGTCCTGGACCTCCCAGTCCTGGACATGGAGCCGGGATGCTCCGGGCTCCCGGACGACGAGGCGGCGGAATGACCGTCCCCGGCTGGCGCGACTGGGCGTTCTCGATCAAGACCTTCGCGGCGGCGATGCTGGCCCTGTTCCTGGCGTTCTGGATCGACCTGCCGAAGCCCTACTGGGCGGTCGGGACGGTCTACATCACCAGCCAGGTCCTGGCCGGGGCCACCCGGTCGAAGGCGGTATACCGGGTCGGCGGCACGCTGCTCGGCGCGGTCGTCACCGTCATCCTGGTCCCGAACCTCGTCAACGCGCCGGAGCTCCTGACGCTCGCCATCGCCCTCTGGGTCGCGGTCTGCCTGTATTTCTCGCTCCTCGACCGGACGCCGCGCAGCTACCTGATGATGCTCGGCGGCTACACGGCCGCCCTGATCGGCTTCCCGGCGGTCGGCGAGCCCGATGCGATCTTCGGCACCGCGGTCGCCCGGGCGGAGGAGATCACGCTGGGCATCCTCTGCGCCAGCCTGATGTCGTCGGTCGTGCTGCCGCAATCGGCCGCTCCGACGATCGCCGGCCGGCTCGACGCCTGGCTGCGCGATGCCCGCCTGTGGGCCTGCGACGTCCTCGGCCGGGCCCGGCCGGCGAAGGACACCCAGGCCAAGCGTCTCCGGCTCGCCTCGGACGCGATCGCGTTCGACGCGCTGGCGACGCCCCTGCGCTACGACATGACGGGGGCGGAGCGCTCGGCCGACGCCATGGCGACCCTGCGCCAGCACATGCTGATGGTCCTGCCGATCGTCTCGGCGATCGCGGACCGCATCGAGACCCTGGAGCGGGCCGGGGCCCTCCCCGACCGGCTGCGCGGCGTGCTCGACGCCATGGCCGCCTGGCTCGCCGTCGGCACGACCGACCCGGCCGAGGCCGCGCGGCTCAAGGCGAGCGCGGTCGCGGTCGATTCCCGCCTCGGCGAGCGCCCGTCCTGGAACGACCTCGTCCTCGCGAGCCTCGTGGCGCGGCTCGTCGACTTCATCGACCTGCGCCAGGATGCCCGCCTGCTCCAGCGGCACATCGCCGACGGAACGCCCGTCGCCGAGCACCTCGCCTTCCGCTACACGGCCGCGGCCCGCACGATCCGTCACCGCGACCGCGGCATGGCCCTCCTGTCGGCGGCGGGCGTGTTCCTCTCGATCGTGCTCGCCTGCGCGATCTGGATCGCGACCGGGTGGCCGGACGGCGCCGGAGCCCCGATGATGGCGGCGGTCGGGTGCTGCTTCTTCGCCGCGCAGGACGACCCCGCGCCCTTCATCGTCAGCTTCGCCAACTCGGCCATCGTCGGCGCGCTCGGGGCGGGCGCCTACCTGTTCGCCATCCTGCCGCTGGCCACCACCTTCGAGATGCTGGCCCTGGCGCTCGCGCCCGGATTGCTGCTCTGCGGCGTGTTCATGGCGCAGCCGCGGACCGCCCCGAGGGCGATGGGCGCGGCGGTCAACGGCTCGACCATGATCGCCCTCCAGGGCAGCTTCAGCGCCGATTTCGCGGCCTTCGCCAATTCCGCCGTCGCGGTCATCCTCGGGATGTGGACGGGGGCGGTGGTCACGCGCCTCGTCCGCTCGGTCGGGGCCGGCTGGTCGGCACGACGGCTGCGGGGCATCAACCGGCGCGAGCTCGCCCGCGCCGCCCGGCGCCGCGGCGCGCAGAACGGCCTCGAACTGGCGGCGCTCATGCTCGACCGGGTCGGTTTGATCGCGCCGCGCCTCGCCGCCCTGCCGGCCGACGACGCGGAATGGACGGCCGACCTCCTCGCCGAGGTGCGCGTCGGCATCAACGTGGTCGAGCTGCGCCGCGACCGCCGGCAGCTCTCGCCACCCGGCAGGGACGCGGTCGAGCGGCTCCTCGCCGCCCTGGCCCGCCATTTCGAGAGCCCGACCCTGGAGCCGGCGCCGGCCCTCCTCGCCTCCGTCGATGCGGCCTTGGACGCGGTCTCCGCCGATGCCCGGCAGGCGGCGGGGCGCGCCGCCCTGATGGGCCTCGTGGGGATCCGCCGCGGCCTGTTTCCGGAGGCGGATCCCTACCGGCCGGCCCGTCCCTCGGACACCCGACCGGAGCTCGCGGCATGACGGGTGAGTTCGACCTCTACGGCGTCTTCGTGCCCAGCCTCGCGGCCTGGATGCTGCTCGCCTTCCTCGTCAGCCTGCCGCTGCGCCGGTTGCTGGCCTGGAGCGGCTTCTACCGCCTGGTCTGGCACCGGCCCCTGTTCGACCTCGCCCTGTACGTGGCGCTCCTCGGCGCGGTCGTCGCGGTCGCTCTGCCCCTCACCTCGTGAGCGTGCCGCCCTCCCTCCTCC